>JBAUZZ010000381.1:0-12321 GCA_049585495.1 Chthoniobacterales bacterium | reverse complement strand
TTCAAAGATCGTGGAATCTCTCAAAAACGCCCGGGTGGCCTTCACCGGAAAGCTTGCGAGCATGACACGGCCGGAAGCCGTGAGAACGGTTCTGGCGGCCGGAGGTAAAGCCGCCGACAGCGTCTCGCGATCGACCTCGACGCTGGTGGTAGGAATGTGCGGTTGGCCATTGCTGGCTGATGGCCAAATCAGTGGGAAGCTGCGACGCGCTGAGAAGCTGGTCCGCGACGGGTGCCAGATCCGCATTGTCTCAGAGTTGGTCTTTCTGGAGTTGGCCGGGCTCGCAGAGCGACAGTGCGAACTCTGGAAAGCTTATCCCAAGCAAGAGGTTTGCCAGCTCCTGAATATCCAACCGGACATGCTGCAGCGCTGGGAACAATTTAGTCTCGTCCACTCACACAATGGCTTGTACGATTTTCAGGACGTCGTTTCCCTTCAAACCATTTGCGACTTGGTTAGCCACGGGGTCAAACCGGAAACCGTCGCTCAAAGCCTGCAAGGATTGGCTTCTGTGCTTCCCGGAACCGAAAGGCCGCTCGCTCAATTGAAGATTGTAGTTGCGGATCCCAAAACCATTCTGGCGGACTTCGGACAGTATCGTCTTTCTCCAGGGGGCGAGCTTTTCTTCAATTTCGAGAACGAGAGTAAACCAAAAGCTCCTCCGATCTCATTTACATCGGATAACTTGGGGGCGCAGGGCTGGTTTGAGCGGGGTCAGATCTGCGAGGAAGAACTGCGCCTCCAGGACGCAGAAAGCGCCTACCGAAAAGCGATCTCGAAATCCCCCCACTTTCCAGCGGCTTACTTCAATCTCGGCAACGTCCTGCTCGAGCTCGGCAGACTCGATGCCGCGGAGGAAGCTTATCAGACCGCCGCAACTCAAGATCCTGGGTTTGCTTTGGCCTGGTATAACCTGGCACACGTTCAGGAAGAGACCGCCAAATTTGCGGAGGCCATTGTCAGCTTGCAGACCACGCTTATCCTGGCGCCGGAATACGCTGACGCACATTTTAATCTGGCGCTCTGCCTTGAAAAGGTCGGTCGGCAGCGGGATGCGGATCAACACTGGTCCGCCTATCAGGAATTGGAAACCAGGAGCTGAGGCGTGCCAAGGTGAACGTGAGAGGTGAGAGGTAATATGGAAACGCCCGTTTTTATTTTTGCTCACGGAGCCGGAGCGCCTTCTTCGCATCCGTGGATGCAGCATTGGGCAGAAAGGTTGGCGACGATCGGTCTCGTTAGAGTTTTCGACTATCTCTATATGATAGAACGAAGGAGACGTCCTGATCCGCTGCCGAAGCTCATCGCTGCTCATCGCGAAGCGCTGGTTCAGGCCCGGCAATCACACCGCGGCCCGGTCGTCCTAATCGGGAAAAGTCTTGGCGGCCGCGTCGGATGCCATCTCGCGCTGAAAGAAGATGTGGCTGCGGTTATCTGCCTTGGCTACCCCCTTTGCGCCGGAGGTGATCCGACGAAGCTGCGTGCCGAGGTGCTCCACGAATTGTCAACGCCAATCCTGTTCGTGCAGGGAACCCGCGATTGGCTCTGCCCCTTGGATCTGCTGGAGCGCGTTCGGCGAGAGATGAGAGCAGCCAATGAGCTCCATGTCGTCGAAGGTGCAGACCATTCGTTGCTCGTCACCAAAGGACGCCTCAAGGTGGCTGGCGAGACCCAGGAGGAAGTCGATGAGCGCATCCTGGAAGCGATCCGTCATTTTCTGGCTGATAAGCTCTGAAGCTCGTCCATCCTAGTCGGTGCGCTGAGAGCGCCACGAGATTATAGTCTGGGCTGCATGGCCTACGTAATGGATAGAACAGGCTCCGAGCGCTGTAAGCGCTAACTTAACTTAGGCGCTCGGTCTTTGCTCCAATGGGCGCCAAGGCTCAGCCCTGATATTAACTCAGGGGAACCAAGATCACCAGTGGCGCGATTTCGGCCCCGAAGGGGCTGCAGGACTTAGCCCGGGGTTTCAACCCCGGGACCTGCCCCAAACAAAGCGCCGCGCCCTGTAAGGGGCGCCAGGCCTGTGCGATCGATCTCAAACGTATCGTGAACTCTACTAGGATCAGGGCAGGAATTAAGGCCTCTTAGAGTTAGATAATATTTCTGGGGTGCTTTAAGGCCCATTGTCGCGCCCTTTCAGGGCGCATCGCAATGGGGGAAAGATTCCCGGGGTTGAAACCCCGGGCTAAGTCCTGTAGCCCTTTCGGGGCAAAAACCATCTCAAAAAACCGAGCCCACTATAGTCTCACCACTTAAGTTAACGCTCATGCGGGCTCAGTCCGAGGTTTCAACCCGGGAACAGATCCCCCTCAAGCGCCACGCCCTGTAAGGGCGCCAGATCTGGGCGATCAATCCCAGAGCTACTACTCCCGACCTATCCTCTTACACAATCTCGCCGCAATTCTCCCTTGCAATGGTACCGTCGAAATAACCGGGACGGTCCCACGGCGCGAGAACTCCGGCCAACGCGCCATTGGCGCGCTTGGAAAGGTCCTCCCGGCCGCTCTGCTTCATCGGTCTGAAGTTGCTTGCGACCGTGGCGTTCTCATTGAGATGGCGGAGGGTGTCCAATCCCACAATTACTGTGCTGACTCCATCCAGACTCAAGGCGCATCGGAGCAGCTCCGTCGCCGACAGACCCGCCTGATGGCCATAGCGGATCGTTTTCATCGCGATTGCGCCGATCTTCCGGGCGCGGACGAGGGGCAGCAACTGGTCTTCGTAGCGGCCCTGGTCCGGTCGCGTGCATGGGAAAATTGTCAGCACCGCATCGGGATCGAACCTCTTGATGCATTCAACCAGAATCCCGGCGCTGGAATGTCCGGTGACGCCGAAGGAGCGGATGATCTTCTGGTCCTTCGCCTCCCGGGCGGCACGCACTGCGCCGGATTCGATGGCGCTCAGATCTGCCGACTCACGAGGTCGGAGGTCGTGCAACTGGTACAGATCGATATGGTCTGTCCGGAGAACCTGCAGACTCCGGTCCAGGTCCCGTTTGAAGCCTTCGTACTCCCGGGCGTCGCTTTTGCTGGCCAGGAAGACGCGGCTCCGATTGCGCTCCAGTACGGGAGCAATCATTCCTTCGCTCGGGCCGTAGCTGCGCGCGGTGTCCCAATAGTTGATGCCCTGGGCGAGAGCCGACTCGAGCAGAGCGTGGCCCGCTTCCAGGTTGCCGGCATAGCCATCCATAAAAGCGGCGCCCAACCCGAGACCGAGAATGGAAACATCCGCCCCAATGTGGCCGAGCCGCCGACGGTCGACCTGGCCAGGCTGGGCACTTCCTGAGATTGAGGCGGCGCGTCCCCTTAAGCCTGCAAGCAGACCTGTAAAGGCCGCTCCGTACAGGGTGTGGCGGATGAAGTCCCGGCGAGAACTTCGGGCTTCCATAGCGGACCCTGGCTTTGGAGCGATCTCGTGTCAATGGAAGGCGGCTGACCACCGCGAATTGGTTTGACAAGCGCGCTATTTCGGGGACACGTTCCGCGGGTCCCTACCTTGGCTCGGAGTTCCCCCCTGTAGACACAGTAGCTCTCCGTCAAGGAGAGATCAGTCTAGAAACAAATTTAACAAACCCAAAGTCTTTGGTCATACAGATACTCTGGAGGTGTTTGCCGGTGAAAAGAATTTCTCTCTTCCTATTTCCACTTCTGGCCGCTGTCGTTTCTTTCCCGGTGGCCGATTACGCTGCTAAGAAAGATCTAACCTTCGGTTACGTTACTCCGGGCCCCGATACCTGGTACAAAAGAGATGTCGATGGCTTCGTTCGAGCTGCGGATATGTTGGGCATTAAGACGGTTGTCCTTAACTCGGATTATGATGTTCAGAAAGAGGTCTCGAACATTGACTCCCTGATTACCCAGGGGGTCGACGGAATGGCGATCTTCTCTTTCAATCAGCAGGGCGCCATTACGGCCGCTAAAAAATGCCAGGCTGCCGGTATTCCCCTCGTCACCGTTGATAATTGTGGTCAGGCCTTAAGCTCTGGCAATCACATCGTAGCGGCGGTCGATTTTGATTGGAGGGCGATGGGTAAAAACTATGCCGAATATATGGCCGACCAGTTTCCAGGCAAGAAAGTGGCCTTGATTACCGGTTTGCTGGAACATTTGCCCGTACAAATGGTCACCGGGGCGATGAAGGAACGGATGAAGGAACTGGGCAAAAACGAGATCGTAGCAGTTCGTGATGGCAAATATAACCCGCCGGTGGCTGTTACCCAGGCGCAAGACCTGATCCAATCCGGAGTTAAATTCGATATTCTTTGGGTCATGAATGAGGATATGGCTGCAGCGGTGATCCGATACCTGAAGAACCAGGGTATCCTTGATCAATACACGGTAATCGCGCAGAATGGCTCCCCTGTTGGCATCCCGCTGGTGGAAGACGGGGCTCTCAACTACACGATCAGCAGTTCGCCAGGTTGGGAGGGGATGGTGGCATTGCTCGCCTTGTACCAGCATGTATCCGGCGACTCGAAAGACATGAACCAGCAGATTATGCTACCTGTCATCCCCGTTAAAAAGGGAACCACGCTCGACAAGACGCAGGTGGTTCCCTGGGAGTACGATCCGGTTTGGATCAATCTCACCAAGCAGTATTTCCCGCAGTTGGGGGCCTATTTGACGAACAAGACGTCATAGTGCTTGGACTGGATGAAGTCTTGCCACTAGGTACCGGCTCGCATATGGGCGGTCGCCGGATCGGTTACATATCTATTGATTCCGCTGAAAAAGCGCTCCTCATCCGGAACGCGGTTCGCCGGGAGGCTCGCCCTACCCGCGCCGTCCACAGGAGCACCACCCGTAGGGCGAATCCGCCGCGGCGGATGAGCCGCCGCGGTTTTTAGCAGAACCATCCATTCAGATGTGCTCCCTCCTCGCGCCTCGCAGGCGGTCCATTTTGAATGCAACTACATCATCGTTGTATGCGAGACCGTACGCTAATGGTTAAACGAGAGCAGACGAAGCAAAACGATGGCAGAGAAATTCTGACTATCCATGACCTCACTAAGACGTTTGGCGATACTGTTGCTCTAAAGAAAGCCCATTTTAATTTATATGCGGGTGAAGTACACTGCCTGGTAGGAGAGAACGGCGCGGGCAAATCAACGCTTATTAAAATCCTCTCGGGTGCAGCGCAGCCCGATGACGGAAAGATAATCGTCTTTGGCCACGAGTATAGCCGCCTGACTCCCGAGCAATCGCTGGAGCTGGGGATTGCCACGATCTATCAGGACGTCGAACTAGTTAGTTCGCTCAGCGTGGCCGACAATATTTTTCTTGGCCATGAGCTCAGGACAAGGTGGGGTCTGATCGATTATGTGAGCCAGAACCACCAAGCCCGGCAGTTGCTGGAATCGATGAACCTTGCTATTCCGGCAACGGCTGTCGTGGAAACTCTTTCCCCGGCGCAGCAACAAACCCTGCAAATTGTAAAAGCACTTCATTTCAATGCGAAGATTTTGATCATGGATGAACCGACCTCCTCGCTCGGGGTGGAGGAAACAAAAGCTTTGCTGGGCATGGTAAAGAAGCTTGCTTCACAAAACAGGGGGATCATTTATATATCGCATTATTTACAGGAGATCTTCGAGATCGGTGACCGCGTGACGGTGCTTAAGGACGGACGAGTAGTGGAGACAGTGGAGGTCCGCAGCACAGATTTGCAAACCATTACGAAGGAAATGATAGGTCGGGAACGTTCCCTTTTTTATGTTCGGCCTGAGGTGGAAACCGGAGAGGTGGTTTTGCAGATTCTTAGTCTGGGAAGGCGTGGTCTCTTTGAGCAGGTGAGCTTTGATCTTCATCGAGGAGAAATTTTGGGATTTGGCGGTACCGTGGGCGCCGGACGCTCGGCGTTGATGAATGTAATTTTTGGTGCCGATCCGCCGACTACAGGGGAGATTCTTTTGAATGGCCGCATAATAAAGGTCGCATCACCGGCAGATGCGATTGCGCAAGGGGTGGCGATGATTCCGGAAGACAGAAAAGCCCTGGCACTGTTTGATCTGCGATCGGTTTTAGAAAATATAGCGCTGGTGCATAACGAAACCAATTTTCTCGTGCTGAATCACCGGCGCGAAAATCGAGTCGTTGAGAAATTAGTTGATCGCCTTCATATCATTAGCGCCGGGCTAAGTCAGCCCATTGGCACGTTAAGCGGAGGAAATCAACAGAAGGCGATTCTAGCCAGGTGGTTGTTGAGTGACGCACAGGTTTTCATTTTCGATGAACCCACCAAAGGCGTGGATATCGGGGCGAAGGAGCAGATTTACAAGCTAATGGTCGAACTTGTTGCGGGAGGCAAGAGCATATTGATGGTATCTTCCGACCTGGATGAGCTTATCTCTATGAGTGACCGGATTGCCGTGATGAGGAATGGTAAAATCGTAACCATAGTAAATGCGAAAGAGGTCACGGAGCAGGAATTGTTGCAGTACTTTCTAGGAATAAATCAGACCGGAGAGCTAACCAATGGCTGAGTTCAGAGCGGCAATAAGAAAGAAGCTTTTGGCCAACCAGTGGTCCTTCTTACTAATCGTCGTTATAGTCCTGTCGATTGTTGCCGGAAGCGTTAATGCTCGTTATTGGTGGATGGGGAATTTGAGTAACCTGTTGGGTCAAATTTCCGTCCTCAGTCTGGTGGCCTGCGGGGCGACCATACTGATTATCTCTGGCAACTTTGATATATCCGTCGGAGCGAATATCGGTCTTTCCTCAGTTGTTATGGCTATGCTTATGCGCAATGGGGTGTTTCCTCCGCTCGCCGCCTTTATTGGCGTGCTGGTGTCAATAGTGTGTGCTTTCCTGATTGGGGCCGCATCGATATTATTTCAGGCGCCTTCGTTTATTATTTCGCTGGCCGCGATTGGGGTCTTCCAGGGTATAGCCTTATTTGTCACGCAGGGTACAATTCAGACGATTTATGGACAGTTTGAGACCCTGGGGGGAGCGAAACTTTTCAACGTCCTGCCGCTGCTTTTTATTATTGCGCTGGCCGGCTATGGGGTGACTCACTTTATCCTAGCTCGCACCCAGCTAGGGCGCTGCGTGTACGCCATCGGGAATAATCCCCGAGCGGCCTACTTGGCCGGTATTAATGTTAACCGAAAAAAAATAGTCTTTTTTGCTCTCAACGGGCTTTTTGTGGGTGTTGCAGCGATGCTGCTCTTGTCCAGAGTCGGGGCGGCTCAGCCAAGCACTGGGACGGGGATTGAATTACAAGCCATCGGCTCGGTGGTTATCGGTGGCGCTCCGATGTCGGGCGGAAAAGGAAATGTGCTGGGCACATTTTGCGGGGTCTTACTTTGGGGGGTCATCGGGAACGCTTTGAACATGATGCGGGTTAACCCATATATTCAGGATGTTATTATCGGGCTATTGATCGTGTTGGCCGTCGCCGTGAGCTCGTTACGGTTACGCGCAGAGAGAGCGATGATAGAATGAGCGGGAGATTGGCGAGGAGGCCGCGCTAATCCGGCGGACCAAGGGGTGCGCCGATTTGCTTCCAAACGAGCTCGCCGGCGCAATCGACGAAATGATGGACCAGGGCGCGTCGATCATGAAGCAGACACTCGATCGCCTGGCCTAGCCCTGTAGTTCTGTATCGTGCATTTCCGCGAGGATTTTTGCCGCCGAAAGCTGGTAGGGCGAATTCGTCTCCGCCATTGACGGAGACAAATGAGCCTTAAGGGGCTGGCACCATTTCCGGTTTAGGCTCATCCGCCGCGGCGGATTCGCCCTACCGTCATTTCCTTAATTACGCCGACCCCCGATCACCTCATTTCACACGAATCATGTTTGGTTGCGGCTCCACCGCGCTAAGGAGCGATGCAGGCTAGCCCGATCAGCCTTCAGCCCTTTTCTGAGTCTAAAGTTCTGGACGAACGGGTTGGGGGACAGAAATTGGGCATCGGTATGGCTAAACCGGAACCGTCAATTCCTCGCAACGAAAATCCCGAACCTGGGCAGCAGTCGCCTCACCCGCAGAACAAGGTAAGGAGGCTAATCGCTGAGGTCGCCCAAGCTGGCCTGGGCCTGGCTGTCGCGGCGGGCTTGCTGGGTGGCGGAGCTTACTTACTTTCCCAGTGCCATCGCCAGCCGGCAGCATCAATATCCGCACCCACGCCGGCGCCCGTACCCACGGTCACCGCCGCTCCAACAGTTTCAACCACTCCGACAGTTCCAACCACTCCGCCACTTACGGTTGCGCCCGCGGGGACCCCTGCGCCGACTCCTCAAGCGCTACCAACTCCAGCTCCGGCCTCGCCACCGCCAACCGCAGCTCCCGCATCATTCGAGGATGACCTCAAGCGATTGCTTCAGGCCAGTAGTTCCGGTTTTCGTGAGTTGCGCGGCAAACTGATGAAGACAGAAACCGGCAACGGTCCTTATGCGCTTTTCCGCTTTAGGAAGATCTACCAAGGCACAGCCCTCTTCGGAGGCTCCGATTCCGCACAGCTCGAGGAGGTCTATTACACCAACGCTAACCAACCCGTCTATAACTACCACTTATACTTTCAAGAGCCCTCGGACGAAGACTCCGCCTCAAAATATGATGATTTGAGATCGCGATTGGACCAGATACTGCAAGGTTTCGTCCATACCTCAGCCGCAGGCTATGACGCCTGGGCGGCCTCTGATGCTAAAGGAACTGCGGTGCTGTTGAACAGCCGAGATCCGTCCGGATCCCTGGAAATCCAGGTTCATGCCGCATTCACCTCGCCTCAGTGGTGAATTGGCGACGAGATAGGTTCAAACTAGCCATAAGGACGTTGATGGTAATCGGGATGGGATCGGGTTAGGCGCTGACCTTGTCTTCAAGGATCGCATCCATTCGTTGAATAGCCAACCTGTGGGCGAAAATCGGCCAAGGTGCGGTAGGGCCAAGTTCCACCTTGGCCTAAACCCAGGAGGTGGTAACTCTCAGGTCAAAGGACACGGCGGAGCGCGTCCCTTGTCTGGTCAAGACGCGATAGGCAAAGCTTCCCATCGCTTCCACCTTAAGCGGCTGCGGGCGGCGCCTTAGCCTGTTCCCTTCCTAGTCCCCTCAGTACCCGGCCTTGATCTCCCAAATCATGCGCCAGACTCGGTCAGATTCGCCGCGTTCAATTACCTGAAGCGGAGTTGATCCTTCAAAGGCGGGGCTTGGAGTCTCCAGCCACCTGCCAATCTGGGCAGCCGGAACGACCTCCGCGAGCGCAACCAAAAGCCGAGACATCTCAGAGAGAGTTCTCTGATTGGCGCGGCCAGGAGCATCGCCCGCTAGCCAACTCGCAACTGCTCGTCTGGATGCACCCACGAGCCGCGTGTAGCTATCCAACGTCGTATTCGCCTCCCGGCAGAACGCCCGAATTGCTTCGCCCGTTTTCGACGTATCGTAGACCAATTGGTAATATTCATCATTAAACAGGTCGAGCCGCGGTCGGGGCACTCTGGCGCCAGGCTGCGTCGTTCCTTTCTCCGGTCGCTCCCGCTTTTTCCCTGTCCCGGTCCGTTCTCTGGTCGTCTTAGCCATGCCCGAGACTCGCACTATACATGTATTAGTGCAAGCGATTATTCATGCAGAAGTGCAAGCAGCAAACCCGGGGCTGCAAAGGAGGTGATTAGATCGGCGTGATTAAGGAATGACGGTAGGGCGAATCCGCCGCGGCGGATGAGCCTAAACCGCAAATGGTGCCAGCCCCTTGAGGCTCATTTGTCTCCGCCAATGGCGGGGACGAATTCGCCCTACCGTCTTTCAGCGGCACAAATCCTCGCGCCCGAGATTTACGTCATTTTGAAAAACTCGACGCTCTAAAACGCCCGTAGTCGCGTTTTTCGGAGCGAACACGGGCGCATACACCGTGTCGACCAGAGTTCGTCAAAATCGAAAATGTGGATTCTGCGCCCTCTCTCCTGTATTCTCCTCCATGACCTGGTGGATCGGCACTTCCGGATTCCAGTATCCCGAATGGCGGGGAACCTTTTATCCGGAGAAATTTCCTACCACTAAGATGCTGCCTTTCTACGCGGAGCGATTTTCGACCAGCGAGATCAACTACACCTTCTATCGAATTCCGAACAGCAAGACGATCGAAGGTTGGGATACGGCGACTCCGGAACATTTTCGCTTTGGCCTTAAGGCCCCGCAAAAGGTTACGCATATTGCCAAGCTCCGGGATTGTGCGGAGCTTCTCGCCGTTTTCGAGCGTGTTGTTTCCGGGCTGGGTTCAAAGCTCGGGCCGGTTTTGTTCCAACTTCCGCCGAGCTTTAAAAAGGACACCGTGCTCTTAAACGAGTTCCTGGATAGCTTGCCTGTTGGCATCCGCGCTGCCTTTGAGTTTCGCCACTCGTCCTGGTTCGAGGACGAGATCTTCGCTCAACTCCAACATCACAACGCTGCCCTTTGCCTTGCGGAGAGCAGCGATCTCGTTACCCCGAGCCTTCCGACAGCTGACTTTGGTTACCTGCGACTCCGACGAGAAGATTACGAAAGGGCAGACATCGTTCGGTGGGCAAAATTCTTAACGGCGCAGCAGGAGCGGTGGAGTCATGCGTTTATCTATTTCAAGCACGAAGAAAGCGGAAAGGGCCCGCAATTGGCAAACCAGTTGATCGAGGAATTGCGGCAGTGAGTTGCGGTCCTGCGAACAATTTGTCCAACTCCACCCAAGCGAACCCTGCATATTACTAATAGTCGAAAATGGACGCTCTTGACCTCGAAATTCTATCCCTGATCCAAAACGACGCTCGAGTTGCTCATGCTTCGGTCGGCATAAAACTCGGGTTAACCGCGCCGGCCGTTCATGCCCGTATCAAGCGTTTGGAGCGGGAAGGTACTATCCGCGGCTATTTGACCTCGATCAGCCCGGAAGCCGTGAAGCAGACATTGCTCGCTTTTGTTCGAGTCACGAATAACTCGACCGGAAATGATGAAATGGCATTCGAGGAATTTATCAGTGGGGAACCCAATATCCTGGAATGTCACATTGTGTCCGGTGAAGACACCCATTTGCTCAAAATTCGCATCGATTCGCCAGCTTCTCTCCGAGACCTGCTAGCAAGGTTGCGTGAATTCCCGGGCGTTGCCCACAGCGTGACCTCAATTTCGCTCTGCACAATCAAAGAGTCCGGTGGTCCGCCTCTGCCGCGGCGACGGTCGGAGACCGAAACGAAGACCGCACCTATCGCAGGGGCGTGATTCACCCGCGAAAGGAAGCGACGGAATTTTTTGGATCGAAAAGGATACAAAACCGGGCCCCAAAATTGAGACCCGGCTAAGTCGCAATCACTATCGGCGGGACCCGGCAAAAGAACGATTCGCCCGCTCTTCCTTCGGGCGCGCTTCGTTCACCGTCAGCTTGCGCCCGGCAAACTCCTTTTCTGCCAATCCCTTGACGGCCGCGTTGCCTTCGGTGGCGTTGCCCATAGTCACAAAGCCAAAGCCGCGGGAGTTTCCGGTGCCTCGGTCAGTAACGAGATAGACATCAGTGACGGATCCATAATCCGCGAACAAAGCTTTTAGATCGTTCTCCGTGGTATCGAACGAAAGGTTTCCTACATAGAGTCTCATAATGAATTAGGTGATATAACGAATGCCAGCCGCAGAGCCGTTCCCGGGAATCGGGTTTCAAATCACCACTCAGGAAATCCCAATTGACGATCTACCGTGCTACGAACAAGAACAAACGAGACTGGAGTTTCGGTCGTATTGGTTGATAAAGCAAACGAAAGTGATTGGAGGGGAGTGCGAGCACAACAAGGTGAATAATATCGAGCACTCTGACCAATAGCGAGTATCTTGGCAGGGATTTCGAAATCGAGTCGGAACAACTAATCAGATGCAAAACCAGGATTCACCGTCAGGCGATTTCAGAGATCCGTCCAAGCCCGTCCGGTTTGAACTCACGAGTTACCAGCAAAAATGGATTGATAAGCAGCTAACCTTGCTTTTGACCAAACGGATCGATGTCATCAGAAATGCGGTTGAAGAATTTGTCGCTCGTCATGGCCCCGGTTCATTCCCCGGGATGTCAGAACAGGAAATAATCTGTCTGGCATTGGATGAGTTTATTGAGAGGCACCGACTGGAATTCCTGCCCGTCGAATCTTCAAGCTAGCCCGCAAATCTCACGCCCCATATGCATCCAGATGCTTATTGCGGGCTAGATAGCCCTTAAACAGACACTTCGCGTCTGTTTAAGAGCCTGTTTTTAAATAAATGAATCAAAACAAACTGCTTCAAAACTTTTCTCTTCAAAAAAGCAGCGGAATTTTCCGGCGTAGCCGGAGAATTCTGCTGCCTGAGCCTGCATCGCTCACAAATCTCTAAAGATTT
>JBAUZZ010000380.1:0-6870 GCA_049585495.1 Chthoniobacterales bacterium | reverse complement strand
CGGCTGACCCAGCCGCCCTACAGTGGATATGAGGAAGAAAAAGACCTACCCGACCCGGGCATTCTTCTTCCTCGCTCCAGCAGTTATTGTGCTGCTGCTCGTCGGGATTTATCCCCTCCTGTTTGCCGCTTGGAACTCGCTCCACGAATTCATCTTGCCCCGAGTAGCCCGGTACGGCAGCCCGTTTGTCTGGTTTCAAAATTATCTATCATTGTTGTCGGACCAGTCTTTCCGGGAGGCGCTAGCTCGTACCTTCGTTTTCCTGATTATCAATCTGCCAATCCAGCTGGCGCTGGGCATGGGTATCGCTCTGCTGCTTCATAGACCGGGTAACGAATTGGTTAAGAACATCTGTCGCGTCTGCCTGGTGATCCCCATGGCCACGACTTTCGCTGTTGTTGGGCTAATGGGTCGCCTAATGTTCAATAACGATTTCGGAATTGTTACCTACATCTGGAATTTGATCCTCGGACACAGGGTGGAATGGCTCGCTGATCCGAACCTGGCTTTCGTCTCGATCTCGATCATGGATTGCTGGCAATGGACGCCATTTTGCGCCCTCGTGCTCTTGTCGAGTTTAACAATGGTGCCTGTCGAGATCGAAGAGGCTGCCAGGCTCGAAACGGACAAATGGTGGCACGTGCTTTGGAGAGTTCAGCTCGCCTTTATGCTGCCCGGCATTACAGCGATTCTGATTCTTCGCACAGCCGATATCCTGAAGATGTTCGATGTTGTCTTCATCATGACCAGAGGCGGCCCGGGATCAGCGACCGAGCTGATCAGCATCTTTATTCAGCGGGTCGGATTCCGAGCCTTCGATCAAGGGATGGCCTCGGCGCAGGCAATCGTTATGCTGATCATCTCGATAGTATTGTCCCGAATTTACATCCGTTTCGTTTATCGCGAGATCTAACGAATTCACGATGAGCCAAACAAGTTCCAGCCCTGAGGCGCGCCGACCACGTCTTGCAATCGGTCACCTGATTGCTCTCCTCCTGATCATCGCCCTTTGTGTCTTTCCGTTCTATTGGATGGTGACCGCGTCCTTCAAAAATCAGCAGGACCTCCTTTCTCGGACGCCAAAACTTCTCTTTCAACCGACTCTGGAAAACTATCAGAGGGCAACAACGAAGTTTGATGTGGTCGCAAGTATTGAGAACTCTTTGATTGTGGCGTTAACGACGACCGCCTTGGCGTTAATCCTTGGCACTCCTGCCGCCTATGCGCTGGCAAGGTTTGAGTTTAAGGCCAAGCGTGACCTCTGGTTTTGGTTCATTACCAATCGGATGATCACTCCCATTGTCCTCGCACTTCCTTTTTTCATCCTCGCCAGAAATCTGAGAATCCTGGATACATGGCTCGTTCTAATATTGATCTATCTCACGTTCAATGTGCCAATCGTTGTCTGGATCTGTTCAGATCAGTTTCGCAACATCCCAAAGGAGCTGGATGAGGCGGCGACACTCGAAGGTTACGGTTCATTCGGCATCTTTTGGAGAATCGGCATCCCCCTGGCGGCTCCTGGAATCGCAGTATCGGCGATTTTCTGTTTTATCTTCTCCTGGAACGAACTCTTATATGCCCTGGTCCTCACGCGCGACCACGCCCGCACCGCTCCGGTCGTCGCAACCAGCTTCATGAGTGGCTACGAGTTGCCCTGGGGCCAGATTATGGCTACCGGTACCCTGATCGTTCTACCAGTCATCATCTTCAGTCTGATCGTCCCCCGGCAGCTAGTCCGTGGACTAACCATGGGAGCGATCAAATAAAGTAGACGGTAGACAGTAATTCAGTAGACAGTGACGGTGCGCCTCCTCAAAAACTTGGACGCGTTGATCAAGGTGGTGGACAACATCGACGCAGAAGGTCAAGTCGAACTGCGCGTCGGACAACCCGGTGCGCAAACCCAGCGAAGGCGGCCCGGACTGTCCCTTCGCGCATGGGCAGCATCGCTTGCGAGGCGTCCAGGCCCCAGCGGCTACAGCCAGTCCGTTCGCAAAGAGCGCGAATATAGTTACCCGAGCCGCAACCCACTTCCAAAACACATGAATCAGCCTGCACTGCACCCCTGGCGAGCAAGGCGTCAAGGAGTTCCGGGTGCAGAATTCGCCATTGCGCGTACCCCTCCGCTATGGACTCATCGTAGCTAGTCATGCCCACATTTTCGCAACGCTGACCACTGTCTACTGTCGACTATCCACTGTCTACTAATCCGATTGCTTCCCCTCCATCAATCCCCGATACGCCACCTGGTCTTCGTACATCCGGTGATAGACCCGATATTTCTTTTCGTGGTAAACCTGAATATCGCCGTTTCTCGGGGTTATAGTCCGTCCGGTACCGCTCATAGCCCTCATCGCCTCAAGGACGGTCGGATAGACTCCGGATGCGACTGCGCCCAGAATGGCCGATCCCAGAAGAACGGCTTCAGGTTCGCGAGGCAGGACTAAGGAACAGCCCGTAATGTCCGCGTGCTCGCTGAGAAAAATTTCATTTTTCAGACCGCCTCCGCAAGCAAACATCGTCTCAATTTGATAGCCTTTGGAATTCATCTCTTCGATGATGTGCCGGACCTGGTAGGCAATCGCCTGGATCGTTGCGAGGTATTGGAGAGCCAGATCGTCGATTCCGGCGGAAAGCTTTAACCCGGAGATCATGCCTCGCAGGTTTGGATTCGCACGCGGGGATCGATTCCCATGGAAATCCGGATAAAGGTGCAAATCCGCTGTCAACTCGGCCACGTTCGCCAAACCTCGCTGCTCCCGTAATACAGACAAGCGTCGATTCAGAAACTCGAAAATCGTCTGACCTTCCTTGTCCGCCTGCTGCTTTGCTCCGAGAAAGGCGGCATGGCTGTAGATCACGTGATCGATAAGCGCCCCGGTCGCAGACTGGCCGCCTTCGGTTAACCAGTATCCCGGGACCATCGCAGAATAATACGGGCCCCAGCAGCCAGGAATGAACCGCGGTTCTTTCGACACGGCCATAAGGCAGGAAGATGTGCCTGCAATAATTGCAAGTCGGGACTCCAAAATAGGCGCATTCAGGGTCTGTCCCTCGTTCGTAACACCAAGAACCCCCAGGCCGCCAGCATGGGCGTCTATGATCGAAGCTCCAATCGCCGTACCTGGCCGCAGGCCAAATTCTTTGGCAGCCTCGGAAGATAACCCATCTCCGATCGGCTCCCCCATCGCCCGGACTCGGGTACCGATCCGGCGATAGCCCTCCGTGACCAATTCTTCCAAGCCAATTCCCCTCCAATAGGAGTCGCTCCAGCCCGCCCGGTCATTGCCATTCCTTTTGTGGCCGAGATAGGTCCATTTGCAAACGAGCGAGCAAAGCGATCGCCCGGTGTCCCCGGTCGCCCGAAAAGTCAAAAAGTCGGGAAGATCGAAGAAGTGCGCAGTGCGTTTCCAAGCAGTGGGAAGATTTTCCTTCAGCCAGAGAATCTTCGGAGACTCCATCTCTGGAGAGATCGTGCCACCGACATACTTCAGAGCTTCGTGCCCAAACCGATTGATCCTCTCTGCTTGCTCTACCGCCCGGTGGTCCATCCAAACGATCACATTCTGCTCATCGTTGTGAGACGGACTTACCGAAACCGGTTTGCCCTCCGGATCGAGTGCAACCAGAGAGCAGGTCGCGTCAAAACCCAATCCCCGCACCGCGTCGGCGGAAACGCCAGCCTGCTGAATTGCCCCGCGCACGGTATCACAGCACTTCGCCCAAATATCAGTTGACGATTGTTCAACGAAATCGGCTTCAGGTCTCCATAGCTGAATGGCAGTCGAGGCAGAGCCATGCATTGTACCGCCTGCGTCAAAGAGCGCCGCGCGAACGCTTCCCGTTCCGACGTCGACGCCGACGAAAAAATTATCTGAGGGAGAATTCGGCATAGGCAAGAATCGTCAGTAGGTTAGAGGCAGTTCAACTGAAAAGCGCTTTAGCAGGAGACAGTTCTTCAGCGGGATCATCAGACTAACCGCTTGACCCTTGGCCCCGAGGCCGGTGTTGTCAAGTGCCTCACGTCAGCGAGGAAACACGAAAAGAAAATGTTCCTAAGTCGAGCAGGAGGATTGAGATGGTACACAAATCGGTATTACATGACTTATGACCACAATCTGCGTTGATGTCGGTACCTCGGTCATCAAGGCGGTCGCTGGTGCGCCTGATTTCGCTGACGGCCCAGGGGGACGGCTGCTGGCTGGTGGATGCCGACGGTCGCCCTACTGGTCCTGCCATCCTGTGGAACGACGCTCGCGCCGCAGCGATTGTGGATCGCTGGCGAGCGGCAGGCGTACTGAAGGAGGCCTTTCGCCGCAACGGCTCGCAGACCTTTGCCGGCCTTCCAAACGGAATCTTTGCCTGGCTCAGCCAGCCTGATCCAGATCGGCTGGAGCGTTCTCACAAGTCCCTCTGCTGCAACGGTTGGATCTTTTACAATCTGACCGGCCGGATGGCCATCGACGAGTCTGATGCATCCGTACCATTTTTCGACGTGCGTGAGCGGCGCTATTCGCCCGAACTTCTTCAACTCTACGGCCTGGAGTGGGCCCAACGGCTGTTGCCAGCTGTGCTTCCCAACGACCAGCGCGCTGGCGAACTGTGCTCGAGGGCAGCGGCCGAACTAGGTCTGGCGGCCGGGCTGCCTATCATCATGTCGCCTTATGATGTTGCCTCGACCGCCATCGGGGTTGGGGCAGTTAGCGTTGGGCAGGCCTGTAGCATCCTGGGCACGCGTTTGGCGAGATTGGTGAGGTCACGGAAGCATCCGGCTCAGAGGACGAGATCATCCAGGCTATTCAAGGCGTGAGCATCTATGTGGCGAATCATGCCCCTCTTACGAAGAAAATTCTCGACAATGCTCCCACCCTGAAACTTGCCGTCATCGCGCGGGGAGGTCCGACCAATGCCAATATCAAGGCGGCGACCCAGAACGGCGTCTTCGTCTGTAACGCCCCGGGCCGCAATGCCACGGCCACCGCCGAGCACACCATGAGCCTCATCCTTGCCGTGCTGCGTCGTCTTCCTGAAACGCATACGGCGCTCGCGCAAGGCCAATGGCGCGGCGACTACTACGAATACGACAGGTACGGGCTGGAGTTGGAGGATTCCGCCGCTGGGTTGATCGGCTGCGGCGCGATCGGCAGCCGCGTGGCCAGGATGCTCCGCGGCTTTGGGTGTCAAGTGCTCGTGTATGATCCGTACACGAAGCCAGAGACGTTGGGAGACTTGGCGCAAAATGTCGAACTCGACGAGTTGCTTTCCCGCTCGCGCATCGTGTCCTTGCACGCGCGCGCTACTATGCCCGAAACCCAGGGCATGATCGGTGCGAAACAGCTTGCCGCGATGCCTGCGGGATCAGTTCTCATCAACTGTGCGCGCGGGACACTTGTCGATTACGACGCCGTTTGCGACGCGCTCGACAGCAACCATCTTTGGGGGCGCCGGCTTCGACGTGTTTCCGGAAGAGCCGATCCCGGCGGATTCGCGCCTCCTGACAACTCCGCACATCGTGATGACGCCTCACATTGCGGGCGCCAGCAAGCAGACCGCCGAGAAAGCCGCTCGGATCGCCGCTGGCGAGGTTCGCCGCTTCCTTCAGAGTGAGCCGCTCGAACATTGCGTCAACCCGGAGGTCGGCCCCGGCAAATCTGCCCGGTACGCATCTTTATTTTTCCGGCTCCAACGTCACCTTCACGGAGGTCAGACCGGAGATTACCATTTCAATCCCTTTCTTGTAATCCGTCAGAGGTAGACGATGGGTGACGATCTCGTCCATCGGTAAGAGCCCGCTCTCAATCATTCGAATCGCAACTGGATAACAATGCGGGCCGAGATGGGAACCATGGATATTTAGCTCTTTGGTGTCGCCAATAATCGTCCAGTCAGTCGTGACTTTTTCGCGCATGACGCTGAACTCAACGAAGGTACCGAGTTTCCGAATCATCTGCAGGCCTTGTTCAACCGCCGTCGGGTGTCCGGTCGCCTCGATGTAGACATCGGAGCCGTACCCGTCCGTGAGATCGAGCACCTTCTGAATAGCGTCTTCCTTCGATGGATTGATGCCTATATCGGCGCCGCAGCGTTTGGCGACCTCCAATCGGCCGTCGCTCAAATCCAGGGCGATGATTCGCTCTGACCCTTTCATCTTTGCACCCGCCACCATCCCGAGTCCGAGCGGACCGCAGCCCGCGACCACCACGGTATCCTGATACTTTATGTCAGCTCGTTCCACCGCGTGAAGCGAGCAGGCTAAGGGTTCGATGAAAGCAGCGTGATGCCAGGGCATGGTCTCCGGAACCTTGTAGTTCAATGCACCGGCCGGGAACAGCATGTAGTCAGCCCACGCGCCAAACGTCCGCTGGCGGAAGCCGTAGATATCATGCACAGCGCACATCCAATACGCACCTCGCTTGCAGTAGCGACATTCCCAGCATGGCACGATCTGCTCGCTGATGGCGTGATCGCCGATCTGCAAGCGATATTTCTCCGCTGCACCCTCACCAAGGGCGACGACTTCGCCGATGAATTCATGGCCAGGTGTCACCGGGGCTTGACAGTACCCAGTCCGATTCTCATCACCCCAGAATAGCGCCGCTCCAGTATAACACTTGATATCGCTGGCACAGATCCCGGTGCTCTTCACCTTTAATACGACTTCGCCAGGCCCGGCCTCCGGAACGCCCCGCTCTTCCATTCGGTAATCTTCCGGACCATGACACATCACTGCTGCCATTGTCTTCGGCAACTTTTCGGCCACAGCACTCATGATATTACGCTCCTTTGTTACAAGTTCGGCGGCTGACCCAGCCGTCCTACAAAACTAATTAAACCTGCCGAGGTTGCGGCGACGGCGAAGCGTCGCCC
>JBAUZZ010000379.1:0-5028 GCA_049585495.1 Chthoniobacterales bacterium | reverse complement strand
GATACGCTCTTGGCCTTTCTCGCCTCGCTTTAATATTCCGAGCTCTTATCAATGAAACGCAAGCATGGGGCCAGATCGCCACCAACAACTCGGAATATTCCGGAACTCGGAATATCGGAAAATAAAGTACGTTTAGGCCTTCAAGGATCATTGGACCCAAAGAAAGCGCGGCGGCACGCAAGGAAGTTTGCGATGTCGGTTGCGAAGAAGACGTTGGGTCGCTCTTACAGACTAGCCATTCTTGGCAGTAAATTCACCTGCTAGTTCAGGAGTTTGATGGGCACACGCGGCAAAGGGGACATCGACACCGGCAACAATAACGTCGGATTTCGCTGTGTGGTAAGGTCGTCAGAGTAAAACCGATCAGCCATAATGTCGCACCAATTCAATTCGGCCTTGTCCGAACAGTCGTGTCACTAGGTCCATTTAGCAATCCCT
This sequence comes from Chthoniobacterales bacterium, assembly GCA_049585495.1. Taxonomy (GTDB): domain Bacteria; phylum Verrucomicrobiota; class Verrucomicrobiia; order Chthoniobacterales; family JAFAMB01; genus JBAUZZ01. The sequence continues at coordinate 4,590 of JBAUZZ010000379.1, read as the reverse complement.
TAAACGTTCAAAGTCACCATCGACCTTGTCGTCAGCGCATACTAGGTTGGTCTTGGCAGAGATCACCGGGACTATCTGGTCTGTTTTATCGGTCTCGCGGTTGATCTAAACCCTCTTGAGCCAATAACACAATTTACAGGCGCAGGAGACGAACCATGCTTAGAACTGGACCGGTCATGTTCCGGTAGTCATTCCCTTCCATTGACGGAACCGGGCAGCGGCTTCGGCAATTTTTTTGGCAAAAGCACTTGGCACCCGCTTTGCCTCCGGGCACGGCAATTTAGCAATCTTGCCAGTGCCAAGAGCCGGTTGGGCCCCGCGATTCTCGCTGGCGCTGCGACGCTCCCGATAAGCCTTGGCCAACGCCTTCGCCAGCCGCTTACGTACTTCGATGTCGTTCATGAATCCTCCCTGATATTAGCTGAAGAATCGGCGCTGCCGGAAGTGAGTTCTTTCTCCAGCGTACTAAACAGATGCTCGAAGCTTTGCGGTTCTTTTGGCCAATTGATGCCGTTACCGTCAGAACTCAGAAGCGCATCAAAAGCGCTTACCATTAAGCTGCACTCGCTCAAATCCTTAAGCGACCAGAAACTATGCACGAGCAAATGCAAAAATGATGACGGAGGGCAGGCAGGAAATGATAAAATCGTCGTACGATGATGATGACGGGTTATGATCGACATGATGATGCAATAGCGATCAAGAAAGCCGACATTCCCGCGATCGGGGGAGAGCCCTCGGATGCCTCCTTAGGCTTACGCGCATGCGAAGTTTTGTGGGCAACTAATCACGACAACAAGGCTTCTTCCCATTTTTCGACTACGGCTGAAACTTTGCCGCCGACCAGGTCTGCGAATGTCAATAACGTTTTGCGCGCGTCGCCCACAGGATAATAGAACGCGTCCCAATTCTCGCTGTCCTCGCCATCATGATTCGGAATGATGTAATCAAAATGCCACGCTTCTTTGAGTTCGGTATAAGCGCTCGAGGCGCGACGCTCGATGTTCTCGAGATCCTTCAGGGATAGGATACCCTTTTGACGCTGTGTGCGGCGCAACAGTTTGCGGCGCATCACGTCGGTCAGAAAATCCGACAACGATAGATTCCGCTCCGGCGATTTCAGAAACAGGATTTCCTCGCGTGAAAGGGGCGCGAGAAAAATGCTGAGAGGACTGACCTCTAATGCGAGCGCTCCCTGCAATTTCCGGCCGATGAACGGATTGCCCTCGTAAAATAAATCCCCGGCGGCCAGCCCTCGGACCACATCATTCAAATCAACTGCCTGAAGGTCCCCGCGAACATCGAGCACAATAAAATTTGCCCTGTTGCGAAATCCCTCAATCTCTTCACGAGATCTGAATCGATAATCTTTACCATCGATTTCCCCCGGTCGTGGAGACCGGCAGTTATACAGTACAAGCTTGCTCAGCCTGGCTGCGTGTTCGGGATGAAACTTGCTGAATGCGGTGTATAATGGTCCTTTGCCGACGCAAGACGGACCGGAGAGTATAATAAAGCGTCCCATGCCACGAACAGAACTCAGGCTCTAGCGAACTCAAGTATTCGAGCACACAAGTCCCAAAATAAGCGCATTCCCACGGAGGGCTTTGCCGCTGGTCGCAATCCGGGCTTCGTCAAGATTCGGGCGCGCCGGGTTAGTGCCGAGTGTAGCGGATCCAGAGCCTCCGACGCCCTCAGAGGGCGGCCGCTGTGGGTTTTGACCCCGAACTGTTCTCCCTCACCCCTGCTTCTGGTGCGACCGGGCCCTTGTTGCTTTCAGCGACACTCGAGGGGATTGCTTCCAATGATGCGTACTCGTTGTGTCCATAATAGTTGGATCCCTTTCCAATGTAATTGAACGCGAGTGCCGGAATACCGCCACTACTCGATTCGCCAGCCCGAAGGCTGCTCAAGACTAATGACATTCGCGTCATTGAGCCAAGGGACGCGAGTGCGAATACTCCTTTTGATGCCGCGTGCATACGACGATCAAATCAACCGAGTCATAAAGTCCGTTGCGAAATGGTACCGTAAGGGAATACCTTTTGCGGAATAGAATGAAAGGAGCCGAAGATGAAAACGGATACAGCGGTCGTGATGAGCTTGTATAAGAATGAGGTTCCTGCCGGCAGCTTACGGATAAACCTGAAATGGCCAGACAAACACGAAATCACTGATTTCAAGTTGGACCGGTTCGGGGAATTTGTGAGCTGCGAAACGGAGACGGAAAGCACCGGGTGGGTGACCGTCAAACCTCGGGGCAATGTATACGTCGGCGATACGATTCCTTTGGCATAAAGGGCCGAACGCGGACGCCGAAGGGCGACCTTTTCTGCGCCAATCTGAACGTTTGCCGTAGAGCTGGAAGGGACCGCGATCAGCACGAATCTAGCCGTGTTCCAGATTTCTCGCCTGCTTACCTACGGGGCGGGGGAGAAGGGAACGTTGCATTTTCGTCTGGAGTCTTATCCAAGCGCATGTCGGTTCTCTCTCTTTCCCGCCGTAACAGTGAGGGGGCGCTAATCAGTTTCGTGTTACTCGAAATAATGATCTGACAAGGAAGAGACGTAATCCTCGGCCATACCGTTCCTCGCGTTTTTGAAAGACCTCCTCGCCCGTCAATCCCCAGAGCAGTCCGTGCATATAATCTGGTTTGACCTGAGCGCGCACAAGACCAAGGCAGTCGGTGATTCTGGCTCGCCATCCCAGAGTACGCATTCATTACACGCCCACCTACTCCTCCTGGCTCAACCAGCTAGTTCTCACGGCTGGTCGCTTTCTAGCGGCCGGCCCGGATCGAATCCATGCCTTGCTTGATCTTACTGCGCACCCCCGGGATTCTGCCGTCTTCCGCTCTCCGTCCCCTCGGAAGGAACCCGCCATGTTCGAGGCCAACCTCAATTGCGAAATCGAGCCCGGCACGATCCGCACCGGTCTGGCCGCACGTCTACATTAGTCGCGGAACTCGTGCAGGCAGCAACAACGCCGGTCTCGAGTCCGTCGCCAGGCTCGGTGCCGAAAGAGTCACCAACGCAGGATAGGATCAGTGTCTTTCAGGGGATCGCTTCGCTCAAAGACGAACCGCGTTCAGTATGGTTAAAGACAATCGGGCGATCCGCCGAGAGTTACCCACCGGATAAACATAGCGCCGGTAGAGATACGTGGACGGTTGGAGGCCTCAAAATGATCGTGAAATGGGCGAAGGCCGAAGCAGGCCCATTGGTCGATTCTATCGATATTGGCTCCATGGCGTGCTGCAAGCTTCTTTAGCTGACACATGATCGAGATTTCTTTGGGCCAACGGCTTCACGAATTACGGGATAAAGCGGATCTGTCCTTGCGGGAATTGGCGAAGAAGGTCGGCATTTCCGGGCCTTTCCTTTCGGACATCGAGCTTGGACGACGATTCCCTTCGGAAGAAATCTTGGCAAAGCTGGCGAGCGCTCTGAACGTCTGGCTCGAGGAGCTGAAGCAATATGACAACCGCGAGCCAATTGCAGATTTGAAACGCTTAATGGATTCAGACCCTAAGCTGGGCTTTGCCTTTAGGACAGCCGTGGAAAAGGTAAAGAGCGGTGAACTGACTGCCGAAGACATTATCGCGAAATTGGGCAAATCTCCGAGGAAAAAGTAAGCGTGCGCAAACTTCCGACAGCTTCAGGACCATTTCCCTTCCAGTTGTACTTCGAAGATCTTGGCGAAATAGACGAGATTTGTTTGGAAGCTCTCAAAAGGCAATCACTCTAGATTTAAGCCGCTGGCCCGATGTTGCTGGTTTTCGTAGGTCACTCCGAACCCCGGCGGAGTCGCTCGGTTCGGTGATTATATGGCGAGGTATATCGGCCCGGCCGTTCGCCGTTTTTCTAAGGTCTCTCCGCTATAGGCGCGGCGGGTCCTCCTCTCTGTTAATTAACTTTGTTTTCGCCAAGAATCCACACCGCAGCTTGTTGCAGCCCCCACTTTCCTCCTTCGGGCTGCAACGAGCGAAGCTCGCTTAAAAGCAAATCCGCAAGCAGGGGGCATGACGGAGTGCAGCGACGGCGGGCCTCCTGCCGCGGCACTATAGGTGTTTCAGTTCCGGGTTCCGCGGATCAAAGTGCGACCTTGCTTCATGAACAGGTCTCTCTTCACAACGAACATACAGCTCTGCAGAAATATAATTGCAATTCTCTGGTTACTTCAAAACGACCCAACGCTGTTCGACGTGCGATTGGAGAACGGCTTCACAGATTTTGGAGATCGCATAAGCATCAGCAAGATCTGGTAGACACCGGCGCTGTTCTGCGATGGCAGTGATGAACTGACCAATCTCGATCGTTTTGAGATCGTTGAATCCAAGGCCGTGACCGGGCGCCGGAATAAAGGAGTCGTATGGCTTGTGAGCGGCGTTGATCAGAATCTTCCGAAACCCCTCGGTAGATGATTCATCGCTTGCTGAGTAAAACTGCAGCTCATTTAATCGTTCGGCGCTGAATCGAATTGTCCCAGCTTCACCGACGAGCTCGAAACTGAGGTTTTGCTTTGATCCGCGCGCTACTCGGCTACTCTCAAAAGTACCTGCGCCACCATTGGTGAAGCGGCCGACGAACG
>JBAUZZ010000378.1:0-4642 GCA_049585495.1 Chthoniobacterales bacterium | reverse complement strand
GATCGGTCTCGGCAGTCGAGCGGGGAGCGAAGAAATTGTTTTCTCTCGCTAAGAGGGCCGGAAGATATCGATCAACCGCAAAATTCAGTCCTTGAAAAATGCCAATCGACTCGATCAATGCACGCCGGACTACTAAAACCATTTCTTCTTTCATACTGGATCGTTCGATGAGTCTAGAAAACTACCCGGAATCCTGCGTTTGGGAAGCGGCGACCTACGGTAGAATTAAGCCCGAGGCCAAGGTGCTGCCTCCGCTCTCCCGAGGTTCTAGGCGCCGCTGTCAACTTAAGGATTGCACGCCGAAGACGTAAGAGAATTTAGCCCAGGGTGGAGCGTACGCGCCTTCGGCGCTTAAGACTCGCGTTTCGGCCCTTAAGTTGACGCGCATGTGGCGACTGCCGGACGACGGCGGGAAACTTGGCGCTTGTGACCGATCGCGTGACACCCAGGAGTAAAGTAGCCGCAGCCCAACTACGCCAAGCCTAGGTCGCGGCCGAACGCTACCGGGTTGGTCAACCTCGGTGGTCAAGGGCGCGCCGAAGCGTGCGAAGGCGGCTTCCAGCTGCGTTCCGTACTCGGAGAGCCGACCAGGGACGTGCGTCCGCACGTCCCGAATCGAGCTGACGCGCACAACAGAATATGTTGGCAGCAAGTCGATAGCCATACCAGAATCACCTATGACCGAAAAGCGGCGCCATTTCGCGAGTGATAACAATGCGGGCATCTATCCGGAAGTGCTTGAGGTACTGGCCGAGGCCAGTCACGGACATGTGACCGGCTACGGCGCCGATTCCTACACCGCGGCGGCGCAGCAAGCCATTTGCGAGCTTTTCGAAACCGAATGTGCAGTCTTTTTTGTCTCCAACGGGACTGCGGCTAACTGTCTCGGACTTGCGGCAGGGTTGAGGCCATTCAGTGCAATAATTGCGCATCAGCAGTCCCATCTGGAGACCGACGAGTGCAACGCCGTCGGCTTTTTTAATCAAGGAGTTAAGGTGATAGGTGTAGGTGGCCGCGATGCGAAGATCGATCCCGACTCCATCGAACAGAGCATCTGCGGTCAAAGAGAAGTGCATGCTTCAAAACCGAGGGCCATTTCGATCACGAACGCGACCGAACTAGGCACCGTTTATCGGGTTGCCGAAATTCGAGTGCTAACAGCAATTGCCCGTGATCACAACCTGATCGCCCAGCTCGACGGCGCTAGATTTGCGAACGCCATTGCTCACCTTGGCTGTGCGCCGGCCGAGCTGACCTGGAAAGCCGGTATCGACGTCTTGAGTTTTGGAGGAACCAAGAATGGGTTGGCCTTCGGCGAAGCGATTGTGTTCTTTCGGACCGATTTAGCCGCCGACTTTGCCTACCGAATGAAGCAGAGCGGGCAGCTCGCTTCCAAAATGCGGTTCCTGGCCGCTCCGTGGCTCGCGCTGTTGAAGGAGGGGCTTTGGCTGAGGCGAGCCTCCCATGCGAATGCAATGGCGGAGCGGCTTTGTCAGAAGATCGCTTTGCTGCCGGGGATACGGATCCTCTATCCGCGGGAGGCCAATTCTGTCTTCGCGAAGTTGTCACCCGAAGTTGTCCAGGCAATGTATCGGCGGGGCTGGCGTTTCTACACCGACGTTGGACCGGATGACGGCGCTCGGCTCATGTGTTCCTGGGACACCACGGAGGAGGATGTAGATTCCTTTGCCCGGGATCTGGGTGATTGCCTTGCGCTAATAGCGACGCACGCCGACGCTCATCCTATCGCGTGAGCCGAAAACTTTGCATGAACCACCGGACATTGGGATCTTTCAAAGGATCAAGCTCGCGCTCGGTGAGTCCGGCCAACTCGTAAATCATTCCGTTCGCCTGGAACAGATCCATTACCAGGTTGTAGGTGTTACCTAAATAGCGATGTGTGCCGGTTAGGCGAACGCCATTCATTCCGTTGCGCGTAATTGGTTGGGCAGCGTGCTTAAATCCCAGCGCGGTACCGAAGAGCGAGCCTTCGAGTTGTTCGACGCTCTTTTGGTTTAGCTGGAAGTGAGGCTTGTCGTCCAATCGGACAACACCCAGGTACACGATCACTGTGCGATCGATATTGTGTGCCCCGATGAGCCCAGTCTCGTGTGCCGTGATATCGTTCGGGGCCAGGACAGCCCACGGATCATTCCGGGAGTCTCCGTCCGGAAGATTAACCGAGCACCCGAAATCGCTCGACCGCCAGAAGGCGGCCAACATTGAAGGGGGACCGAACAGGACGGCGCTCACCGCCGCGGCAATCAAGAATTTACTGAGGCGAAACATAAGCGCGAAAAAACTACTCGATGACGATGCCGGGAATTCATTAAAAAGCCAGCCTGATTTTGCGAAGGCCGCTCATTTGCGGCAGACCAAGATCAAGAAGAACCAGGTCAAGCGGGTTACAACTCTCAAGCTTCTGGAGGGCGTCCATGCCATCGACGGCAGCGGTTACCTTGCCGCGGATGCTCTCGGCTAAGGCTCACTTATTTGGCTAAGAAATAGTTCCGCTGTCGCTCGCTGATGGGACGACTAAGGCGCTCCAACACCTGCAACATGTCTTCCCATACTTTGCGTTTCTCAGACAATGCCTGATTACGCAAGAGATAGGAGGGGTGAAAAGTGACCATCAGTGGAATCGGTCCAAAAGGGAGCCATCGTCCACGCAACGATTTCATCGGTTCCGTAATGCCAAGCAGGCCGCGTATCGCAACGCTACCGAGCGCAACCAAAACCTTTGGTTGGATCAACTCGATCTGATTCCGCAAATACGGAAGGCAGGTTTCCATCTCCTCCGGGGTGGGCGGCCGATTTCCCGATTTTCCAGCGGGAACATCCGGGCGGCACTTCAGAACATTCGCGATGTAAACGTCCTCTCGTTCGAATCCCATTGTTTGAATAATTCGGGTCAGGAGTTCGCCGGCGCGGCCGACAAATGGTTCGCCTCGCAGATCTTCGTCCGCACCCGGTGCTTCACCGACGAACATAAGCTCTGCGTCCGGGTTGCCGACTCCAAAGACCACCGAGTGACGGAACGCTACGAGGTGTGGACACTTCGTGCATTGAAGAACACCGGCACGGAGTTCCTCGAATTTCATTCGCCGCTCCAGGGAATTCGTTTCTCTTGTTGGTGCCTCTGGAGGGCGACGCTCCGTCGTCGCCAACTGCTCCTTCACCGGTTTCTCCGCGACAGCGGCGACGGAGCTTCGGCCTTCAACTGTCCGAGGAAACTCGGGGCGCTGCTCCGAACTAGCCGTCAAAGATTGAGCCTCGACGGGTCCTTCGGTTGCTAGGATCCGCTCAATCCGGTCCAGGACAGAACGATCGAGTCGAAGGCTTTGTCGGTCTGGTAGGCTCTTGAGATGCTTGATCAACAAGTCCAATCCGGTTTCGAACAAGTTCATGGGGCTCAACTCCTGCTCGCAAAAAGTCCTCGGGTACCTCGGCCTCGAACTCTAACCATTTTTCACTAGCCGGATGGTAAAACCCGAGGCGCCAGGCATGCAACATCTGCCGTGGAAATTTCGAATCCTGTTTTCCGTAAACCTTATCACCCAGGATTGGGTGACCGAGGTGATGGAGATGAACTCGGATCTGGTGTGTCCGGCCCGTAAGGAGACGACAAAGGACGAGGCTGGAATCGTTGATTTGCCGCAGCACTTCATAGACCGTGTGCGCCGGCTTCCCCGCCGCGATTACCGCCATCTTTTGCCGGTGAACCGGATGACGGCCGATCGGCGCGACGATATTGCCGTTGCGGCGCCTGAACTTGCCTTGGCAGAGAGCCAGGTAGTATTTGCAAACCTGGCGACGCGCAAACTGTCTGCTCAACTGGCGGTGCGCCTGGTCATGCTTCGCTACCACAAGGCAGCCGCTTGTGTCTTTGTCGAGTCGATGCACAACCCCCGGTCGCATCTCTCCTCCGATCCCGCTCAGTGTCTTACAATGAAACAGAAGCGCATTGACCAGCGTCCCGGACTTCACCCCGGATCCCGGATGAACGGCGAGTCCAGCCGGCTTATTGATGACCAGGAGGTGGTCGTCCTCGTAAAGCATCGGGATCGAAATATTTTCCGCTGCCAGGTCGATTGGCTCAGGCGTTGGTTCGCTGAGAACGACTGCGTCTCCTGTGCGCACGAAATCTCGTGGCCGGCAGTTTTCGCCGTTGCGCAAAACGTAACCTGTCTGGATCAGGTTCTGGATTCGCGAACGAGAAAGTCGCGGCAGCCGGCGAGCAAGAAAAACGTCAACTCGTTGCCTTGCCTCATGCGGCTCTACTTGGAGGAGCTGTGTTTGCGGTGTGTCCATGCCTAGCCAACGTCCGAGTCGGCTGGTTCAGCCGCCGGGATGGTCAATTGGCAAACTATGGGGTGCAAGCTTCTTTCGGCGACCAGTCTTGGGAGCTGGCGGCTGAGCCCAGCCGCCCTACAACCCCGACCTGCGAGAGGCTAGCGGCTGGCCAGCCGCCCTACAACCACTCCTGCGAGAGCCGTTACCGGAGCTCACTGCAGCGCCGTCTTTGCAGCATCGGCAAACTCCTTCAATAATCCGGCAGGATCGGCCGCGCGCATCAAAGCTTCGCCGACTAAAGCTGCATCAACTCCAGCGGACACCACGCGGCGGATATCCTCCTTAGAGC
>JBAUZZ010000377.1:0-3971 GCA_049585495.1 Chthoniobacterales bacterium | reverse complement strand
CTCGATGATTAAAGCAGCCGCGGCCATTGCGAAATAGAAAACCCCGACGACGAAAGCGGTCGCTTTCCAGCCATAGTATTTGCGGTAGATGTTGATGATCGGGAGCACGATCAGGTCGGCGTAGATGAAGGCGATCACACCGCCAAAGCTGATTCCGCCATTCCAAAGCACCGCAGCCAGCGGAATGTTGCCGACCGAACAAACGAACGACAGCACTGCGACGATCGGTCCGATAATCGGTCCCCAAACGGTTGCTGCGACAGGGTGCGAAGTTAAAAAAAGACTTTTCCAGAAATTCTGCGGCACCCACGCGCTGATGGCGCCCGCGATGAGAAGGCCGCCGGCGATGTCTTTCCAGACCATCACCCAATCCATGACGAAGTAGTGACTTGTAGCGGTAATCGCTTCCGGCGATGAGACGCGCTCCCAAAACGAGCGCCCTTCGACGCTCATGTCCATCTCGACGTGGCCTTCCATGGCACCTCTGATCCCCTTGTCGGCCTGTTCCTTCGCTTGTTTCACCAGCTTTCGCGAAAGAAAGAGCCTGGAGAGGACAGCGACGATCGCCACCATCAGCGGCCCGCCTGCGAATTCTGCAAGTGCAAACTGCCAGCCCATCAGCACGATGAGAATGATGCTGAGTTCTGCCACGAGATTGGTGGACGCGAGTTCGAATGCCATCGCCGCAGTAAAATCGGCGCCCTTACGAAAAAGCGATCTCGCCAAGGCGACGGCCGCGTAGGAGCAGGACGATGAGGCTGCGCCCAGGCCAGTCGCGATGGCCAGTGTTTTTGGCGAATCATCCGGCAGGAGCTTGCCCATCTCGCCTTTCGAGACCACTGCCTGCACAACGCCGGACAAGCCAAACCCCAAAATCAACGGCCACACAATTTCCCAGAACATCGCGAACGCCATCCAAAGCGCGTGGCCAATTTCTGCCAAGATTTTCATGCCGATCTTGAAATCGTCTACGTGATGTTCGTTCTCCCGATCACTCCCCGACAGATCGATGTTAAAGCAATGGGGAGACGCTGCGACCAATTACTGCGGAGGGCTGTTTTCCTAGCATAACTACTTTTCGATCGTCTGGGTTTGGCCTAAGCGCGCCCGAGCTTCGCAATATCTCTTGCACCGAGACCGGGGCGCGTGCTTCGCCGGCGGTAAAGGCCGCCGCGCTGATGAGCACGATATCGTTCAACAAAAACTGGCCCCGGTAACGCGGAGAGTGCGGGGAACCCGCCGAGCGTGGGTTCCCACCCACGGGGTCGTTTTGAGAAAAGTCAAGGTAGCGAGAAACATACCGCCTAGAGTAGGCTTCCTCTGCATGGCCTGGAAGAGTTGTCTGGTTTTTCCGGTTGCTCGGGCCGGGTCGAGTTGCGTGCCAACCTTTTTTTATTCCTGCTTGTTCCTGCCCATCAGGTGGTTATGCAATAGAATGGACGCCAGCGGACCTCCGTACGAGATTTTGGGCCTATGAATTTCCGTCCCTGTCGAGTCCGAGCTTGCGTCGCAAGGAGCCGAAAGGCCGGGAATTTAAGGCCACTCAGCTTTCCACTTATCAGCGATTAGATTTTGCACGTGCTGCTGTGAGCCTGCGCTATCGGGCGGCCGGAAATTATCCGATACTGCCAGAACGCCTCCTAAATCCCCTTCGAGCGGCTGACTCCGGAATTGATCTCTGGACGACTTTCAACGTGCTTCAAGAGAATCTAATTCAAGAAGATATTCGCGATCACCCAAAATAAGCGGAACGATAAAGTGCTCCGAAAAACTCAGAAAATCGAAAGCCTGGACCAAATGGTAAAGCTCAATAAGGAGCTCTGGCGTCTAACGACGCGGGTCAAACAAGCCGGCCCGTGTCTGACAGCGACTCCCGAAATTTTGTAGGCGTGCGACAACGCCTTTTTTGGCTCCGTAGCGAGGATCCACGGCCGCGGTATGGAGCCCGGTGTTCGGCAGCTTATGCCGAACCTTCGACCCTAGTAGGGCATGGATTGGTGGCGTTTCGTTTCCAGGCTTCAGCAACACACGCCCGGTTTGGTTCGATACTGGCTTTGAAATAGCAAGCAGCGCGCAAGTGGGTACCCCCCCGAAGGAGCGGACCTTCTATGGGGCAGGAGCCATCAAGGACATTCGAAACTCCTGCAGAGTCTTCACTGCTTCTTTTGCCTGCTCTGGCGAGATCTCTATCTCTTGGTGGGAATCTGCATCTGCTGTTCGCGTTTTTGGCCGTGGCGGCTTCTTGATCTCGACCGCAGGTTTCCAATCGTCCCGCAACGCGGCCAGAAGCGCTTTCGCGGCCATTCTTTCGTGGCTCTTGAAAGCCACCGATCGATGAGTCTCTCGCTCATCATCGAGAGATTTTAAAAGCCGGTGCGGTGGGCCGATACGCATCAACGGGAAAAGGCAAGCGTTCAGCAATTGACTTCACCGCGCTTCATAAGTCGCTGCAATATAGAGAGTGCTGCCAAGTAAATCAGCATCATCAAGCTCCTTATTGTCCCACATGCCATGAACATGGAAGCCCTTGGAGGCAAGCAAATGCTCAAGCTCGGCCGGGAAGAACATGCGATAGCGGCAAAAATCTTGAACTGGCTCTTGTCCCTCGATCTCCCAGGTACGTTTTCGCACCAGATGTCGTCGTCGTCTGTCGAAATGATAGGTGGTCACGGACCGCGCAACAAAGCCACCTCTGTTAACCTCTATCGTTTTGTTCGTCTGGCAGATTCCACCGGGGAAAAAGCCGCTGGCGTTATTCACGTCTATGATTAGCAGCGACCCTTGATGGGCATGCGCTGCAAAGGTGTCCAGTGTGGCGTCAACATCCTGATTAGTTAAAGCATACATCAGCACTGATCCGAGGCATTGAATGGCATCAAACGTCCTCTCGAGACGAATCCAGCGCATGTCCCCGCGGATCAGGATAAGATGAGGACGAGTCTTTTTGGCGTAATCGATGTTTTTCCTGTAGATAGTCTATCCCCCAGCAATCATTGCAGAACCGGGACAACACATTCAGGTCACGGCCAGTGCCACAGCCGATATCAAGAACAGATGACGGCTGGATGCCAAGATAGCGGCTGAACATGCGAAGACACATCCGAGGCGTAGCTTCATCTTGTTCGGGATAAACCAACTCATAAAGCTCCGGCCGCCGATATAGGAGATTTTTCGTACTCGGATCCATATGTGGTGATTTAATACTAAGAACCGCCTTTGATCTCGACCGCAGCTTTCGAATCGTCCCTCAACCCGGCCAAAGGCGCTATAGCGACCATGCTTTCGTGCCTCTTGAAAGGCACGGTCAATGAAGTCTCTCGCTCATCCCCGAGGGATTTTTAAAGCCGCTGTTTGCCATTCAGCTTTCGCTTTCGTCCTCACGCATAACCACCCCAGCGATGTTATGCCGTAAGCTGTTTTATGCCGCACCCGCGACTTGGATCGCGGAGATCTCCCGTTCCAGTACGGCATAAATTGGAAGGATGCGTTCAGAGCGCCTTGAGGAAATCCAGGAGCCGGTCATCAGGTCGATACCGACCTGGTTTTCCTGGTAATGGGTTAGTCTTCGCCAGGATCGCCTCTTTCAGTGCTAGATTTGCGTCCAAATAGATCTGCGTCGAGTCGGGGGACTCGTGCCCCAACCAGATCGCGATCAGCGATCGGTCAACACCGGCCTGAAGCAACTCCATGGCCGCAGTGTGCCTGAGGACATGCGGAGTCACGCTCTTCTTAGCCATCGAAAGGCAGGTTTGTGAGGCAGCTGCCACGTGCTTGGCGACTAGGTGCTGCGCCGCGTCGGCTGCCGCCGGGCCGCCACCCCCCGGCGGCCCGCCAGCAGCCGAGCCCTCCCCATAAAGCTTTGCCCAGCGTTTCAAACTCCAGGCAGACACTCCCAGTTCGGCGGCCAACTGCCGGACCGTCCGACCCCGGGATTCCAACATTCTTACCGCGTCACGCTTAAACTCTTCGTC
>JBAUZZ010000376.1:0-1777 GCA_049585495.1 Chthoniobacterales bacterium | reverse complement strand
TCCAAACCCGGTTCGATAATGGGGCTTTTTCCCGAGTTAATGAGAGAGACCTTAACTTCTTGTAAGTCCACGCCGGTTACCGAATGGCCCATCTCGGCCAAGCATGCGGCCGTTACGCAGCCCACGTACCCCATTCCGAAAACTGTGACATCCATAAAAGTTATATCTCTAACCCTTCACTAGATCTGGCGCCCTTGGTTACACGCGCACAGAACTGGGCCACCTTTGTCGGTGTTGTGTTCCAAAAAGCCCCGTCATAGCGCCGATTCACGTACTCCAATAGCGATTTGTAGTGATCTACCGGATACTCCCTTGATGTTGCGATCGTGTTATCAAAGCACAAATAGTCAGGATGGACATCAACTAGTGCCATCCCGCCGTGTTGAGCAATCCAATCGAGTTTTCGCAGCCAGATTTCCGGTGTCTTCTCTTGCAATAGCACGAAGAGCGTGAAGTCTTGAGGGAGGGTATAAGGCAGCTCAACATAACCTCTTGAAGAAGGGTTGATAACTGATCGTTCGGGGTTGATTGAGCTCCCGTTTGGATGTGGCACCCAGAACGGAAAGATCGTGTGACGGCCCTGGGGCTGCGGCTCAAACGGGTCCGTATCAAAGGTGGATGCGTCGTACTGCACATCGAGATCGTGCAACCAATCGAGATTACGTAACATGAATCCCGATCTGAACCCCAAAGCGCCCCACTCGCGTGCATAGCCGTTGATTTTCGCGGCGCTGCGCTTGAACTTGCGCCGCGAGGAAAACAGATGGCCATCGTGTTTAAGATCGTGTATCCCAATCTCGAATCCCCTAGCAGTGAGTTCCTGCCTTAGTTCTGCTGGAAGTCGGTAACTGCCCTCGGGAATAAAATTAAAGGAAGAACGGAATCCAAGGTCCAATTCCAGTTGCATTAAGGACCGGCACCTGCTCAGACCTATCTTGCTCTCGACATCGTGCGTCAGAACAAGCGCAAACTTTTTGCCGCCCGGCCAGCCCGGCCAGTTTTCCGGTGCCCGGTCCGATCCCGGCATGATAGGCCATACGTCTTCGCTTTGCTTGCGTAATCGCATAGCCAGCTTTCGTCGAATCGCCGTTCGAATGAATTGCGGAACGAAAGGCTTTAAGCCGTAATAAATTCTATTGCGTAACATGAGGTATCGCGAGTTCAGGACTCGCGATAAACGTCCGTGGGACCATCCAACGGCGTATCGAAAACTCTTGTGTGCCTCCTGCTTTCGACCTTCAACCCGGTGTGGGAGCGCGAAAAGGAGTATAAGCTAGAGGAAGAAGACAAAAAGCATCCTCAGGATATCAACAATCCCAAAGCGGCCGTAAGCTAACAATTGCAGCCATTAGAACCGCGGTTCAACAGTCATAATGCGGCCGATCAGGACTCTGAATCAAGCCACTTCGGGACGTAGGAACGCGTCTTGTTTACTACGACTGCAACGTTCTTTCGCTCAGCGATCAGCTTCCCGTAGCTGCGCTTAATGCCCTCACGGTTGTTCTTCTCTGCCTCGACCACTAGCAAGAGCTGGTCCATGAAAGCAGCCATTCCCCACGTGGGACTCGTTTGATCCAGCGGGGGCATGTCAAAAATAATGTAGTCAAAGTCGCTCGCCTTCATATTTGGCATCATGTCGAAGAATTTTTTCAAGCCGAGCTGCGCCGGACCTCCCGTATTAGGCGATCCCACTGTGGCGAGATAGAGATTGTCCGCAGCCGAGGCGATGGAGTCAGACGGCTTAAGAGCTTTGTTCAGAGGATAAGCAGGTTTACCC
>JBAUZZ010000375.1:0-6230 GCA_049585495.1 Chthoniobacterales bacterium | reverse complement strand
CCTCAAGGGGGCTAACAACATTTGCGGTTTAGGCTCATCCGCCGCGGCGGATGAGCCCTACCGACATTCCTTAATTACGCCGACCCGATCACCTCATTTCACGAATCATGTTTGGTTGCGGCTACGCCGCGCTAGGGGCGATGCAGGCTATGTGAGGACGACAATTTTTCCTCCGGCCGTGTTTTTCTCTATAAGGCGGTGCGCTTCAACAATCTCGTCTAGATGAAATGTCTTGCCGATCTGCAATTTGAGCTTTCCGGCTGCGATCTCTTGTGCAAGTTGGGTTAGTGGTGTCTGCATGAAATTCTCGGAATCCCCAGCGTAGCTGGTCAGGTACACCGCCGTTGGAATTGCGTCCATGGGCGCGAACTCGTCGAACGACCACTTATTTCCCACGATTCCAGTCATGCAAACGATTCCACCCTGTTTTGCGCAGCGGAGCGAATCCTTCAGCGTTGTGACGCCAATTAACTCGAGCACCTTGTTGAATCCTGCGGGATGACTGTCCCTGAGCTGCGGGGCGATCGAGCCGTTGTCGATGATCACTTCACCTGCTCCGTTCTCACGGAGCAAGGCAGCGCGCTCCGGTTGACGGACCGCACCATAGCGGTCCCGGAGTTGTTGAGGGCAACGACCTGCAAATAATTCTCGGAGACCACAATCGCGGCGTGGAAGATTTATTTGCCGGCAGGAAGGTCAGTTCAAACCTTGTCAACCGAAGCCTGGTAGATTTCGTCGATCGATTTTGATAACGAGGCATCAAACTCGGTGTCGCTCATGGAATAACGGAGATCTTCCATCAATGCCCGCGAAAAACTCGCGATCATTCCATGATTTTCGGCGAGGCGGTGGCAGGCGTCTTTCCGGGAATAGCCGCCAGAGAGCGCCACGACCCTGGCGACGCGGCTGTGCTTGATCAAACGAGAATAATAATCCGGAATGTCCGGTATCGTCAGTTTCAACATCACGCGGCGTCCGACCGGCAATTCATCCAGTCCTCTGGCGAGTTCCTCGCGAAGAATCTCTTCCGCGCCCGGTTTGTCGGGGCTCTTGATCAAAACTTCCGGCTCCAGGATCGGCATCAGTCCATGCTCCGCGATTTGCGCTGCAAACGCGAACTGCTGGGTCACGATGGCCGCGATACCGATCTTGGAGGTCAAACGGATCGTCGAGCGCATTTTGGTGCCGTAGACCCCTAGTTTCGCGGCGCGTTCAAGAAGCGAGTCTAGTCCCGGAATCGGTTTCATCAGACTGACCCCGTCCTTTTCCGTTTCCAATCCTTTATCGACTTTCAGGAACGGGACGACACCGCGGTCTTCCCAGAGGAATGCAGGCACAGGTTTCCCTTTGGCCTGTCCATCCATTGTGCCTTCAAACAGAATCGCTCCGATGACCTTGTCGCCCGTGAAGGCGGGCGAACTCATAATGCGTACACGCATCTCGTGCATCAGCCTAAACATCTCGGTCTCTCCGCTATACGCGCTGTCAGGTATACCGTAGTAACGCAAAGCACCGGGCGTCGAACCACCACTTTGATCAAGCGCGGCGATAAAGCCTTGCTTGGTGGACATCTGCGAGTTCATTTCATTGCTGGTCATTTTCTTTTCCTTGGACGGCAACTTACTTGTGATTTTTTCGGGTCCGAAACCGTCCAGGACGCGATGACTCTTCAGCCGATCCTGGACGCTTCTCCTCAAGCGATCCGTCTCTTTTGTCGCGCTAGGGGATAAAGCACACCAATTTGACCGTCTGCTGCTCGAATCAAATGTCAATAGGTCAATTGCTGGTCAATGCCCGATGGTGAAAGATCCTCAAAATCATGCAAAGCGGTCTCATTCGGGGTTCGGTGATCCTTGAACCCTTCGAGCATTGGGCACAACGAGCAAATTCTCCCCGCAGCGGAATCGGACCGAACACCTTTACCACGCCAGGCGCCGGGCTTGAGCAGGTGCAGGCAATCATTGATCGGCGGGGACCGAGAGGTTTGACCGCCTTCGATCCGATTTGGCTCGCGGGCTTTAGGATTAACGGCCGCAAGGTTGCGGACTATCGCTCGGGCGCCATTTTCCTCCTTTGTGACGCTGCGCACGTCCACAGTCCAGCCGGTGGCCAAGGCATGAACACCGGGATGCAAGACGCATTCAATCTCGCGTGGAAGCTAGCCCTGGTGATTCGCAATGCCTGCGGCGAACATCTTCTAGACAGTTATAGTCCCGAACGCAGTGGGGTCGGCGACGAAGTGCTGAAGCAAGCCGGCAGACTGACCGCTGTGGGAACACTGAAGAATCCGACGCTCCAGAGTATCCGCAATCTTGTCGGTCACCTTGTGTTCGGGTTGTCCGCAGTCCGGCATGCCTTCGCGGATTCTATGACAGAGGTTGCGATTGGATATCCGAACAGTCCATTGAACGCGCATTCGGCGCATGCGCACGACGGCCCCAAACCCGGTGAGCGCGCGCCCATTCGCGAACACGAGTCGGCAGTAGGTTCGGGAAACAGTCCGCGCTTTGCTTTGTTCGCGGAGGACACGCCCGCGTCGAGATCGCTGCTTTCGAAATATCCGAATCTTGTCGAGACTTCGCCCCGCAAACCGTACACGAACGGAGGCATATGGGTCGTTCGACCCGACGGCTATGTCGCCCTTGTCACGAAACACGACGCCTGGGACGATGTGGACGCGTATCTAAGCCGCCTTGCGAAACCGGCTGCCTGCGAACTTAGCTGTGAACGAGGTACAGAACGAATCAAGCCCTAAAGCCGATCCGGCTCTTACGTCGTTTGAGCAGCGGCGGCACTGGCGATGGTGATCTATGCGATGGCTCTCCCCGAGCGCTACGACATCGCCTGCGGTGCGTATGCCTTCACGTTGATCTTTACACTCGCAGTCAGTGGCGATCACTCCATCCCCCTGCTTGCCACGCGCGCCTGGGAAACATTCCTCGGCGGGGCGTTCGGCCGGGTTGCCGCGACTCTCCTTTTGCCGCTTCGCACGTCAAAGGTGTCAAAAGTGGCGAAACACCGTTCTTAAGTCGAATGTAAAAACATTCGTAAATTCCTTATTGTGAGCTTCCTGCGTGATGGAATGGGAACTACCGACGCGTCGCGATCCGGCCCAACTGCTCAAACAGACTCAGCAAGTTCGCCTCCGTCCACTGCTCGACGATCTTTCCGTTGGCAAAGCGCTGGATAAGCATCCCGGTGTAGACGACTTGCTTGCCCGTTGGGGGAAAGCCAAGCGTATCGCCCAGATGTGTCCCCTCAAAGTGATAACGCACGGCGACTTTATCCCCGCTGGCGATTACGTCATCGACGCTGAAGCGGAGGTCAGGAAAGGTCGTCCGTATCCGGCGGATAAATTGCTCGTTTTGCTCCCGCCCCTGTCCTTCGTTCGGATTGAGATCATGGCGAACAAAATGCGGATCGAACAGCTCGTCCATCACACTGAAATTGCCCCGATGCCACACCTCGTCCCAAACGCGCTGGGCGATACGCATGTTTAACTGTTCCACGGTTAGGGATCCCTTACTCATGCATATTTCTCCCTTCATCGGCGGTCTTCTTTCACGATCACGCTCATAGAAGAATTATAGTAGAAAAGTGGGCATGCCGACTATAGTTTTCTGGCCAATTGAGCGTGCCATCACTCAAGCTGCCGCCGACGCATCAGAGAATTTCTGGCGAGTAAATTGAGGCAGTCGGATCCCGACTGATGCATTCTCTTCAGGAGTGGCCAACCAGTAGCCATAACGTTCCGCCGTTTTCACGAAATGCTGAATTTCACTCGAAGTCGGTGGTCTAATCCTTTCCCCAGAGGCCGCAGGTTTGCCGATTTCCTGAAAGTAACGTCCATGCTTGGACGTCGTGAACACCAAGGTAATCGCTGAATGCTGCGACCTGTTTCTGAACGCGTGCTTGGCGTTGCTGGGAATTTTGATGAGATTTCCCGCACTGACTTCGATCCAACGCATTTTGCCGGCATCTCCGATTAGTATTTCGAAATTCCCCGAAAGAACGAAGAAAACTTCGACGACATCATGACTGTGCATGAGTACGGAAACTCCCGGAGGGATAGTCCTTTTCAAGATGCATCGAGCAGCCTCGTCTTGGTGCGGACCAACTAAAAACTGAATACTTGCTCCTAACACCTGGAGCACCCTGCCGTCACGCTTCCGAACCAACGCTTCAGCCCGTCCTCGACCGAGGCCGGTAACGAAAATTGTGTTTTGGGTTAACTGGATGGCTCGGAAATGTAGGCATCGACATCATTATAGTCAATGACAACATTTGTAAAATTCTGAAGCACATTGTAAGCTCCTCCCCAGTGAAGACTTCGACTCGTCCCTACCACCACGGTAATCTGCGCCAGGCACTGCTGCAGGCGGCAGAAGTCGCGCTGGAAGCCCGGGGCGTCCAGCATTTGTCCTTGCGCGAACTAAGCCGCGAACTGGGGGTAAGCCACGCCTCACCACAACGGCATTTCGCGACGAAACAAGACCTCATCGATGCTCTGGCGATCATGGGCTATGAACGACTGAGCTCGGTCGTGGCCAAGGCGGCAAAAGCGCGCAGCCAGGATTTTAACACACGATTGACGAAAGCGGCGTCGGGTTACGTCGGATTCGCCCTCAAACATCCAGCGTTATTCGCATTGATGTTTGAGGCGAAGCGGCGGGCGGGGATGCTTCCGGAACTTCGGGCGGCCCTCATGGCGGCGTATTCGCATATCCCAAAGATTTTGAAAGAGGGTCAAGAAGCAGGAAAGATCGTCCCAGGCGATCCCGATCGTTTGGCCCTTACCATTGGTGCGGCACTCCACGGACTGGTCGCTATGTCCATCGACGGCAAAGTCAAAGGCGCTTCGCTCAAGGCCATCGTACCCGAAACTGTCCAGCATGTCCTTGAGGGGTTGAGCACAAACAAAACTTAATACCCCTCGGGGATGGTCAATTAACGGAGCCCGCCCGTGACGTACAGCGTTTCGCCCGTCATCCACTCTGAGTCGGACGATGCGAGGAATACCACGCCGGGAGCGATGTCCTTCGGTTGGCCAATCCTGCCGAGCGGGATTACCGCAGCGAGTGACTGGAATCGGTCGATGAATCCCGTAGCATGTGTACCCTCTGTTTCAATGGGCCCCGGATTGACCGAGTTGACGCGGATTCTTCGCTGGCCGAGTTCCTTCGCAAACGTGCGCGTCAGCCCGTCCACGGCCGATTTCGTCGCATTGTAAACTGCTGTCCCAACGGGCGACGAGGTGCTGACAATCGAGCTCATGTTGATAATGGTTCCGCCGTCCGGCCCGAAGTGGCTGAGTGCTTCCTGCGTGGTAAGAATAAGGCCCAACACATTGAGATTGAACAGAGAGTGAAAGTGCTCCTCGGTGATCTGGCCGACGGGTGCGACTTCGTAAATGCCAGCGTTGTTCACCAGGATGTCGAGCTGGCCAAACGCTTTCTCTGACTCGACGAAGAGTCGCTCGATTTCCGTCTTTTTAGCGAGGTTAGCCTGGACCGCAATCGCCTCGCCCCCCGCCGCGGTTGTGTCCGCTACCACCTGCTCTGCCCCTTCCTTGCTGGATGCATAATTGACCACAACACGCGCGCCTTCGGCGGCCAGATGTTTGGCGATGGAAGCGCCGATGCCCTTTGACGCTCCCGTGACAATGGCGACTTTGCCAATGAGTTTACGGGAATTGGTTGGCATGATATTTCACTTTCCGGCTAAATCCAGAAACGTTACTTCGGGACTCCGGAGCGTCCAGGTCGCTCCGCTTTATGTTGACGCTCTCTCGCGGCTGCCGGCCGAGAAACAAAGGCTGGAG
This sequence comes from Chthoniobacterales bacterium, assembly GCA_049585495.1. Taxonomy (GTDB): domain Bacteria; phylum Verrucomicrobiota; class Verrucomicrobiia; order Chthoniobacterales; family JAFAMB01; genus JBAUZZ01. The sequence continues at coordinate 409 of JBAUZZ010000375.1, read as the reverse complement.
TGCACCGGTTTTCCGCAAGAATCCGACAGGGACCGCACGATTCCGAGGGAAGCCACCGGGTCGATGGCCGATAGTCTGGCCTGGCGAAAAAACAACACACATACCTTTTACTCAAAGACAGGAGTTCAAAAAATGCAGAAGCGCAAACTTGGAAACAGCAACTTGGAAGTTTCGGCTATCGGGCTCGGCTGCATGGGCATGAGTTACCATCGCGGTCCCGCCCCCGACAGGAATGCAATGATAGCTCTGATCCGCAGAGCAGTGGAGCTTGGCGTTACCTTTTTCGATACCGCAGAAGTCTACGGCCCGTTCATCAACGAAGAACTTGTGGGCGAAGCGCTTTTTCCTTTCCGCAAGGAGGTGGTCATTGCCACGAAGTTCGGGTCCAACTTTGAGAACGGAAAGCCGA
>JBAUZZ010000374.1:0-7546 GCA_049585495.1 Chthoniobacterales bacterium | reverse complement strand
GCTTAAACGAGCTAGCCTGCATCGCTCACAAATCCTTAGAGATTTGTGAGCGATGCAGGCTCAGGCAGCAGAATCCTCCGGCTACGCCGGACCATTCTGCTGCTTTTTAGAGAGAAGAGTTTGAAACAGTCTGTTTTGGATCACTATTTTAAAACAGGCTCTTAAACCGACGCGGAGCGCCGGTTTAAGAGCTTTCTAGCCCGCAATGCGCTCGTCGATTCTCCCACCGTGTGATTTTTGCGGGCTAGGGCGAATTCGCGTGCCAACACTAATCGTCGGTAGGGCGAATTCGTTCCGCGAAGCGGGGCAAATGAGCCGCTCGGGGGTTTGGGCGCGTTCCCGATTTAGGCTCGGCTGGCATCTGTCGCTGGGAAACACAACTCGCAAGCGCGATCGAGATAGACAGTCGCCACGAAAAAGAAAACCACCAGCTCAAGCCGCTCAGCCCGCTCCAGCCGCTACTAGCGGCGGGAATTTCCTGTTGATTGAGGCTTCCTCTTGCGTTAAGCAGCCATCCTACCACCACTCTCGGCGGGGAGCTGACGGTCGTGCGCTATGAGGATCGCTTTAGACGCCATGGGCGGGGACTACGCCCCGAAAAACACTGTCGAGGGCGCTGTCCTCGCCCTAAAAGAATATGCTCAAATCCAGCAGCTTTTCCTCGTGGGAGACGCCGTCTCTGTCGGTAACGAGCTCAAGCGCATCGGCTATCAAGACCCTCGGATAGAGATCTTCCACGCGTCGGAAGTAATCGGCATGAAGGAGTCAGCCGCCAAAGCGATTCGTCACAAGAAGGACGCCTCGATTTCGCGTGCGGTCGATCTGGTGAAGAACAACTCCGCCCAGGCAGTTGTCTCGGCCGGTCATACCGGAGCTGCGGTGGCGGCTTCCGTTCTTAAGCTGCGTACGCTCAAAGGCATTGAGCGCCCCGCCGTCGCTTGCCTGCTTCCTAGCGAAACGAAAGTGTTCGTCCTGATCGACGGAGGTGCAAACCCTGATTCGTCGCCGCAAAACCTCGTTCAATTTGCGATCATGGGTTCGGTGCTTTCGCGCCAGGTCCTCGGCTACAAGAGCCCTTCGGTCGCACTCATGTCAATCGGAGAGGAGGATACGAAAGGTAATGATGTCACGAAGGAGGCCTTTCGACTCCTGAAAAAAAGCGGCCTGAATTTCCGGGGCAATATCGAAGGATATGATCTTTTCGAAAATCCGACAGAAGTTGTCGTCTGCGACGGGTTCACGGGGAATGTTGTTCTCAAGACCTCCGAAGCACTGGCTCACGCCATTTTTACCTGGTTAAAACACGAGTTGTTTAAGAGTCCGATTCGCAAGCTCGGCGCGAAGCTTGCGGAAGGAGCGTTCCGTGCCATCGGGAAAAAAACCAACTACGAAGAATACGGAGGGATGCCGCTACTTGGAGTAAACGGAATATGTATTATCGCCCACGGGGCAAGCTCGCCGCTTGCTATCAAGAATGCCGTTCGCGCCGCTACTGAATCCATCAAACACGAAATTAACCCCCATATCCTTCGCGAGGTGCAATCTTACAATGAGAAGTTCGCCACCGCTTCCACGCCGGTGCAATAAGCCACGCAGAACCGTATCGATTATCGGCACGGGCAGTTACGCGCCGGAACGAATCCTGACGAATCGGGACCTCGAGAAGATCGTGGACACGTCGGATCAATGGATTCGGACAAGGACAGGCATCACCGAACGGCGAATTGCAGGCGAAAATGAACATACTAGTGACATGGCCACCAAGGCCGCAATCGCTGCCATCAAGCAGGCGCACGTCACACCAGAGGAGATCGACCTCATCATCGTCGCCACGGTCACTCCCGACACTTTGTTCCCCGCAACCGCCTGTTGGGTGCAGAAGAAGATTGGAGCGATTAATGCAGCCTGTTTTGACGTGTCCGCGGCTTGCTCGGGGTTTCTTTACTCGCTCGAGATCGCTCAGCAATTCATCTCGACGCATGTCTACGATACGGTGTTGATCATCGGCGCGGACAAACTGAGCGCGATCACCGACTGGACAGACCGGAACACCTGCGTCCTCTTTGGTGACGGCGCAGGCGCGGCGATCTTGCGAAGCCGGCCCAACTCGCACGGCGTAATAGCCACTTATATGGGCAGCGACGGCGCGTTTACCGACATTTTGATTATGCCCGGCGGCGGAACCCGATGCCCGATCACCCCGGAGAACGTCGATCAGCGTCTGAATACGATCAAAATGCTTGGCAAAGATGTTTATAAACAGGCGATCGTTTCGATGTTCAACGCTGCGAACCGAATCCTGGAGCAGGCCGGCCTCACTTACGAGGACATCGCTTGCGTAATCCCGCATCAGGCCAACATGCGAATCATTGAAGCGATCGCCGAACGGATGCGCCTGCCCATGAATAAGTTTTTCATCAACCTGGATCGCTTCGGTAACACCTCGGCGGCGGCAGTCGCGATGGCCTTGGATGAGGCACATCGGACCGGCCGGATCAAGATCGGCGACTATATCCTTCTTATCGTGTTTGGCGGCGGTCTGACCTGGGCTAGCTCGGTGATTCAGTGGTGAGTAGGGAGTGGGCGGTTCCGGGTTCCAGGTTCCAAGTTCCAAGTTCCAAGTTCCAAGTTCCAAGTTCCAAGTTCGAGGGTGTACCTTGGTCGGAAAGCGAGTACCAATATAACAATTGATTTTATTGTTGTATTACTGCCAGCCGTTGCTTAGAAACTCGACATGACGACGATCAAAACGTTCCATGATTTCGAAGCGTTCAAAAAGGCACGGGAATTTACCAAAGAGGTGGGGAGGCTGACCCATTCGGGTCGATTCGCACATGACAAAGTTCTCGTTACTCAATGCCGCAAGGCACTCCTTTCGGTTCTTTCCAATTTTGCCGAGGGATTTGAACGTGATGGTAACCAAGAATTTGTGCAGTTCCTCTCTATCAGTAAGGGGTCACTCGGGGAGATTCGTGCTCAACTGGTTTATGCCTTGGATCAAGAGTATATCGATGAGCAGAGCTATAGCCGACTTGATGAGCTTGGGAGCGCGGCAGCGAGGCTCAATTCCGGCTTAATCGCTCACTTAAGGCGGTCCCAACTGAAAGGTCGCAAGTTCCGAGTCCGGTCTCCTCGCATCAATGGTTAAAAAGGAATTCAAGCCGAATCGAAATCGGCTTCACCGGCATGGGACCTGACACTTTCAACTTGGAACCTGAAACTCGGAACTTGGAACTCGGAACTTATGCTGGTTGACACTCACGCCCATCTCGATTTCCCGGAATTTGCCACCGACCTCGATGCTGTTCTCTCGCGAGCCGAGACCGCAGAGGTCAAGCGCATCATCGCCATAGGAACGAGGCTGGCATCGAGCCGCCAATCGATCGAGTTGGCAGAGCGTTATCCCAACCTGTTCGCGACGGTCGGGATCCACCCCAACTCAGTCGGAGAAGAACGCGAAGATTTCATGCACGAACTTCGCGCCTTGGCAAATCATGAAAAGGTCGTGGCAATCGGAGAAACGGGTCTCGATTACCACTATCTGCCGAGCAAGAATGAAAAAGAGGATATTCTTCGAACCACCCTCGGTTCGACATCGATCGGGTCAGTTGAGATTGAGATCCGCGACGAAGCGATCAAGGCTGCACAGTCCGCAGCGTTCGAACAGCAGCTCGAATTAGCCGCTGAGTTGGGCAAAAATGTCGTAATCCATCAACGCGACGCCTGGGATGAGACCGTCGCGATCCTCAGACAACACCCGGTCAAGGCAGTGTTCCACTGTTTCAACTCCAGCGTTGAGCAGGCATTGGATGTGATCGAGCTCGGGCACTGGGTGTCCTTTACTGGGATCGTGACTTTCAAGAACGCTGCGGAAGCTCGAAAAGCGGCGGCGCGCATTCCACTGGAGCGTCTGATGGTCGAGACGGATTGCCCTTACCTGGCGCCGGTGCCTAACCGTGGTAAAAGATGCGAACCCGCGTTCGTGCGCGATACGGCGGAAGCGATTGCGGAACTCCGCGAAATGACACTATCGGAACTTGCCGACCGGACAACGGCAAACGCAATGTCGTTCTTCGGGCTGCGGTAGTAGGATGGGCGTCTCGCTCGTCAATAGTCGTTTCGGAGAAACGACCCTACCAAATACGGAAGCCGCAAGCTGGGTAGGGTCAGCTCTCCGAGCGGACCGGCAGGCTTGGCCAAAAAAGGCGCAAACTCCAGGATTAACGGGCGAGACGCCCGTCCCACACTCGATCCACGGGTTTCCTAAAAACCCGCTTGAAAGCGCGCTTATCCTGCCGTACCGATTCCAGACTGCTTTTCGTTCGGGGTGATTGTCAGGAGTTTCGGCTCGTTGGCGATGGAGTCCATATCGGACCGGCCTGCTCGAGGAGGCGTCCCAATGGAACTATTAATATGTCTGTCAAACTCTACGTAGGTAATCTGTCTTTTGCGACAACTGAGCTCGATCTGCAGGATCTGTTTGCGCAGGTTGGTACGGTGCTCGACGTTAAGATTATCCAGGATAAGTTTACTGGTAAATCTCGCGGATTCGGTTTTGTGACGATGGAATCGTCGGACCAGGCTAATGAAGCCATTAGCAAATTTAACGGGTACTCTCTCGATAATCGGCCGCTCACGGTGAATGAAGCTCGCCCGCCAGAGGCGCGCCAGGATCGTTTCTTCGCCGGCGAACCCTCACGGGGCGGTCAGAAAGATTCGCGCCGAGGACGTGATCGCGATTTTCGCTCCCGGCGATAAATAAGACGCCAAGTTTTACCTTGGCCTCGATTTAGGAGGCCAAGATCGCCCAAATTGCGGTAGGGCCAAGTGTCACCTTGGCCGGCGCCCAAGTATTGTAGGTCGCCTGGCTCAGGCGCCGGAAGCACAGGTTTAGGAAGTCCGCAAAGCAATTTCTTGATTGACCGGTACGGGCTATCTCGGCGCCTGAGCCAGGCGCCCTACAGATTGCGGATCCAAGCTCCCTACCCGATAGCCCGCGCAATCTCGCCTACCAAGGCAGGTCCGCGGTAGACGAATCCCGTAAAGATCTGAATCAGGTCGGCTCCCGCATCAAAGCGGGCTTTCGCATCATCCGCGCTCATGATCCCGCCCACGGCAATCACCGGTAACCGTGTCCGCTTGCGGATGTACTGAAGGATTTCCAGAGCACGCTCCCGGAGTGGTCGTCCGCTCAATCCGCCTTGCTCTCTCCGATTCGCAGGAACCCGGGAATGATCGATTGTCGTATTGGCGGCGATCAGGCCAGCCAGCTGGTGAGCCTCGGCGAGTTCGATCACATCATCGATCTGCTCTGCCGTGAGGTCTGGAGCAATTTTCACCAGCAATGGTTTGCTGTGGCCTTCGTCTTGGATGGCCTTGAATAAATTTTCGAGCGCGTCTCGTTCCTGAAGTTGACGTAGGCCTGGGGTATTTGGCGAACTGACGTTCAAAACAAAGTAGTCACCAAGATCGCGAAGGCGCCTGAAGGAGCGGACATAATCGTCGGATGCCTGTTCAAGAGGGGTGATCCTCGATTTGCCGATATTGATGCCGACCGGAATGCCAGGCCGGGAATTGCGATCCCGCAACGCTTCGAGCCGGCAACCGATCCGTTCTGCGCCTTCGTTATTAAACCCAAGTCGATTTATCAACGCCTCCAGCTCCGGGAGTCGAAAAATTCGTGGCTTGGGGTTCCCCGGCTGTGGGAGTGCGGTGACAGTGCCAATCTCGACAAAACCAAAACCCAGACTTGCCCAAGCTGGAAGCGCTACCCCATTCTTGTCGAACCCCGCCGCCAGCCCGATCGGATTGGGAAACCGGAGGCCGAACACTTCGCGCTCGAGGTTTCTCCCTGCCGGTCTGGCCAACAAGCTCAACAGAAAGGGAGCGCGGGACAGCTCTTGTAGCAACCCGATCGCGAAATGATGCGCGGCTTCGGGATCGAGGAGAAAGAGAAGCGGTCTTAGAAAGGCTTCATAGAACCTCACAGCGAAGGAAGAGAACCGCAGATTCCACAGATTTCACAGATTATTTTATTGTTCCCATGTCTTCCGGTCGCTCGTTTCTCGCAACGGCTGCCAAGCCCAAAGGCTCATTTGTCCCGCTTCGCGGAACGAATTCGCCCTACCGACGACGGGTGCGTGTCGACGATGGTAGGGCGAAGCTTGCTGAGCCTAATCCGCAAACGTCACCAACCCCCAAAAGCTCATTTCCCAATACAAAATTCACTGAAAATCCTTCCAAGCAGCTCCTCGGTATCAACCTTTCCGACAACTTCTCCTATGGCGTCGAGTGCGCTTCTGAGCTCGATTGAGATAAACTCCGGCGAGACGCCCCGCTCGAGGCTATCCTTCCCCGCTAAGAGCATCGTCTTTGCTTCTCGAACGCAGGCTTGATGACGGGCGCTGATCGCGATGCTGAGGTCTTGGAATGCCATTGAACCGCCCATAACTTCATTCCAGATGGCTTGGTTCAGCTCCTCAATTCCAGTTCTCAATTTACAGGAAAAGCGAACCCCTTTTGTGCTTTCCCAATCGGCGTGCATGCCCAGGTCGGTCTTGTTAAGGACCAGAATGGACTTCCTGGTGGTTAGCGGTGTCTTCTTAGGCAAGCTCGCGTCGACGACCCAGAGAATGAGATCGGCCTGCTCCACCTGATCCTGGGTCCGGCGAAGACCTTCCTTTTCGAGCAGGTCATTCGAGGAGCGGGCACCAGCTGTGTCTACCAGGCGGACTGGAATTCCCAGGACATTGATGACCTCTTCGATCGTATCTCGCGTGGTGCCTGGGATCTCGCTCACGATCGCCCGATCGTACCCCAGCAGGAGATTAAGGAGGCTGGACTTCCCAACGTTGGGCTCCCCATAAATCACCGTGCGAAGCCCGTGGCGCAAGACCCGGCCTTGATCGGCTGTTGCCAGCAACCGGCTCAACGCAAATTCGATGTCCTCCAGCCGCGCGTGCAGGGCCTCCCCGGTTTCGGGATCAATATGTTCGTCCGGAAAATCGATATAGGCTTCGATGTGCGCCAGAACGGTCAGCAAAGCATCGCGGAGGTGGTCCAGTTCTTTGCCCAGGTGGCCGGCTAGTTGCTCATTAGCGGCCCGCAACGCCAGCTCCGTTTGGGCGTGGATTAAGTCCATCACAGCCTCCGCCTGGGTCAAATCCATTTTCCCATTCAGAAAAGCACGCTGCGTAAATTCCCCCGGATTTGCCGCGCGTGCGCCGCTCCGGAGAAGCAGGTCGAGGATCTTGCGCGTTACCAGAATGCCCCCATGACAACTGATCTCGACAATGTCTTCCCCAGTGTAGCTGTTCGGCGCCTGGAAGTAGGTCACCAACGTTTCGTCAATTTTGACGGGACCATCATGAATCTCGCCGAAATACAGCCGTCGCGGAACCAGGTTCGGCGATTTTACTCTGGCCTTGAACACCTTGGCCAAGACCGAAAGAGTCGCCGGTCCGGACACACGCAAAATTGCAATCGCCCCCTGACCAACCGGAGTCGAGACCGCCGCGATAGTGTCGTCGTTATCCGTAATCTGTGA
>JBAUZZ010000373.1:0-1898 GCA_049585495.1 Chthoniobacterales bacterium | reverse complement strand
GTGCAGGGCGTTGAACAAGAAATGTGGATTCAAACGGGCGCGAATCGCATCCAGACGCGCAGCTACGGCCAACACCTCAGCCCGCGCGGCCAGTACCTCTTTTTCGTGCAGCCGATTGCGCGTCTGCACCGCATACGAGACTCCGGCGAACAGCCCGTATAGCCAGAGTCCCATCAGAAGTTGCCAGCCAAGAACCGGAGATTTCCAGAAATCCTTCAAGGGGTTGAAGCCGCGCCGCAGTGCCTCTAGCCCAAAGACTGAAATACTCCAGAGAATTGAGTACACGGACGCAAGGAAGATTTGAAGGAAGTAGAACTTCAAGTCGAGCCGGAGGGGCCAGGGCCAGCGTTGGCAAATATGCCAGACAGCGATTCCCATCAGGCTCGCACTGCCCATCGAAATCGTGCTTGTGACCAGTGCCATACTCAGTGGATAGTGCGCGTACAACATCGCGAAGAAGAACCAAAGCGCGAAGAACGGCAGCCATGCCGCTAAGACGATAGCGTAGCGCTTGATGGCGTTTCGCATGATTCCCCTGAAAGTATCTTACCTCGTACGCGATTCCACACCCATTGACCGACTAAACTTGCCGGTTCACCGAAAACCTCTGGCATGAGATGTAATGCCCCTCTACATTTGGGAGTCAGAAAACAGGAGAACTGCCTGGAAGGGCAGGCTTCGTGATCGGGCGCTTATGGAGGGGAGTGGCTCCGGACCAACAGTCGAGCCTGCGGGCAACTGGATTGAGGAAATGCATAAACTGTCGTCGAGAGGCACGCAAAAAGATAATGGAGTGCATGGTGCAAATTCTTAAGAGGAATGACATCAGAAGAATCCTGGCGTCAACGATTTTGCTGGCGGCCGGGTTTGGACAATCCGCTCCGGGCGTTGCGGCGCAGGAGGTGCGCAATACGTCGTACATCACCAAGTCCGGCGAACGGGTGCTACGTATCGAGACGGTTGTGCCCGTATCGACGGAAAGCGTTTGGAAGTCCTGGACCGCCCCGCAAGAATTAAGCAAGTGGATTGCTCCCGTCGTGGCAATCGACCTTAAGATCGGGGGCACAATTTCTACGAACTACGATCCAAAGGCCGCGATTGGAGCCACAGGTACCATTCGGTTGCCGATCATCAATTACATCGAGAAGCAGCTCATCACACTCAAGGTCAACTTAAACGAGAAGTTCCCCAAGAGCACACGCGGCGAAGATCACAATTTGCAGGAGATCGTGCAGATTGTGGATCTTGGCGACGGTAAGACCAAGGTTGTTTCTTCCATGGTGGGATGGGGCATCGGAAAGGATTGGGGCCAGACGTACGACTTTTTCGCTCGCGGTAATGAGTGGACATACCGGCAACTGGCGAAATATCTTTCATCGCTGGCTCCTGTCGCGATGGCAGTGCCCGCGCCCGCTGTCGATGCATCGCATGATCAGGCGGTCAAAATCGTCGCCCAAATCTTACGAGCCGACTACGAAGGCGACCGCGCGGCCCTAAACCACCTGTACGAACAACTTGTGCCCTTTGCTGACGAGCCTGAACTTGCCTCTCACGTTCGATATTGGCGTGGATTTGCGAAATGGCGTCGCGGCATAAACGGATTCAACGAAACTCCCACTCCAAAGGATCTGGCAGAAGACCTGACAGAAGGGGAGAGCGAATTCGACGCGGCGATTCAAAGGGATCCAGGTTTTGTGGATGCAAAGGTTGGAGCTGCATCGTGTATCGTCCTCCGGATGTTCCTGGAAGGAACGTTCTCAAAGGAGAAAGATCCTCAGCGGTTGAGGGGAATCTTGGCGCCGGCCTCACAGTTGATTACCGAGGCCAAGGCTGCAGCCCCGGACAATCCGCGACTCCTCTGGGTGGTGGGTCCGAATCAATGGAACACTCCTCCGGAG
>JBAUZZ010000372.1:0-9223 GCA_049585495.1 Chthoniobacterales bacterium | reverse complement strand
CCACTACTCCCATCGAGAAACGATAGACGACAAAGAAGAAACGAGAAACTTCTTCGGCTGGTCGGGGCGTAGTGATTTGAACACGCGACCTCCTGCTCCCAAAGCAGGCGCTCTACCAAGCTAAGCTACGCCCCGGTACGGTCTGAAGAGCGGTAATATTAGCGCGGGCCACTGAATTGACGAATGGTTTTTTGGGCTTTGTAGGGCGCCTGGCCCAGGCGCCGTGAAGACCGGATTTGTAGGGCGCCTGTCCCAGGCGCCGGGACGACCGGCTTTGTAGAACGCCTGGCTCAGGCGCCGTGAAGACCGGCTTAGGTGCAGGGCGCCTGGCCCAAGCGCCGGGAAGCCCCGTGCCCTCGGAGAACTCACCCCTGGGACGTGCTTCCACTTGTGTCGGCTCTCCGAGCACCGAACGCAGCTGGAAGCTGCGGCTACTTTATACCTCGGTGTCACGCGATCGGTCACAGTAGACGCACCTTCCAGGTGCGAACCCAAAAAATTGGCCAAACTCCAGTCACAGACAAGGATGCCTGTGTCACCTCAAAGCGAAATCGTGCTGGCAGCGCACCCTGGCATGGGCTTGAATCTTCAGGATGCAATCGTCCCCGGAATATCTGGTCGTGGCCGGCTCTTTGCGGAGGTCGAGTCGAAGTCGCGTCCTGGCGGCTCACCTATTGACCTTTTATGAATCAAAGGGAGTGACCTGCCATTTGCTTGATCTGCGAGACGCCGATCTCCCGCTCTGCGACGGGGAGGAGGCATACAGCCACCACGCGGTCCGGTCTTCCGCAAGATTAATCGAGACCGCCAGGGTCGTTTTGGTCGCGACTCCAATTTACAACTTCGATGTGAGCGCGGCGGTAAAAAATCTGGTGGAGCTAACCGGCGACGCTTGGGAGGGTAAGATCGTAGGCCTTATTTGCGCGGCTGGCGGCGACTCGAGTTATATGGCGGCGATGAGTTTCGCGAACAGCCTGATGCTGGATTTTCGGTGCCTGATCATACCGCGGTTCGTTTACGCAACCAGTGAGGATTTTCGCGATGACCGGCTACACTCGCCAGGAGTGCAAGAACGGATCGAGCAACTTGGGGAAGCTTCCCTGGCAATCCGGAAAGCCTGAGGGCGGCGGTTGGGCGAAGCTCCGGCTGAGCCAAATCCCGGTTAAGAGGCGCTTGTTTCCCGGTTTTTGTCGATCGACTTAGCTTGATTCCTGGTCATTTTCGTCGAGTAATACTTGAACTATTGCTCAACTCCAGATGCAACTGCTCTCCCCCAAGCAAGAAGAGAAGCTCGACCTGGCCGCGCGGGCCGCTTGGCTGTACTACGTCGCTGGCAACACCCAGCACGAGATCGCCGAAAAGTTACAAATTTCCCGCCCTTCAGCGCAGCGGTTAGTCGCCCTGGCCCTCCAAAGAGGCATCGTCAAAGTGCGAGTTCACCATCAAATAACGGGCTGCCTCGAGATCGCGCAGGCGCTTCGAGACCGTTTTAAGTTGATCTTATGCGAGGTCGTCCCGACGAATGATGATGGTCCGGATGAGACCCTGAGGAAAATTGCCGTAGCCGGCGCTCAAGTCATGGAGGAATACGTGGCCATCCAGGAACCACAAATCGTTGCCCTCAGCTCCGGACGTACTATCAAAGCTGTCGTCGAAGAGTTGACGGAGATCGCGCGACCGAACCATCGGTTCATCTCATTGGTCGGCGCGATCGCGCATGACGGATCGAGTAATCGCTACGACGTCGCGCTCCGCACCGCCGAAAAAACCGGCAGCAAATACTTTCTGCTTCCTGCGCCGTTGCTGGCAGATTCGCCCGAAGAGCGAAAACAGTGGTGCAATAATCGACTTTACCGTGTGGTTGAGAATCTCTCCCGTGAAGCGGACGTGGTTTTTGTCGGCATCGGTGAGATTGGTGCTGGCTGCCCGATTCAGCGCGACGGCTTTGTCACGAAGAAAGAAGTTACCGAGCTTCTTGAATTGGGCGCAGCCGGTGAAATGCTGGGTTGGCCGTTCGATGAGCGGGGGCAGATCATCAAGGGCTCGATACACGCCCGGGTAACGAGCATCGCCTTACGGAACCCTCCGTCCAAGCCGGTGATTGCCTTTGCCGCCGGCGAGAAAAAGGCAAAGGCTGTCCTGGGCGCGTTGCGAGGCCAATGGATTAACGGGTTGGTGACCGACGAGATTTGTGCACGGCGGCTCTTGCTGGCCGATCGATAGGCTCAGGGTATTGGAGCAGTGCGGTTGGAGGGCGACGCTCCGTCGTCGCCGCGGCGGAACGGAGCTCTGCCATCCATTAAAGGCGCGTCGATTTGCCCGGCAGTGATAAAAAAGCAGCAGAATTTTTCGGCGTAGCCGGAGAATTCTGCTGCCTGAGCCTGCATCGCTCACAAATCTCTAAGGATTTGTGAGCGATGCAGGCTAGGCGGGGGGAAAAAGTTAACTTGACATTTTGCTAAAGCAATGAACAATTGCTCACCTGGGCGACGATTGTTTGTTTGCTCGACTTTTCGAGCGTAGATTCAGTCATCGCCGTTCGGAGACCCCCTACCATGATCAAACGCGCTTTGTTCCCCATTTTGCCTCTGCTGCTTGCGGGCGTCGCGGTACAAGCCCAGCAGAAAACTGTGACCATCGCAACGGTCAATAACCCGGACATGATTGAACTCAAAAAGCTTTCTCCAAAGTTCGAGGAGAAGAACCCGGACATAAAGCTCAATTGGGTGATCGTTGAGGAGAATGTGCTGCGGCAACGAGTCACGACCGACGTGTCGACCGGCAGCGGCCAGTTCGACATTGTTTTTATCGGTCTGTATGAGACCCCGATTTTCGCGAAGCGGGGCTGGCTGCGACCCATGGGAGATTTTCCGGCCGACTACGACCTCGAGGACGTCTTCAAATCGCTCCGAGATGGGCTTTCTTATAACGGAAAGCTATATGCTCTGCCGTTTTATGGTGAGAGTTCCATGTTGATGTACCGAAAAGATCTTTTAGACGAGAAGGGTCTGAAGATGCCCGAGCAGCCGAAGTATGAGGACATCAAAAAGATTGCTGATGAGTTAACAGACAAAGCCAAAGGTCTTTACGGCATCACGTTGCGCGGCAAGCCAGGCTGGGGTGAAAATATGGCCTTTCTCAGCACCCTGGTCAATACGTTCGGCGGCACTTGGTTTGACATGAAGTGGACCCCTACGCTCGATACCCCTGAGTGGAAAAAGGCGATCACCTTCTACATTGATCTCATGAAGGCAGACGGACCCCCGGGGGCCAGTGCAAATGGGTTTAATGAAAACCTGACCTTAATGACAAGCGGCAAAGCGGGTATGTGGATCGATGCGACCGTTGCGGGCGGTATGCTTGAAAATACAAAAGAATCCCAGGTAGCTGGTAAGATGGGTTACGCTCCCGCGCCCATCGAAGCAACTCCGAACGGTTCTCACTGGCTCTGGTCCTGGGCGTTTGCCATTCCCAAAGCCGCCAAACAAGCCGAGGCGGCGGAGAAATTCGCTGTGTGGGCCACTTCGAAAGATTATATCAAGCTGGTCGCGGACGACGTTGGCTGGCGTGGGGTTCCTCCCGGCACCAGAAAGTCGACCTACGATAACCCGGAATACGCAAAGTATCCCTTTGCTGCCGCTACGCTCCAGGCCATGCAAAGCGCCGACCCAACGAATCCGGCCATTAAACCTGTGCCCTATACGGGTATTCAGTTTGTGGGCATCCCCGAATTTCAGTCGTTCGGCACGGTAGTGGGCCAGAACATTTCGGGAGCGTTGGCGGGTAAAGGGACGGTCGAGCAGGCATTGAAAGACAGCCAAGCCGCGGTTGGCCGCGCCGTCAAACAAGCCGGCTACGTGAAGTAGAGCGGTTTTGGACCGAGGGCCGGCTCGTGTTGTGAGCCGGCCTGCTTAGAGTCGAGGAAAAGAGACTTATGAGCATAGCAGCACAACAACCGGTCGCGGAGCCCGTGATCCCGCCAGCAAGCGTGGAGAAACCCAAGCTCTTGCAGACGCTATTGCTGGCGCCGTCGGTGATCGTGTTGTTCCTGTGGATGATCGTCCCGCTGCTGATGACGATCTACTTTTCGTTCATCCGGTTCAGTCTGGTGAATCCGGATGTAAAAGGCTTTGCTGGAATCGATAACTATCGGTTTCTCATCGAGGATGAAGCCTTTTGGCCGGCGATCATCAACACCATCATACTGATGGGCGCGGTGTTGATCATCACGGTCGTGTTAGGAACGCTCCTGGCGGTCCTTTACGATCGGCAATTTTTCGGAAAAAATGTGGCAACCTTACTGGTAATCGCCCCGTTCTTTGTCATGCCGACGGTGAGCGCATTGATCTGGAAGAATTACATCATGCATCCGGTTTACGGGCTGATCGCCTTCGTTCTGCATAAGATTGGACTGCCCGGGATCGACTGGTTTGGCGACTATCCGCTAATTTCGATTATCATTATCATCTCCTGGGAGTGGCTCCCCTTTGCATTCCTGATCCTGTTCACGTCGCTCAAGTCGTTGGATAACGAACAGAAGGAAGCTGCAGCGATTGATGGGGCAAGCCCGATTCAACTATTTTTCTATATCGTCGTTCCGCACCTGCAACGTGCGATCGGGGTCATCGTGATGATCGAGACGATCTTCCTGTTGTCGATTTTTGCCGAGATCTACACGACAACTTCTGGCGGTCCTGGACACGCCACGACCAACCTGGCCTTTCTGGTCTATTCAGTGGGTCTCCAACAATTTGATGTGGGCGTCGGATCGGCTGGCGGCATTCTCGCCGTTATCCTTGCGAACGTCGTCGCCTATTTCCTAGTTAAGATGCTCGCTCAAAATCTCAAGGGCCGCTGACATGAAAAAGTATGGCAATCTGATATTCGGAATCGTGGGGTGGGTGATCGCGGTGATCATCTTCTTTCCGATCTTCTGGATGGCAATCACGGCTTTCAAAACCGAACAGGGCGCTTATTCGCCAGATCTGATCTTTACCCCGACGCTTGACTCTTTTAAGGAGGTCTTCTCCCGGAGTAACTATTTAGCGTTCGTCATGAACTCCGTTTACGTCTCGATTGGCTCGACTTTAGTGTGCTTTCTTTTCGCCATTCCGGCTGCCTATAAGATGTCGTTCTTTTCGACGCTCAAGACGCAATCGACCTTACTTTGGATGTTGTCGACCAAGATGATGCCCGCGGTGGGGGTGCTGGTTCCGATTTACTTTCTATTCCGGATGTTCGGCCTGTTAGACACCGTGGCGGGCTTGATCATAATCTATACGCTAATGAATCTGCCCATCGCGGTCTGGATGGCCTACACGTATTTCTGCGAAATTCCTGCGGCGATTCTGGAAGCGGGCCGAATCGACGGGGCAACCGTATGGCAAGAGCTTTGGCACCTTTTACGTCCTATGAGCCTGCCCGGTCTTTCTTCGACCGCGCTGATCCTGATTATTTTCGCGTGGAACGAGGCGTTTTGGAGCATCAACCTTACCAGCGCAAATGCGGCGCCATTGACCGCATTTATCGCTTCCTATTCGAGTCCCGAAGGTCTGTTCTGGGCGAAGCTTTCCGCCGCATCACTCCTGGCAGTGGCGCCGATCATGGTGCTTGGATGGCTCACTCAGAAGCAGCTTGTCCAAGGATTGACCTTCGGCGCGGTCAAGTAACCCGCCCGCTCTGGCCCAGGCCCGGGCGGCGGTTTCGGCCCTCGGGTCATCTACCTTAACCCCCGCCAAAATGGCTACTCAACTCAACGCGGCAAACCTCAACCTGCTGGATCCAAAAATTCAGGTTCCAAAGTATGACCGGCAGAAGGTTGGCCAGTCCATAATGCATGTCGGAGTAGGCGGCTTCCATCGCGCTCATCAGGCAGTTTATATGGATGATCTGTTCCGGCAAGGGGGCGGTCTCCAATGGGGCTATTGCGGAGTCGGATTGCTCGCGCATGATGCCCGCATCCGCGATGTCATGCGTTCTCAGGATTGCCTTTACACGCTGGTGGAGCGGAGCTTGGAAGGCGACAACGCTCGAATCATTGGCTCGATCGTTAATTTTCTATTCGCGCCGGACGATCCGCAAAAGGTTATCGAACAAATGGCATCCCCGGAGACCCGCATTGTTTCGCTCACGATCACGGAAGGCGGTTATTATATTGATCAGTCGACCGGGGAATTGGACGGAAATCACCCTGACCTTCAATATGATCTCGCTCATCTCCATGAACCCCGCTGTTCATTTGGATATCTCCTGGAGGCGCTCGATCGCAGGCGGATTCGGGGACTTCCACCATTCACGGTAATGTCCTGCGACAACATCCAGAGCAACGGTGAGGTTGCCAAAAAAATGCTGACGGCATTTGCCGAGCTGAGGGATCCCGTTCTTAGGAACTGGCTGAGTGAGAACTACATATTTCCAAACAGCATGGTCGATCGCATCACTCCCGCCACAACCGATGAACATCGCAGCTTGGTCAAAGAGAAGTTCGGAATCGCTGATGGATGGCCGGTCATGACTGAGTGCTTCAAACAATGGGTGATCGAAGACCACTTCGAACAAGGCCGCCCGGCGTGGGAATCGGTGGGCGCACAGATGACAGCTGATGTCTTACCCTACGAGAAAATGAAACTCCGGCTGCTCAATGCCAGCCACCAGGCACTCTGCTACATAGGAATGCTGCTGGGATATCAGCTTGTGCATGAAACCATGGAGGATCGAGACATCCGGAAACTAGTCGAAAAGATGATGGATGACGAGGTCACCCCGGTCTTATCTGAGGTTCCCGGCATCGACCTGACGGACTACAAAAAGACTTTGATCGAGCGCTTTGCGAATCGCGCGATTCGCGATCAGCTTTCGCGGATCGGGATCTATGGCTCCTCGGGTATCCCGAAGTTCGTCCTGCCCTCAGTCGAGGAGCAATTGGAACGCGGCGGACCTATAAAGCTGCTGAGCTTTACCGTCGCGTCTTGGTTTCGTTACCTCACCGGTCTGGATGACTCGGGCAAGGAAATGCCGATGCTCGATCCTATGGCTGCGACATTGCGAGAACGCGCAAATGCCGCGCGGGGGGATGCGCGACAGCTTCTTGCCGTGCGTGAAGTATTCAGCGAACGGCTCGCAAATTCGCCTGTCTTTGCCAAGCAGGTCATCGATACGCTGGACAGCTTTTACAAACAAGGCGCTCGATCGACGTTGGTTGCATCCTTGTCGGCGTAATGCCGTCCAGCCTGCATCGGCAGCCACGCGGTCTCGTCATTCGAAAACATTCCCACTTGAATTCCTGCTTTCTGGAGGGCACTTTGCCCGTCTCTTAATCAGTCGGGCCGTAGCTTAGCTTGGTAGAGCGCTTGAATGGGGTTCAAGAGGTCGGCGGTTCAAATCCGCCCGGCCCGACCAGCCTTGGCCCGGCCGAGGCCGCTCGGTTAGTCGGAAGCTAGTGTCAGTGGGAGAAGGTGTCAGCTACGATAGTCAGCGACAGTAACATAAGAGAGCAGACCACTCAGGCCAATTCGGTGTTCTGCCCGGAGATGTGCGCTCAGCCGGCTCATTGCTTGCGGTCCCGGCGCGGCTTCCATCTCCACCAGGACAGGATCGAGCCGGTTCAGTACGCGAAAATTACACTGTCGATGATGTCGTAGCCTTGAGGACCGATTGGTTGGCCGTAGATCTCCACGGCAAACGTTGTCTACTCACTCTCAACAAGTCAACAAATCTACGATTCGGCCTGCGCCTCCGCCTCCGCCTCGGTCATGGCATCAACTGGAGCTTCGTACCTTCGTCTATCTCCAGCCGCAATTTTCTTCGAGAGTGTAGCGTCATCGGGATCCTGGCCAGCGGCTCTTGGCCCGGGTCTACCTTGCCCAACAGGTTCTCCAGGTTCGCCATAATGCGGCGTTGTTCGTTGAGGGGAGCGAGCGGAATATACGAGCAAGGTCACCTTGATCTTCTGATCCGCTACCAGCATCAAATAAGTAACTAACCAGACCAAACAACTAACGAGGAAAAACGGAAAAGCCATGAAACATATATTCACCGGGCTCAATCTTGTCGGAGCCGTCTCGCTTTTAACTCTGGCTGTGGGTTGCGCTAATCCACAGCAGACAGAGAAGCTGCTCTCCGCCGCAGGCTTCACAACGGTCATTGCCAACACTCCGCAGCAGCGGGAACAGCTCAAGAAGCTCACGCCAAATAAAGTGACGCTGGTGCAACGAAATGGGGAAAACTCCTATGTGTACGCCGACCCGGCTCACTACCAGATCTACGTTGGTGACTCTTCCGAGTATCAAAAATATCAGCAGCTCCGCCAGGCCAATAGTCTGGCCCAGGATCAGTTTGAAACTAACCAACTGAGCTGGCAAACGTTAACGGGATTCGTTCCCTGACGAGCGCCGCGTTCTCCTGGATCGATATTCAGAGGAAGGACCTAGCCGCCGCAATAAAACCAAATTGCTCGAATACGGTCGCAGGTATCGTGAGGCAAAGAAATTGCCAATGACTCAACCTTGGCGCGGAGCAGGGCTAAAGCAACGGCTGAGCCCGTCGTTCTGCTACCGTTGTGGTATGTCGTTTTGTCCTTTGCGGTCTGCTTTCTCTGCTGTTGGCTGGTGCTGCCAGCGCGCAGCAAGAGAGCCTCCGTGGTCGCGTAGTTGCTGTATTCGATGGGGACACGATCGAGGTGCTGACGGCCGGGAACACGCTTTTTCGCGTCAGAGTAGCGTTCATCGACGCCCCAGAAATAGGTCAGGCTTTCGGCAATTCTGCCAAACGCACCATGATCGCGCTTGTTCTTGGTCGGAACGTCGAGCTTTGGCCGCAATCAAGTGAACATTCCGGTTCCGATCGGCTCGTTGGCATGGCTTTCATAGACGGTATGGATGTGGGCCTCGAGCTGCTCGAGGATGGTCTGGCCTGGGTTTATAACATCACCGAAGCGCCGACCGAGCTCCAAAGGATCTATCGTGACGCGCAAAGGCGGGCTCGAGATAACCGATTTGGCCTGTGGCAAGATGACAATCCTGAACCGCCTTGGGATTTCCGGAAAGACCACGGGCCAGGTTTTCCGCTACCGATGTGAGCATTCCCCATTTCTTTTACTGCTTACTGCCTACTGCTTACCGATCAGGGGGATGTCCCTCGGATAGTTGAAAAGGGGGTTCTCCGGAGTGGTTAGGCTGCATCTTTTAACATTTCAAGGTGAAGATTTTCTAGTGCAGTAATGAGC
>JBAUZZ010000371.1:0-22073 GCA_049585495.1 Chthoniobacterales bacterium | reverse complement strand
ATCCTGTCTCCGGCGGCTGAGCCAGCCGCCCTACAACTGCAAATCACCATGTTCGTTACACATCTTGAATGCACTAGTTGCACGACCAGGTTCGGGGCCGGCCAACTGCACACCGTCTGTAGCAAATGCGGAAAACCGATCTATGTCCGGTACGATCTTGAGGCGATTCGCGGCCAGATCAGGCGAGAGGATTTTCATCTTCGCGAAGCGTCTCTTTGGCGATACTCGGAACTGTTGCCTGTCCCTGGTAAAGTTAAAACAGTCTCTCTCGGCGAAGGCTGGACGCCGTTGCTCCAAGCCTCGCGGCTCGCCGAGAGCGTCGGGCTTTCGCAGCTCTGGATCAAGGATGAATCGCGGAATCCCACCGCAAGCTTTAAGGCCAGGGGTATGGCGGTTGCCGTGACCATGGCCCGCCATCTGGGCGTCAAAAAACTGGCTGCGCCATCCGCTGGCAACGCGGCGGGCGCGCTGGCAGCCTACGCCGCTCGGGCGGGCCTTGAAGCGTACCTGTTCATGCCGAAGGACACCCCTGAGGCAAATCTGATCGAGTGTGCTGCGGCTGGCGCCCACGTAATCTTAGTTGATGGACTGATCACGGACTGCGCCAGAGAGTTGGCTAAGCAGAAAAATGGGCAAGGTTGGTTCGATCTGTCAACAATGAAGGAACCCTATCGCGTCGAGGGGAAAAAGACGCTCGGATACGAACTGGCTGAGCAACTCGATTGGCTCCTACCTGATGTCGTTGTCTATCCAACCGGCGGCGGAACCGGCCTCGTGGGAATGTGGAAAGCATTCAGTGAAATGGAAACGCTGGGATGGATCGGCCAAAAGCGGCCACGAATGATTGCGGTTCAAGCCGCCGGTTGTCAGCCGATCGTAACAGCTTTTCAGAAAAACCGCCGATTCGCCACCGAATATCCGAACGCAGCAACCAAAGCGGCGGGACTACGTGTGCCGCGCGCGATCGCTGACTACCTTATCCTGGACGCCGTTCGCGCTTCCCGAGGAGACGCGATCGCAGTGACTGACGACGAGATGATTGACGCGGCACGCGAAATCGGCCAACTCGAAGGCCTGTTCGTCGCTCCGGAGAGTGGCGCCTGTTGGGCTGCCCTAAAGCGACTTCGTCAGAAGAACGTTATCCATCCAGACGAATCAGTCGTCCTGTTTAACACGGGATCCGGCCTGAAGTATTTGGAGTGCTTCGGGATCTAACACGCAGAGTGAGACGGGCGTCTCGCCCCTTAAATCATGGAACAGAAAAGACGGGCGAGACGCCCGTCCCACTCTTGACGCACCACCGGCGCTTGCTGGAGTTTAGTTCATGCCGTCACGCCCGGGTCTGCCGCCCTCGCTCCGCGATCCTGAGATTCTCCGTCTGATCGGCAATACTCCGATGGTTCAGGTCGCCCGGATCGACACTGGAAAATGTCAGTTGTTCGTCAAGCTCGAGAACCAAAATCCCACCGGCTCGATCAAAGACCGGATGGCGCTGGCCATGGTCGAGGCAGCGGAGCGCGACGGCAAGATCGGTCCAGGGGGAACTCTGGTGGAGGCGACCGCTGGAAATACCGGCCTCGGGTTAGCGCTTGTCGCAGCCGCCAAAGGTTATCGGTTGATTCTTGTCATTCCCGATAAGATGTCTCAGGAAAAGATTCTGCATCTGCGAGCCCTCGGAGCCAAGACCGTCATCACGCGCTCTGACGTTACCAAAGGACATCCGGAATATTACCAGGATCTAGCCGCCAGGATCGCCACGGAAACTCCGAGCGCGTTTTATGTAAATCAATTCGAGAATCCGGCGAATCCGCTGGCTCACGAGAGTACCACCGGACCAGAAATTTGGGAACAGATGAAGCACGACGTCGATGCGGTAGTAGTCGGCGTAGGCTCCGGCGGGACGCTGACCGGTCTGAGCCGTTTTTTCGCGCGCGTGGCCCCGCAGTGCCAGATCATCCTGGCAGATCCAGCTGGCTCAGTATTGAGTGGTTACGTCCGTGACCACCAGATTGGCTCCGCTGGTTCCTGGTTGGTGGAAGGGATCGGGGAAGATTTCGTGCCGAAAATCGCCGATTTTTCCCGCGTCGCAAGGTCGTACTCGATCACGGATGAGGAAAGCTTTCTCGCCGCCCGGGAGTTGGTGGGTAACGAAGGCATTTTTGGCGGTTCTTCGACCGGTACACTTTTATCAGCGGCGATCAAATATTGTCGCGAACAGGAAACGCCGAAACGCGTTGTCACCTTCGCCTGTGACAGCGGCAACAAATATCTATCGAAAATGTACAACGACATCTGGATGGCCGATCAAGGTTTCCTTCATCGCCACCAGTTTGGAGATTTGCGAGACCTCGTCTCGCGGCGTTACCAGGATGGCACCGTCGTGATGGTTGGCCCATCCGATACTCTCTTGACTGCGTTTAACCGGATGCGGATCGCAGACGTTTCTCAAGTACCAGTGTTGGAAAATGGAAAATTGGTCGGGATTCTTGACGAATCTGACCTCCTTATCCGTGTCCAGGACGGCGGTGGATCGTTCGGCGATCCGGTCAAGAACGCCATGACCGATCGGTTGGAAACGTTTCAGCCGTCGGCGAGTTTCCATGAACTACGATCAATTCTGGATCGCGGGGAGGTTGCGATAGTCCTCGACGGAGACCAGTTCGTGGGTCTGATCACGCGGATTGACATGCTCAACTATCTGCGGCGAAAGGTGTAGAGTGACTTCCCACGCTTACGCCTTCGCCACGCGAACCATTCATGCGGGCCAGGAGCCAGACCCGTCCACCGGTGCGATCATGACACCGATTTATCAGACCTCCACCTACGTTCAGCAAAGCCCGGGCATTCACAAAGGCTTCGACTATTCGAGGAGTATCAATCCGACACGACTGGCCTATGAGCGGTGTGTGGCCGATCTCGAGAACGGCTCCCGTGGTTTTGCTTTCGCTTCGGGACTGGCTGCCATGGCCACGATCCTCGAGCTGCTAGATGCCGGATCGCACGTGATCGCAAGTGACGACCTCTACGGTGGAACCTTTCGGCTGTTCGACCAGGTTCGTCGCGGATCAGCCAACCTTGATTTCACCTTCGTCGATATGAGCGATGTTTCGACGCTCAAGAAGGCCGCGCGGCCGGACACCCGGATGATCTGGGTGGAAACCCCGAGCAATCCGTTATTGAAAGTAGTCGATCTCGCAGCGGTGGCATCCTTCGCGCGCGAGAATCATTTCTTAGCCGTAGCAGACAACACTTTTGCGACACCCTGGATTCAACGGCCGCTCGAGGCTGGGTTCGATCTTGTCGTTCATTCCGCAACCAAGTATTTGAACGGGCATTCCGATATCGTTGGCGGGATCGCGGTTGTCGGAGATCAGGAGCATCTCAAGCCGGTCGTTGCTCGCCTGGGATTTCTGCAAAACGCGATTGGTGCAATCGCCGGACCCTTCGACAGCTTTCTGGCGCTGCGCGGGCTGAAGACCCTTGCGCTTCGGATGGAGCGCCATTGCTCTAACGCGGCTTCGTTGGCCGTCGCACTGGAGTCGCATCCAAAGATTCGGCGAGTCCGCTATCCAGGATTATCATCGCATCCTCAATACGCGCTGGCGCAACGACAGATGCGAGGGTTCGGGGGAATGGTTTCAATTCACCTCAA
Source organism: Chthoniobacterales bacterium (assembly GCA_049585495.1). Classification (GTDB taxonomy): domain Bacteria; phylum Verrucomicrobiota; class Verrucomicrobiia; order Chthoniobacterales; family JAFAMB01; genus JBAUZZ01. The sequence goes on along the minus strand of JBAUZZ010000371.1, from coordinate 18,421 downwards.
TACGGATCTAGCCGGCGCCCGTCGTTTTCTGGAAAACACGAAGCTGTTTGCGTTAGCCGAGAGCCTGGGCGGCGTGGAAAGCCTGATCGAGCACCCCGCGCTTATGACCCACGGTTCGATTCCTCCCCAACAGCGTGCAGCGTTAGGAATCGACGATACCCTGGTGCGCTTGTCGGTGGGTATCGAAGATGTTCACGATCTTCAGGCCGATCTGGAAGAAGCGTTGGCGAAAATTTAGCCGGGCGTTTCATTGGCTACGCCGTAAATCCTAACTGAGTTGCAGGTCAACGGCCCGAGAGGGGCTCCAGTGAGCTCGCAAGGAAGCTCCTGGGCGACCTTCGACTCCGATCGCGGTCCGCCGTTCGGTTTCACGGGTATCCGGCCCGAAGGGCCTTGGGAACTTAGCCCAGGCTTTAGCCTGGTAGGCATCACCCCCACGCAAGCCCTGCAAGGGCGTCAGATAACGAGGCTCAATGAATCGCTAATCTTGGTAAGGAATACCGGCAAAAGAGATTGCCGAATCCGCTCTGGCAAATAATATTACTTCTGTATTTAATGTTGTGATATATGGCGCAATCGCTTGCCCGTCTTCTGATCCACCTCATCTTCGCCACCAAAAATCGCGAACCTTATTTTGCCGATCCAACGATCCGCAAAGATCTCCATGCGTATCTTGCGGCGACCGCCAATCATCTCAGTTGTCCTTCCTTGAGAGTTGGTGGGGTTGCTGATCATGTTCATATAGTCTGCGCCCTGAATCGCGCCCTAAGTGTGGCAACGCTAGTGGCCAAGCTGAAGGTCAGCTCCAACCAAGGGCTGAAGGAGAAATTTCTATCGCAGTTTTCCTGGCAGAACGGATACGCTGCGTTTTCCGTGGCTGACTCAACGCTAGAGTCGGTGGTCGAATATGTGTCCAAGCAAGATGAGCATCACAAACGGCTCACGTTTCAAGAGGAATATCGAGCATTCTTGAATCGGCATCACGTGAATTTCGACGAACGGTATGTTTGGGATTAATCGGTACGTAGCCCTTCCTCCGCCCCTACAGGGCTCGCCTCCTGGAAAGCTTCCCCGGGCTGAAGCCTGGGCTAAGTTCCCAAGGCCCGTCGGGCCCGACACTCTCAAGGCGGCACATCGTAGTATTTTCAGCAAGATTGCTTGAATCGGCTAATTTCCGAGAAGGAGTACAAAACTTTCCCATCATGAAAGCGATCATCCTCCGCGAACATGGTTCGCCGGAAAAATTTGAAGAAGCCGATCTGCCGATCAAGCCACCAAAATCAGACGAGGTCCTGGTGCAGATCAAGGCCGGATCGATCAATCCCATCGACTACAAGATTCGCCAAGGTAGGATCAAAGCGCCGTTCCCCATTGTGCTGGGCCATGATTGTGCAGGGGTAGTCGCGGCAGTCGGGCATGATGTGCGCCGGTTCAAAGAGGGCGATGAAGTATGGGTCTATCTTGGGGGGCCGTGCAGCAACGGCGCTTACGCGGAGTACACGACAGTGCCCCATCATTTCGTCAGCCTGAAGCCGCGTAATCTGACACTGCTGGAAGCAGCGGCTATTCCCGTCGTTGGCCTCACCGCCTTTCAGGCCATCCAACACAAAGCGAAGCCGACCGTTGAAGATACGATTTTCCTTGCTGGCGGCTCCGGCGGCCTTGGTTCAGTTGCTCTTCAGATGCTCCAAACCTCTGGCATCTCGCAAATCATCACCACGGCTGGACCGTCAGAAAGTGTAGCGTATCTGATCGAGCGACATCATCTTTTACCGGATCAGATCATTCGGTATCAGGGAAGATCACGAAAGGATCTCGCAGCCGAAGCCATCGAGAAGAACGGTGGCCGTTTGTTTACCAAACTGCTCGACTTTGTCGGAGGGGCAATGAAGCGCCTCTGTTTCGACCTGGTTGCCTTCGATGGGGAGATCGTCTCAGTGGTGGAAGAGACAGATCCATTTGCAGTGCCGGTGTGGCACGGCCGTTTGAGTCCACTCTTCGGCAAATCAGCTTCCCTGCATTTCTTCCATTTGGGTGCCCGCGGTCTTTTCGGGCACGGGGAATGCTGGGAGTCCTATTACCGAGATCTTGAACACCTGCTGCGATTGTTCGAGCAGCATCGGCTGCGCCCCGTCAAAATGGAGAACTTAGGGCCGCTATCAAAAGAAGCTATTGCGCGCGGTCACGCTCATCTTGAAACCGGCATGGTCCAGGGGAAGTTGATTTTCACGGCGCCGTAAATGTTTTACCAAGTCGTCTCGCGGCGATCACGGAAGGATTTTCCGGAGAGACTTTCGGGAGCTTCCGTTGCCAGCCAGACCGCCGTGTCCGCGCCTTCTTCCACCGACCGACTTGCACCCGGGCCACCCATATCCGTCCGGACCCAGCCGGGACACACGGAGTTCACCGAAATCCCCTGCGAGTTCAACGCCTGATGAAGCATGATCGTGATCCCGTTCAGGGCAAGCTTCGACAGGCAATAGCTTGGAACATTCGCTGTAAGGCCGCCGATCTCTCCGTACCCACTCGACAGATTGATGATGCGGGCATGGCTGGACTTTTTCAAATAAGGCAGAAACGCCTGCGTGACTCTGACGACTCCAAAGGTATTGGTCTGGAACGTCTCGGCAAACTGCTTCCTCGAGATCGTAAGGATGTTGAAGCCTGCGTCCGGGTAGATCGCCGCGTTGTTAATCAGTACGTCCAGGTGCCGGCTGGCCGTTCCGAATTCGCGGGCAGCTCGCTCGATGCTTTCGTCGTTTGACACGTCGAGTTCGAGAAACTGCACTTGCCCATCGATCGCTGCAGCGGATTTCTTTCCCGCCACAGGGTTCCGCGCCGACAAGAACACTAACGCACCTTTCGACGCCAACTGACGAACGATCTCTAACCCGATGCCTTTATTAGCGCCCGTGACCAGGATTCTTTTTTTATCGGTCATGATCTATGGGAGTTTAGACTTCACCGTTAATCAAATTCAAAGCTGCAGGCTCGTGTTTCAACCCGCGGCGCTATGCATTGATCTTTAGTCGCGCTTGGGAGAAGAGACACACAATAATCTTTCGCACTAAAGCTGAGCTTCGATAGCCGCCTTATCTATAACCGACCATACTTGTATAATCTTTTCGCTGCGAAATTCATAGATCACATTCTCGGTAAAGGAAACTCTCTTACCGTTTACATGGAGGCCAAAGAACTTTCCCTTTGGCCTACAGTCGAAGCCTATCCGGCTCGCTAAATAAGGCGGATCGGAAATCAGCAACTGGACATTGAAATAAAGATCCGGAATTTCATCAAAGTCTCTCTCCAGCATTTCGAGATAACCTGATAACCCGACCCGTCGACCGTTGTGGATCACTTCATCATGAACGAACTGTCCCAGCTTCGGCCAGTCCTGCTTATTCAGGGAGGCAATGTAGTCACGGTAGACGTCGGAGAGGTCGGTTTTAATCACGGCAATTGCCCCAATCTTTCTACAAGGTCCTGCTGCAAAGTTAGTGTCTCAGTTTGCACTTGGCTACGCCCGTCGTAGCTTCAGGCTCAGGATGGAAGCGGCCAATACCAGAGTAAGGATGCATTATTGGGCAGGTTTAATTCAACCCCCGTTCTGAGCGCGGTCCATGTTCATGTGGTTCATCTTTCCATGGTCCATTTTCATGTTTTTCTGATCCATCGGCTTCATCTCTGGCGTGATCCCTAATTCGCGCTGCAACTCATCATTGCTGGCCAAGCTTGCCAACGTCCCTGGCGGATTCTCGTACCAGCCAGGGTCATCATAGCTCGTCAGGTTTTCCCGGACCTTCACGATCGTGAACATACCGCCCATGTCGATATAGCCGTGTTTGCCTGGTGCGCCGACCATCGGAATACTATTGCGCGGAACCGGCATGCCCATTTCGCCCATGTCGGCCATGCCGCTCTCGCCCATTGTCATATAACCGCGGAGAAATGTGCTTACTCTTTTGTTGAGATCACCCGGACGTACCCCAATGAGATTCGGTGCGTTATGCCCCATTTGGTTCATTGTGTGGTGGGTCATATGGCAGTGCATTGCCCAGTCACCGGGGTTGTCCGCAATAAACTCCACTGTTCGGGTTTGACCGACTGCGACCAGGACCGTGTTCCCGGGCTGCTGCGCTGCCTCTGAGATTTGTAAACCGTCCATTTCAGTGATCTTCCAGTAGAACCCATGAAGATGGATCGGATGATGCTCCATCGGGCTTAAATTTCCGAACCGGATTCTTACCCGATCTCCGTATTTGGCAACTAACGGGGCAGTACCAGGAAACGACCGACCATTAAATGTGAGGACATTGAAATCGGTCATCTCAGTCGGAACGGGCCGCCTGGTGCCCACATCGATCCTCCATTCACTCGACATCAGAACGAAGTCTCGGTCCGCCTTCGGACCGGTCGGGGTTCGCGGATGAATGATAAACATCCCCATCATCCCAAGTGCTATCTGGATCATATCGTCGGAGTGGGAGTGGTACATGTATGTTCCGTGCTGCCTAAGCCTAAACTCGTATTTATAGGTCTCGCCGGGCTCGATAGTTTTCTGGCTAAGCCCCGCCACTCCATCCATGCCCGATGGCACAAGCACCCCGTGCCAGTGAATACTGGTGTTCTCCGGAAGGTTGTTCGTCACGTATATGCGCACAAGATCCCCCTCCACAGCCTCAATCGTTGGGCCATGGACCTGGCCATTGAAGCCCCAGCAATGAGCGCGAAGTCCTGGCGCGAATTCGTGATCAACTTCTTCAGCGATAAGATGAAATACTTTGGCGCCTCCAGCTACTTTGAAGGGGAGCGTCGATCCGTTAGGCGTGATTACTGGGGTATAGTCTTTTCCGGGTTCACCAGGAGAATAGTCCTGGTGGTTAGATTGGGCGTACTCCATGGTTCGCTCAGGATTTTCGGATGGTTGTCCAACCGGTTCCGCTCCTTGTCCTGAACGAATAGTAGCGCCGAGCGCTCCCGCGCCCGCAGCAAAAGCTGCGTTAGAGAAGAACTTGCGGCGAGATATCATAACTTTGATTCTTGGTTAATTATTTTTGGCTGACCTTGGCAGCCCTGGGTTTAAAACAGGTTGGGATTTGCCGTCTGCCGGCTGGCGCGGATTCAAATTACCACCCACAGCTCGTTCGAGCTCTGCTCGGGTAATCCAGTAGTCTCTGACGGCATCGATGTATTCGCGCTCGGTACGCGCCTCTTCAGCTTTTATCGTAAAGAGCTCAAAATTCCCGATCTCCATCGCGTTATAGTTAAGGAGACTTTCGTTTAGGATTTGACGTTGGCCCGGCAAAAGCTCATCTCGATAGAAACGAGCGATCTCTCTTTCGCTGGCAAGTTCGTCACGCAGCTGCCTTATCTCAGAGCGAACATCAATTGCCAGCGCTTCAAATTTGTCCTGTGCCTGTCTCAAACCTGCTTCGCCTCTGGCGATCCGTGCCTGCCCTTGATTGAAAATCGGCAACTCGATTGCGAATGACGGACCAGTCCTTGTTTGCGAATCTGTTTCCCTTTCGCTATCGATCCCGAAATCCAAAGCACCCACCAGTCGAAAGTTTTTCGTCAGTCCGAGATTCTTCACCTGGCTTGTGACTTGGAGATAGTCCGCCTGTAAGTCCAACCGTTGGGAAATTGCCAGGCGTTCGAGACCGCTCATGGGAAGGTCGGAACTCGGCACTTGTGGCAGTTCACTAGAAATTTGCCAGTCGGTATCCATGCCCCACAATCCGAGCAGGACATCCAACTTCTCACGATTTCGCCGGATTTCAGCCTCCGTTGAGGCAACGTCCAGCCGGGAACGGCTGTAGCTGGACTGCTGCTGAGCCAGCGCCAGGTCTGTGATATTCCCAGCTTCGTGCTGTCGCTGGGCTAGATCCAACGAAGCCGCGTTAGCATCTACGATCAACTTAAACCTTTTTAAGAGTTGCTGAGCTGCTTGCAGCGAATAGAAAGCGCTTTTGACTTGCTTGACCAGTTCGAGAGTATCATCTCCTACGCGCAGAGCCGTAGCTTCGAGCTGGTCCTTAGCAACCCGCTTCTTCAGCGGAATCATAATGATGCCTAAAAAGTCAATGACTGCACCATAGTCAATGTATGTACCCGAAGGCGGCTTGTCCGGAAACCTGACTGCTAGATCGATCCGGGGATTCGGGATTGTAGCAGCCTCTAGAAGGTCCGCGGCCGAAAGACCAATTCCTTCAAAAGTCGCCTGAAGCGATCGATTGTTTAACAGCGCAATCTGAATAGCGGTGTCGACGGTTAAAGGCTTGCGCAGCAGCTGGCGCACATCTTGCAAAGCTTGCTCACGCGCCGGCTGATCCTGTTCCCAGCGAACCGCTTTTCCGGTGCGTTCCTGGAGCGACTGCTGCACATCTTGAAACGCTTCCTCTTTCTCGCGGGCGGAACCGGCCCGCAATGTCATCGCCAAAATTAATGAACAGGTCACAAACCTTGTAATCGTCATGTGCTATTAATTATTGGGCGTTGGTGATGGTTGGGATTGTTCCTGGGGCATTTGCATGCCGGGCATGTTCTGCATTTGCTGGCCTTGCTGATCGCCGGAAACCGGACCGCTCTTGTCCCATCGCTGTTGCTGTTGGGCAGCTTGTGCGAGGATCCGGCGACTTTTCCTTGTAAGATCGTCGACCCCCAGGGCATTACGAAAGGGGTGTAACGCGGCTTCCGGCGCGGATGGATTTGCCGGGTTATCAGCTGTCAGCGGCGGTGGAGGAGCCGTTGCACAACCGGCTAAGAGGCTCAAAGCGATTAACAGGACAGAATATCGATTCATTTTTTGTCGTGGTGATCGGTTTCAGAAGCTGGAGTTGGATTTTCGCTCGGCCGAAATTCCGGATGGCGTACTCGACCGCCTGGCTGGGCGATATAGACCGCGATTCCGGAACAGAGAATAGCTACGAACAGAGTCAGGGCCGCTAATGGAACAGCGGATTTCGGCCATTTGATCGGCACCAGGAGACCGGCTACGGCGAGTGCCGCCAAGAAATAGAAAGCTCCTATTGTTTTTTCAGCTCGATCCATGTGTTCATCCAGGGCATCAGCGCCTGCGTCGTCGGCCATGCTGCGGATCGTCTTGTAGGCTCTCTGTCCAGTTACGAAGACTGGGTACGCTGAAGCCCCGGCGATGAGCGTGAGGATAAGGGCCGTGATTTGTGCAGCTCGGCTCCGGAGGACTAGTGAGATAGCCAGCGCCAAAGCCCCCAATATCGTGCCATAAATCGGTAAATGATTCAGGACGACATGGATGTATTCGGGTTTTTTAAGAAGGTCTATCTCGGTCAGAGCGAGCATTGAGGTTTCTGAATCGGCGGATCTGGAGTGCACAGCAGCACGGCTGCAGAACAGAACCCGAGCATGGACAGTTCAAGCCCAGCTTGGGTGTCCCGGGGTTGACGGCGGTGAGCATGCCCCGAGAGCGCTCCGGGGCTAGCCGTCTCTAAGATACAAGCGGAGGCGCGTTCTCACGCAAAGAACGCCCTAGCACAGTTTCCACAAAGAAGCACGGTGACGGAGGTCCGGTATCGTACTCCGTGCCCGTCAGAATGCTTTTGGGAGCTTCTGGCAGAACCAGCTGGCTATTCGCAAAAAGCTGAATTGGCAGTAAGACAGGGCTAAAGGCAACCTTCGCCTTGAGCACTTCGAAATTGGGACTCTGAAGTCCCTGACAACACGCCAACATCGCGGACGGACCATCGTCGGCACCGTCGGACTTTTTGGAATGGTCCGGACAATGGGACATCGAAACAGCCGCGTTCCCCGGCTGTTTCATGAGCCCCAATCGGCAGTGATTGGTACCTGTAAACCAAGCGAGAACGGCCACCAACGCGACCGTTGCGTTTAAAAATCTCGCCTTTCCCAACCACGTCATAAACTGCCCTGTTAGCTTTGTCCCCAAAACATCTTCTTCTCAACAAAAAAACACCGGTACCCGCCGATTCCATTCTCCAGCGGCCCCGGCGACAATCAATGCACGCCTTTGAAAGCGGCTTCAGGGTCTTGCGCCTTCAGTTGATCAAGAGCGGTTTCAACCGCCTTAAGAGCCGTTTGGGCTGAATCAGTCCCGGTTTTATTTTGTTGTGCCCATAGTGATGGGATTAGGACGATGGATCCGAAGACGACGAGCGTTCCAAAAATGCACTGCCAATGGGGCGTTCGGCACGATATTTGCATAACCAGTGTGACCCTTGTTTTGCCAGGAACGCGATAACCTCCGCGAAAAAGGAACTCAAGTCATTTTACCGAGTAACGTTTACCGGAAGTGTCACCTTCGCGGCTCCTTGAGGTCCTTCGTAAGAGAGATCAGCACTCCAATCCCCTGCCATTTCCGGAGTGAGATGTGCCTGATAATAACCGGATCGGGCCTCCCTGTTTATTTTCGCGCCGGAATGCATCACCATGCCCGGCATATTCATATTCAGTTCCAGTTTCACATTTTCTGCGTCGACCGGATGCCCGCCTTGATCTTGAAATTTGATCTGCAGCGAGTTGTCTTTCGCGTGAATCCGACCGTCGGGGCTAAGAATTGATACCGTCACACCGTTTTGCGTGATTTTGGCTACAGACATCTGGGGATCGGCCGAGCGCATAATAGAATTTCCAAAACCCGACGACCAAAACAGGTAAGCACCTCCGATAAGCGCCCCTGCTAACAAAACGGCCGTGGATCCAGCTAGAACGCGGCGGCGGGAACCTCTGACCATCGCTCTTGATTCCGGAATGGAAGGACCAGCGGGCAATCCTCGAGGAGCCAGGGGCGGAAGCGAGCGCTTCCGCCAGATCACATAGATCACCGGATAGATAAGGAGGTTGAGAACAGCCGAGGTGATCACGCCCCCGATCATCGGTGTGGCAATTCGCTTCATCACGTCTGCCCCAGCTTGATAGACCGGAGACCACATGATAGGTAATAGCCCAAAGATGATGGCGCATACGGTCATGATCTTCGGGCGGATCCGCTGGACCGCACCTTCGACGACAGCGGCGTATAAATCCTCAATTCGATTCATGCGTCCTTGCGCTTTAAACCTTTCCCAGGCGTGGTCCAGGTAAAGCAGCATTACAACTCCGGTCTCAGCGTCAATGCCGGCAAGGGCGATTAAGCCAACCCAGACCGCGACGCTCATGTTGTAATTTAGCAAGTACAGCATCCAGAACGCTCCGACTAACGAGAATGGCACCGATAAAAGCACGATGAAGGTCTTGATAACCGATCTCGTGTTCAGGTAGAGCAGGAAAAAAATGATCAGCAGCGTGAAAGGCACGAGGATTGCCAGGCGCGCCTCAGCTGCTTTGAGATATTCAAATTGGCCTGCCCATTGAATATAGTATCCCTGCGGAAAGTGAACCTTCTGACTGATCTCATTCGAGGCCGCCCGAACATATCCATCGATATCGCTGCTTGTGATATCCACAAAGACATACCCGACCAGCTGGGCGTTTTCCTCCCGGATCGACGGAGGCCCCGTTCGATACTTGACGTCTGCCAACAGGGAAATCGGTACCTGAGCACCTGTCGGGGTCGAAACGAGGACGCGTTTCAGGCTGTCAATATCACTGCGAAAATCCCGCGCGTAGCGCACGCTGATGGGATACCGCTCGCGGCCCTCAACGGTCATTCCGATCGTGTTTCCGCCGATGGCGCTTTCCACGATCTGATTCACATCCCCGACCCCAAGACCGTACCGTGCTGCAGCCTCTCGGTTGACGCTGAAATCCAGAAAATACCCCCCAGTGGTCCGTTCCGCGAACGCGCTTCGAGTATTCGGAAAATCAGAAAGGGCTTTCTCGATTTGCACCGCAACGTCTTCGATCCCCTTCAGGTCCGGGCCGAAGACTTTGATGCCCAGCACTGAGCGAAACCCGGTCGTCAGCATCTCGGTCCGGGTCTGGATCGGCATCCAGAAGATCTGAGCCATGCCCGGGGTCTTGCTCGCTTCATTCATCCGGGCGATCAGGCTGTCCCAAGTCGTGCCGGCTGGCCACTGCTCCGGCGGTTTTAACTGGACAACCGTTTCAAACATCGAGAGTGGGGCAGGATCGGTCGACGTGTCCGCCTGCCCGGCTTTTCCAAACACACTCTCAACCTCGGGAAACTGCCGCAGGATGCGATCCTGGATTTGGAGGATTTTCGTCGCCTCCGTGATCGACATGCCAGGTATAGCCGTGGGCATATAGAGCAGAGTCCCCTCGTTGAGCGGCGGCATGAACTCCTTCCCCAGCCGGCTGAACGGGATGTAAGTCAGGCCTAGCACCAACAGGGAAAGCAAAATCGTTAACCAACGGAAACGAAGAACGAAATTAACAACTGGCCGATAAACCCAGATAAGAAAGCGGTTGATGGGGTTTTTGATCTCCGGAATAATCTTCCCGCGGATCAACCAGGTCATAAGCACTGGGACAAGTGTCACGCCCGCTATTGCGGCGAAGAACATCGCAAACGTCTTGGTAAAAGCGAGCGGACGGAACAAACGTCCCTCCTGGGCTTCCAGTGAAAACACCGGAATAAAACTGACCGTGATCACCAGAAGCGAAAAGAATAGGGGCCGACCGACGCTCTTTGCCGCATCGACGATGACCGCAAAGCGTTCCTTTCGACCAGGATCGCGTCCCTGCTCTTCCCTGAAATGCTCCAGCGCCTTGTGGGCGTTTTCCACCATGATGATGGCAGCATCAATCATTGCACCGATTGCAATCGCGATCCCGCCAAGGGACATGATGTTCGACGTCAATCCCAGCCAGTAGAGCGGAAGGAAGGAAACAATAATCGCGATCGGCAGGGTGATTATCGCGACGAGGGCCGAACGGAGGTGCCACAGGAAAAGGATACAAACAAGGGCGACAACAATGCTTTCTTCAATCAGCTTTTCCCGCAGTGTATCGATCGCCCGGTAAATCAAGGTGCTGCGGTCGTAGGTTACAATGACGCCCATCCCCGGAGGGAACGAGCTGCGCACTTCCTCCAGCTTCTTCTTAACCCCGTCGATTACCTTGAGCGCGTTCTCGCCGTACCGCATCACCACAACGCCACCGACAACCTCACCTTTGCCGTCCAGATCTGTGACGCCGTAACGGAGATCAGGACCGAGATGAACCGCTGCGACATTTTTGATATAAACTGGAGTGCCGTTCTGAGTCGCTAGCACCACGTTCTCGATGTCCCGGACGTCCTTGATGTAACCTCTGCCACGAACAAAAAATTGGGTCGATGACACCTCGAACGTCTTGCCACCGACATCCGCGTTGCTGGAGCGGATGGAGTTGACCACGGTGCTCAGCGGAATGTTGTAGGCCAGGAGTTTATTGGGGTCCACATCGACTTGATATTCCTTCACGAAGCCCCCCACCGAAGCGACTTCCGCCACACCCGGTACAGATTCCAACGCGTATTTCAAGTGCCAATCTTGGAACGAGCGCAACTCGGCGAGATTGTGTTTGCCGCTCTCATCAACCAACGCGTACTCGAACACCCAGCCAACGCCGGTCGCGTCCGGGCCGATCACTGGGTTAACACCTTCAGGTAGAGAATCCCGGACCGAGTTTAGGTATTCGATCACGCGGGAACGCGCCCAATAAATGTTGGTGCCATCCTGGAAGATGACGTACACGAAAGACTTGCCGAACATCGATTCCGCACGAACAAACTTCACTTTCGGCGCCGCAATAAACTTGGTCGAGATCGGATAAGTGATCTGGTCCTCCACGAGATCCGGAGAGCGGCCTTCCCAATCGGTATACACGATCACCTGGATGTCACTCTGGTCCGGAATGGCATCGAGTGGGATTTGGGTCAACGCATAGATGCCGCCGGCAACTCCAAAGAGCGTGAAAAGGACTATCAGGAAAGCGTTACGGGCGCTGACGCCGATGAGACGTTCGATCAATGTCTCAGCCTGAGGAGTAGGATTCGGGGCCATTGTTCCCGTTACTTCAGAGCTTGCAGTTGACCGTCAATTTGTCCGCAGTCCGGCAGCCGGAACGGCTTTCTGGCTGAAGGGCGGCAGCTGGCTCTCGGGGCTGGGGTTCTCTTTCTTCTCCTTAGTCTCGCTCTCTTCGTCCCAGGTCTTCAGTGCACCCTGGATTCGTGATTCGGCGTCAATTAAGAAATTGGCACTGCTTACCACACGCTCTCCTTCGGAGAGACCATCGAGAACCTCGTCGTAACTAGCTTCGCCATTTGCGTCAGTCTGAGTGAATGATCTTCCGACCCGAATGAATCGCGGCTCCAGTTTACCGGACCCCTTATCTACAAACACGACCGAACGCGATCCGGTCGGCAGCACGGCGTCCACCGGTACAGTGAGCCCTTCACCTGCGTCGACCTTCAGCTCCACATTGGCAAACATGCCGGGACGTAATCGGTCTTCTGGATTGTTAAGATCAATTCGGGCTCGAGTGGTGCGTTTCATCGCGTCTAATTTGGGATCAATCGCACCAATCCGACCTTGGAACTTCTTGCCGGGGAACGCTGGCAACGAAATATCGATCTGTTGTCCGAGTCGCAGAAGTCCCACCTCGTTCTCATAAAAATCTGCCCAAAGCCATAACGCTGACAGATTCATCACGCCGATGAGCCGATCACCCATCTTGACGCTCATCCCTTGCTTAATCGGAACCTCCTCAACGATGCCACTGAACGGCGACCGTAAAACGAGGGTGTCTGATGCTTTGCGGTTCTTCTCGAGTGCGTTGATCTCTTCGTCGCTGACATTCCACTGCCGCAGGCGCTGTTTGCCGGATTCAATCAACTGATCAAGCGATGCTCGCGAAGAACTGCCGCGGTCACGCTCATTCAGTAGATTCACTAGCTCTTGTTCCGTACTTCGCAGATCGGGACTATAGACCGTCACCAAAGGCTGACCGGCGATTACCTGCTCTCCCGGAGAAGTCACCTTTAAGTCTTGGATATAGCCATCGACGCGAGCCACGTACTCAAAGATTTTCGATTGGTCAGGCTCGAGCACTCCGACGGCCCGGATCGATAATTGAATTGGTCTTCGCTTCGCCGAAGCGTAGGTAACTCCGATCTGCTGCTGGCGCTCAACCGGCACCGAGAACTCGCCTGGCTTATTCCCCTGCGCATTCGCAGACGGCGTTTCCACAGGCATCGAGCCATTGTCACGGTTGGCTACCGAATCGCCTTTCGCTACGCTCGTGTTAGCGGGTTTGTCTCCAGCGTTAGTGTTCGCGATCTTTTTAAAGACCGGAACAAGGTCCATTGAACAAATCGGGCACTTGCCCGGTGTTTTGGAGTGCACCGAAGGATGCATCGTGCAGGTGTAGTAATCGACGTTGCCGTCTGCTCCTATATTGCCTGCCTGCTTATTACAGCCACAGATCCCGACAGTGGCCAGAAGAGCCAGAATCAGCGTTCGCGATATCAAACTGCTTTTCATCGTGTTTTGCCTCCCACGTAAGATTTGCCGGCTCCCGAGATTTTCTGGTCCAGGCCAACCAGGGCCTCCAATTCGGCCTGAGCGACCTGGTAGTCGCTGAGGTCCTGATAGTACATCGTCTCCAGCTCAAACAGGTCTCTCTGAGAGGACAGAAGCGTCAGCAGCGTGGCCTTACCAGTCGCGTAGTCCACCTGGTAGGAGGCCACGGCTTGGTGCGCGGTCGGCAACAGGTTGTCGCGATAAAGTTCAATATGGTGATGGAGCGTTTCGATTTTTTTCAGCTGGTCCCGCAGCAAACCAAGAGCTTCGGTTAGTGCGCTCGCCGCCTCGCTCTCGGCCGCACTCAATTCGCTCTGAGCTTCCTTCTCCTCCGCTCGATACTTCTGTCCATTGAGCCACGGAACACTAATCGACACACCCCCTGCGACTTGGCTTACAACCTGGGATGCGGCATTGTAGCGCTCCGCCTCGAGACTAACAGTCGGATCCGGAATCCACTCACGCTTAGCCAATTCCAGTTTTGATTTCGCCGCACTGACCCTTGCTTGGACTTCCCTGACTTCGGGCCGATTCGTGAGGACGAGCTGACGAAGCCGTTCGGCAGGCGCTGCTGGTCCGGAGCCCCCCTGATTATCCGCCGGACGGCCCAACGGAGAAAACGGATTCCGGTTCATCAAGACACTTAGACTCGACTCTTCGGTCGAGAGCTTTTGCTCGAGATCTCTGCGGACTTCGAGGATCTTCTGACGCTCATTATCGGCGAACAACAAATCTGCTTGCCCTTGGGTGCCAACTTCGAACTTAGCCCGCGTCGCATCACGCGACTCAATCAACAAGGCCTCCTCCGATTTATTGAGTTCCAAGAGTTGGTAAAGACTTGCGAGTCGAGAATAGCTTGCTTTGGCTTTAGCTATGACATCGAGTTCTTGACGCCTTGCTTCTTCAAAAGCCTCTAGCGCTTCCGCGGCCGCAGCGCGTTCTTTGCTTCGGTTTTTTCCGGACAGCGGAATCATTTGCTCAACGCTTATCATCTGATCCGTAAAGGCGTTCGCTGGCACACTAACGAACCGTCCAAGCAGGATGTTGCTGCCAACTTTCAGGTCTTCCCACGCTGCCGCCTGCGAGACACGTTCTTTCGCTGCTTGCCACTTTGCCTGGGCCGATTGGATCACAGGGTTATGCGCCAGAACTGCAGCGATGACTTGATATAGGGAGAGTGTGTTCGGGCTTCCCAACCGGTCCGTTGGTTTCCAGCTTTCTTCTCCGTCGGTTTGATCGAACGCGGTCGATATCACGACGAGAATCAGGAGGATTTGTGATCTGAGCAGCCTTACTCCCAAGGCGGCATCTGACGATCCCTTCATATAGACTTTACGACGAGTTATCATAAGCCTCGCGCTGCTTGCGAAATTCTGGGCTAACGGTTCTGAATCTGAATGAGGCGGAAAAGCCGGCTTACCAACGACGTGCCGAAGGTTCGGCACACTGCGCTTGAAGATCGCCGGGACTCAGATAAGCAGAATGCAGTTCGCGGTGAGGTAGTCACCCGGTTGCTTAGACCATCGGGCGACCGGCTCGGGACGACGATCTGCTGTGGAAGGCAAGACAAAAAGGACCGCGCGAGTAGGGACGACCTGGCAGGAAGCTCCAGAGCTAGTTGGAGGCTGAGTTGCGGTTACTGGATAGGGAGCATCGGATCGACTTTTCGACACCCCGCAAGAAGTGTCACCAGTGCAACACGAATGGCAGGCCAGCTTTTCCTTCGAGCAAACCATCCGGCAGGACGATTGCCCAAACGACGCAGACGGGACCATTGCTACGATCATTCCGACCGAAATCAACAACCGTCTAAGCGTGTCAAAGCGAATCATGCTCTCCAGTGTCCGCAGCTATACACCGCTGTGCTCTCCCATTCAAGCTCTTGCCGAGCGGCGGAAACACTCGAGTGATCATCCTCACGTCTTGGAAACCAACTCCGCCCATTTCCATGCTAGTCATGTGTCTCTGAAATAATAGTGACACTTTTATCTGCTCCGTCGCTGGGGAATCCTCTAAAAATGACTCACCATTATTTAAGAGACGCTACACCAGCATGGTTCCGGTGTTTTGGCGGTGATTTGTTTGGTGGCAGCCTATTGGGAGTTAGGGAGGCTCGACCCCGTTGGAGAGATTAGTAAACCGATTCCGTCCCCGGGCCGAGCCTGCCCCATGCTCAACAAGGTAAAGCTATTCGCAAACTGCGAACCTACATGCGACTGCGCGAGAATTTGGTAGTCAGCCGCACCGAGGCCGTTCATCACATGTAAAAGGCGCTCTTCGAAATGAATGTACAATTAAGCAATGTCATTAGTGATATCGTCGGCGAAACAGGCTTGTACATCCTAGAGGCGATTATGGCTGGAGAGCGAGATCCAAAGCAGCTCGCCGCCTTGTGCAGTTCGCGGATCAAAGCCTCACGCGAGACGGTCGCCAAGAGTTTACATGGTAACTGGGACGAGGCCTTGCTGTTCGCTCTCAAAGTGGCGTTCGACTCTTATTGCTTTAACCAGACTAAGATTCAGGAGTGTGAAGGTTGTATCCAGCATCACCTAGCCCAATTCGAATCGCGCGCCGAACTAACCACCTCGCCCAGGAGCTCGGCCGCTCAACCGCACGTGTTACGCGGTGTCAAATTTCAGTCCGTCCTGGGATTTCTTGGTTCGCTGTCATCCCCGTTGGATCTCCTGGGTGCTACGTCGCCGCCGTCGCTTAACTTCTTCGCCTTCGCTCATCCACCCAGTTGAGCAAAATCCGGCGGCGTCCACCAGATGGGTTTAGTAAGACGGATACCATCAAGCGGCCAGTTTCCGCGCTTGGCGACGCTCCTTGCGATACCGGGTAATAACGAACTTCGGAGGGCGATGTGCCTGGAACCGTGTCGTAACCGTCAGGTTATGAGCCTTGCGGTTGTCCTAGGAGGTCTGACTTTTGGCAAATATCTCCACGGACCGGTAGACGGCGTGAAAGATTGCTGAGGAGAGCTTCCCCTGTGCGGCTGTCTCCCGGAGCATAGTCTCGATGGCCCTGGGATCGAGCCGGGCGAACTCCCCTCATTTTGGGATTAACATCGCCCAACACGGTTGGTTCGAAGAAGGTTTGCCCCAGAGCTCGGACGAGAAAGCGCACGAAAATCAGACCGGTGACCACCGCCAGCCCAAACATGCCCACCATGATCTCGAGCATGGCGAGAGGGAGCGTAGCCCTCCAACACAATCTCAGATTCGGGTTGAACTCTTCTAACGGATCACAAAAGCTGGTGGATTCGTTCGTTCCAGTAGTGGCAGGTCACAGCCGTTCGATGCCCGCGAGCCAAGCAGCCGCGGTCTTGCCACCTTCCTCCTCACCCCGTCCAGCGATCACTTGGAACTGCGCGTGCTCGATGCTTCGGATCTGCCAGCCGTCCTTGAAGAGGGTGGCGATGTGCTGCTGGGTGAGCCTGCGCGGCCCTGGGAACGTGGCGTGTTCGCTGAAGCACATCAGCCAATACCGGCCGGAAGGGCGAAGCACGGCGTGGATGCCGTGGATTAGCTGCTGCATCTCTTGGTCCGAGAACACGTGCAGCAGTCCACTGTCGGTGACGGTGTCGAACGTCTCCCCCAGCGCGGCGAGTTGCAGCGCATCGCCTTGGATGAAACGTGCCGATAGTCCCCGTCCGCGTGCTTTGGCCTGCGCCCGGGTGATCGCGACGGCGGACGCGTCAAGGCCGGTGACGTCGATTCCTCGGCTGGCGAAGAAGAGGGCGTTCTCGCCCGTGCCGCAGCCGACGTCCAGAACTCGCCCCTGGATATGCCCGGCGTCGAGGAGCCGAGCAAGGTCGGGCTGTGGCCCGTCGATGTCCCAGGGCGGCCTGCCGTGGTAGGCCTCCTCGAAGCGTGAGATCGCGATCGAGTTGGCCGCGCTAGCTCCGACGAAGGTTGGTGAGTCGAACTTGGTACGCAGATCCGCAGCTGTCCCAGAGTTTAATTCTTCGCTCATATCAGTGAATCTTCAATTGAGAAGGTAACATGTAACAGTACGCCGCCGCTATTTGCTGCCAAGAATCGATCGACGCCCTAGACCGAAGCGACGGCCAAGAAGAACGCGCGTTAGGAGAAGGATATCGAACGATTATTGTCGTACGAATATTGTCTTCATGTACTACAAATGGATTCGGATCTCCGGTTTTCAGGAATTCGGCAAAATCTCTGCTATTCGCTAGGGCTCCTCCTTGTTCTTTAGGTCCGAATGAACCAAGAGCCGGCTGAGGTTATGCGCTCCAATGCAACCCCACTGTTCGTGTTCGCGCGGGTGGCAAAGTCTTCGGAGGTCGCCCATTCTTCCTGACAAAACAGCCGAGTATAAGGCCGTCGATAGCAGGCGACTTCTGACTGAAAATGGGCTATCTTCTTTTTAACCTAGAATCTCGATTCTACGCGGTTCTCCGCCAACGGTGTGGCGCATGCTGGTCACACAGCAACTCGCAGATTACAAGACTAAGCTGCGCGAAGTAGTGAGTGCGGGTGAACCGCTCAATCCTGAAATCATTGACCAGGTACGAGAGCGCTCTGATCGAGCACCCCGACGTTGTCGAGTGCGCAGTGGTTCCATCACCCGATCCCCTTCGCGGAGCCGTTCCGAAGGCATTCGTAATTCTCGGAACAGGTGTCGTGCCTTCGCGTGAGATCGCGCTATCAATTTTCCAGCACATCCGAAGAGTCCTCGCGCCTTTCAATCGCATTCGACGCGTCGAATTTTCGGACCTGCCAAAGACTATCTCCGGAAAGATTCGTCGCGTGGAGCTGCGCCACCGCGAGGCAGAGAATGTGCGTGGCAGCGCACGACCGGAGTTCGAGTTTCGTGAAGAGGATTTTCCAGACTGGGGTGCTAGTCATGTGTCTCTGAAATAATAGTGACACTTTTATCTGCTCCGTCGCTGGGGAATCCTCTAAAAATGACTCACCATTATTTAAGAGACGCTACAC
>JBAUZZ010000370.1:0-1776 GCA_049585495.1 Chthoniobacterales bacterium | reverse complement strand
CGTCAGTCTTTGCTCGACCAGCCCGCCAGCGCCTCCGCGATCTGGCCCTTGTCATTCAATCGCAGCACCTTCTTGTGCAGCTTCTTGTATTCGTTCTGCTCCGCCTTGTCCTGGCACTTCAGCGTGGTCAGGCTCTGGCGCCCCTCCTTGTAGATGACGAGCTTTCGGCCGTAGATCTCCGGGTCGGAGTAATTGGCATCATTCCATTTGTTGCCCTCGGTGCCAACGCCTCAAACGAGCTGTACGGCAGCAACCCGAAGCTTTTGTAGAATTCAAGCACCTACTCATTGCCGACGCCAACCGAGACAACTGCTTTCTCCAGAGGGCTGCCGCCCGGATGAGCGCCTCGGCGTTCGCGTGACAAACGCGTAACAAAAACGTTCCTTATTGATATCGGGATCGGCGAGCTGGCGAATTAGCACACCATCCAAAGACTTCGAACCAAAGGCGTTCCCGCCGCGCTTGGCGATAGGACTGTTATCGTAAACCGCAACTCACTTCTTTCGCCATGACCAAGAGATGCATCTTCATTTTGTTTTGCGCGGCGGCCCCATTTCGCCGGATCCCAACTGTAGACCCATGCACCGCAATCGCCGTGGCTAGCTCCAACTCCAATGGAGGGGTGAGCGTTGTGGATCCGGTGTTCGACCGCGGGAACTGCCGGAACAGGCGGAAGCGTGGGGAGGCTTCCCAGAAGACCTTTCTAACAGCACGGTTGAACAGGGCGCCCTCAGAAACTGTCCCCGTCACGGTGGAATCCATCCTAAAATTGTGGTCCCGACAGGGAAACTGGATATTCTATCGGGCAGGGCTCTGGCCTGACTCCGATGACCGGTCAATTCGGTGTGAACAAGTTGTGGATATCCTCAAAATTGAGAATTTCGGGATGCTCTAGGAATGTCTGAATGCTCATAAGAATACCGCTCAATCCATCAAAAAAAAAGACAGCTGGACCGATCAATTTGCCCAGGGAACGCAAAAACTATCTTTGAGCCTCAAAATCTGGAACAACCTATGCAGGAATGTGAATAACTTTCCGGAACCCATTGCAACGATATGGGTTGGTTTAGTGAGCTGCGATACAGAGAGATGATCACCGGTGCAGCGATTCACGACCTGCACGCACCAGCTAGGTGTCGCTGCAACGTATTTTTGTTGGCGTGGCAATGTGGATGCCAACCGGATCCAGGAGCACGGTATCGAACTCGCGCTACGGGAGCGGAGGTATTAGGCACTTCCTGACGAAAAGAGCCTTAGGTGATTTTTGTTCACTTGGGCAAGTCGGTGCTGCGACGATCCGCACCCCTGTAGTCTTCATAGTGCAACGTAGACTTACGTACAGACAACAATTTCGGGGAACTATGCTCGACCTACCTGGATAGACTTCGCGCTCAGTAGCTCATACGTTGGGGTTGCGAAGAGCACAAAGCATTTACCCCGAGACATGCTTTCACCGGAAGAGATCAGGGGCTGGGCCGCTGCCCTCGAGGCTGAGTCAACGCTCAAGCTTATCAATCTCGGTCACAAGCGAACCAAGCCCTCTGGCCGAGCTATGCTTCAGATAGTGTTCAGGGACGATGGCAACGAATATCGCGTTTGGATTTTTCGCGAACTCAATATTATTTATCTTGATGCTCTCCATGAAGGTGTAGAGGCCGAGACGAAGCTTTACCGAGGACCCATCACTGGGAGCTCGCTCGAATCAATTTCCAGGATTCTAAGACGATTACTGCCATAGTTATCCTTCACCGCGGTTTTGGAAACTGACTAGCGCCA
>JBAUZZ010000369.1:0-3770 GCA_049585495.1 Chthoniobacterales bacterium | reverse complement strand
TGAATTCAAGTGAAAGTCCGGTCAACCGCCTTACGGGTAGCCATACGGATCCGGTAACCCATACTCCCGCCTACAAAGATACCTCGGTAAAGATGCGAGTAATGCCGGAGATGGGTGATTCGCCGTTGCCCAAGGGCAATCATCGCTTTGGGCATCCGACTCCGCAGCGTGGCGTAGAAGTAGAACGTAAGTGGAAACGGCCGGACTATTGGATGCCCGGAACGCGGCAATCCGTGCAAACCCGGACAATGTCAACCGACCATCAATAGAAAAACCATGGCTCTGCCGATTCGTTTTCAACCATTGGCCCGTGATGCTCGTGAAGAACTCCGTGATCGTTTGGACAAGGCTCCGTTGGATCATGCGGAAGCGCTGCTCGCCGCCTACGAGGTGCTCCAGGGGTTAAACGATCGCGGTGTCCTCGATACACTAAAGGGAGCACTCGGTGCGGGCGAAACCGTGGTTGAGACCCTAGTTGAAGTTGTCAAAACGCCAGAGGCAATACGCTCGATTCGCAATCTGCTTTTGTTAAGTAAAGTGTTGGGCGAAATCGAGCCTGAATTGCTGAGCGCAGTCGTGCACGCACTACCTGACGGACTGGCTCAGGTATCGGCGAAACGATCGGAGACACCGGGACTCTTCTCGCTCTTACGGCGCTTCAGTAGCAAAGATAGTCGCCGGGCAATGGGCGCAGCGGCTGAGTTGCTCGAGAGCGTGGGAAGAGAGTTGAGGTCAGCTAGCCTGCAAAACTAAACCCACCCGGGACGGTAGGGCGAATCCGCCGCGGCGGATGAGCCTAACCCGCAAATCTTGTTAGCCGCTTGAGGCTCATTTATCTCCGCCAATGGCGGAGACGAATTCGCCCTACCAGCTTTCGGCGGCAAAAATCCTCGCGGAAATGCACGATTCAGAACTATAGAACTACAAATCTCTAAGGATTGTGCGCAATCAAGCTAGGGGTGCAACTCACCTGACAAGAACGTCGACACGTCCTGACGCAACATCTGGTAGCCAAGGCCGCTGAGGTGAATTTGGTCCTGAACGAAAAGGGCAGGATTAGGTTTCTGGTCTGATCCGAGCATCGCCGTGCAAATATCAATGTATTTGGCCGCCGGCTGGTTCTGCAGGAACGCCTGCACCATCTGGTTGAAGCGAAGGATGTTGTCGATGTAGCGGAGCCGAGCCGGGGACGGTTTAACCGAGATATAGGCAATTGGCATCTGCTCCGAATAGCCGCGTAGTGCACGGTAAAGATCTCGGAACGAGGCAAACGCCTGGTCTGGCAGGGCGCCTTGTGCTAAGTCGTTATCACCTGCGTAGACCACCACCGCCGCAGGCTTAAGGCGTAAGACCAAGCGGGACACATACCGAACGCAATCGCTCAGGCGCGAACCGCCGAACCCGCAGTTGACGACCGGGTACCCGATAAAATCCTGGCTCAGAGTCTTCCAGAGGCGAATGGACGAACTTCCATAAAATATAATCGGCCGCTGCGAGAACTCAATTCTCCGGCTTTCAAGTAAGGTGACTTCCTGCTCAAACGGACCAACGGAAGAAGCGTGGGACGCCAGCGAAGGTGCGCCACCGGGCATCACCCGCCCGCGCAGGTTGAGAGTTGGGGTTGCTGCGGCAGAACCGGACGTAGAAGCAATGTTCGGGGCGACCTGAGCGTCAGCCGCAAACGCGTTGGCATAAATCGAGATTGCCAACAGGGCTTCAGCGAATCGTAAGTGGTTGCCAGCCTTGAAACTCATCACTACAGAGGGTGTAAAACTGGTTGCCTGACGTTGCGAGAAGGCAATGAATGCCCTTTCAGGCGTGTCTCCGCGAGCGAGATGTGGTGCTTAGCGCCCAGCGCCGGAGGTATTGGGCGAGCCGATTGGATAGCCACCGATCGGCTTTCCAAAAACCAGGCGAACAGGGGTGCGGTGAGCAGTTGACAGACTACTAAAGCGGAGGTCATCGGCTCAGCAGTTAGGCCAGACTCCGTCCGGCCAATGAGCACCACAGAGAGACAGATTTGGCTGCAGAAGACAGGAAGCATGTGACGGCCGATCAGCAAAAATGGTCGCAAAGGCACTTCCCAGTGATTCAAATACTTCAGAAATTCCGCGGCGACAGAAGCGGCTACGGCGAAGTTGACTAGGCGTAATGGTCCGAGATGCCATTTTTCGAACAACCATGTTTGAGTAATTGGATCGGGGCCGCTCGTGATTGGAGTCCAACGCCAGAAAAGAAAAGCGATCGTTGAGAGGACCAGGAGTGGTCGTAGCAAATGAGGCATCGGCAGCAGCGCCTTGTTTTCCAGAAAACGCTGACCGAGAAACAGCCCGCCGACCCAAAGAAGCTGCCAGGCGAGAAGATCAAACGGACCGAGTTGGACGAACGGTAGATCTTTGGATGCAGTCACCAACAGCTCCCGGACATGCGTCTGCGCGATGACCCACACCGCAAAGCTGACAAAAAGGACCGTCTTCCATCCCCATCGTTGGGCTGCCCTGAAAGCAGCAGGTGTGAGAAAAGAAAATAGGATGTACATCGGGAGGATGTCCATCAAGGGCGGACGGAACAGCAGCACCAGTGATCCACCAATCGCTGCCCAAGGATTCATCAGATAGTGGTCTAACAAATTTCCGATGCCGGGAAGCTCGGCTAAGAAGAAGCTGCCGAGGACAAATGCGATGGAAAGAGTGACGAGATGTGCCCGGTAGATGCGTCCGGCCCGCTCAATCGAAGACGAGCGAGCAGCGGCGAACCCGAGCTTTTCGGCGCGTTTCCGAAAGAGCATACCGGCAAGAAATGCTGAGACGAACACAAAGCATTCAGCGGTGCCGAAGAACCCCAGTGGCTGGTCGGTAAAGCGGCGCAGCGAGGAGGGTGAATGATCGACGCTCATCATCAACAGCAAGACGCCTCGAAGCACGTCGAACTCGATAAAGCGTTTCATTTAGCCATAAAATTGCGCTTCTTGGAGGATTGCATAATTCATTCTCCTGATTCTCTATCAGCTGACGTGATAGGTTCGATCTCCGTTACTTAAATCTTTGCGGACAGCGCTGCTTTAACCCGCAGTTTTTACCGCACGCGTGGTTTCTGCGACACTTTGTCCGTAAGGGTCCGATAATTAGCTACCTGAGAGGTCGTGCCGGCCCGGATTTCTCGGTACAGTGTAAGCAGGGTTGTTGTTGGACGGTATCCACAGAGCAACGTGCTGAGATGGTTGCCCACTCTGGCCTGCTGTTTGATCGGACGTGGCGCACCCGGTAGTTCCCAGCAGGCCTATAGCTGGAACCAAGGTCAATAATCGCAGATACGAAGTTAGGTTGATAGATAGGTGATTTTTCATGTGCAAAGCTTAGCACTCGGTCATTGTTAGCTCTATTGTTCCAAAGGGCTGTTTTCAATGACCCGGTTGAGCCGTTTCGACATCAATCGATCGAGTCGTCACCAAGCATGGTAAACTGATATTCGCTCAGGGTACCAAGATAACCAGTGGCGCGATTCCGACCCCGAAGGGGCTCCAGGACTTAGCCCGGGGTTTCAACCCCGGGACCCGCCCCATACAAAGCGCCGCGCCCTGTAAGGGCGCCAAGTCTGTGCGATCGATCTCAACGTATCGCTCATCGAATTCAATGCCATGTTTTTTCAGAAACGATGGGCGAACTCATTTTGGGATGAGCTCTACCAGGAACAAGGCAAGGAATTGAGGCGGTTTTAGAACTAGATAATATTTTCTGAGTGCTTTAAGGCCCATTGTCGCGCCCTTTCAG
>JBAUZZ010000368.1:0-3861 GCA_049585495.1 Chthoniobacterales bacterium | reverse complement strand
GCGAATCTCAGCAGATAGTCCTGGGACTGTTGATTCGCGAGCTGATCTCCTTCGGCAATACTCATGACCCTACGAGTGAGTTGTTTTTAAACCTTGGGCTGGAAAACCGGTCTAAATATCCATGGGAAGGCGGTTCGCGCTAAACATGCCCCATCAAAAGTTGATTCGAGTGCTCAACTACGTCTGGCTGCTCGTGGTATTTCCAGTCGCAGTTGCCATCCTCGTCGGCGTTCTCGGCCATAGCGCCAACCTCGGGTTCAAAACGTTTCTCCTCATTGAATGCGGAATGGCTGTCTTGAGCCCGCTTCTGAACGGTGTCATTAGCGATGGCAATCGCACACATCAGCACCGAGGAAAATAGGCTTCCTCAGGCAAGATCCGGCATCGGCGACGCAATCAGTCGCTTTTCGGCCTTGGGGTGGGGTGATGGTGACGCCGGCCGGCTAGATCGAAACTGTTCCAGATCCTCTGGTCGAATCGATCCTGCGCGCCGTTTGGCAGGCTCCCGGTCCTTCGGCGATGCTTTTATGTCCCTCTTTTTCCTTGTGCGCGTATACGCGCGAGAGCTTCATCCAGACCTTCTTTCCGCATGGCAACTCCTCGGAGCAAACTCTCCAAGGCCATCCGAAAATTCCAACAGCCGAGCGCAGTAGAATCAAACGGCGCCAAGAGCCGCGGCCCGACCACGGAAGCCGGGCGGCTGGGCGTGTGGCTGAACGCTTCCAAAAGGGGGCGGTTCAATCTCGCTCGGTGGTCATGGTGGTCCGAGAGGCATCCGCGGAACGGCATCGATTCCGCATACGGCATCAGCTACGGTCACGCCCTACGTGCGCCCGTCGTCACCCCGCCGCGGGGCAAGCCATCACTTTTGGGTGCTATCGGGCACCTTCTATTCGAGTAAGCACGTGGAGTAAATCTAATGAACCTCGAACACCAAGAGAAACTCGAAGCTTGGTTAATGGAGGCCTTTCCAGTTCGCGATTTGCGTAGCCGCTTGTCCCACCGCACTGGCAGCGCCGATAATCAGAATCGTTTCGCCCTCTCTAATCTCAGCAGCACGCACTAAGGCAGAACACGCAGTGGTTAAAGGAACTCCTATAGCTGCTGCTTGTTCTATACTCAGCGTACGCGGTTTGAGAGACAGAACCTCCATCGGTACTGCCACATATTCAGCGTGCACGCCGTCGCGCGTGATGCCGAAGCCAGGAGCGCTACCTCACACCTCTTCCCCTTCAAACATTTTGGCCGGCTGGAGGTAGTTTCCTGATAGAATTGATTGGCCCAGCCGGACCTGTGTGCTCCATGGTGATGCGTCGATGTTCTCCAGCACGGTCAACGCCGGCAGCAGGCTGGCAGTTGAAAAAATCTGCAAAGGTCTGCCGCGCATCGAGCAGCAGTTGGTCAATTTCGGCACTGGTCGGATACGCCCAATGAGTGTTGGCATTGTGATGGAAGAGATAATCGCCGATGGCTGCGGCGACCGCTCGCGGGACTTGAGCTGCGCCGGGGCCGTCGAAATACACGACCTGATGGCCGTTGTGTTAGCGATTTAAAGCAGGGAAGTTGGAACGAATTTTTTGGGTTGATGCGACGGAGAGAGTTGTCTTTGTCATCGGCTTTTTTTAGAAGCCGCAAATGAACGCTGATCCCAGCCTATCTGCGTTTTTCTGCGTTGATCTGCGGCGGGATATTTTATGTGCTGGCGGATTGAGCCAGATAGGGAACGGTCATCGGCCCTTCGGGCAAAACGGCAATCGGCGCGTCTTGCCCAATGCGTTTCAGTTCGCCGGCAATCATCGCCGCGATGTCAGTTGTAGATTCCAGATGCGCGCGGCAAACTTCGTCAGCCGGAATGTCGCTGTACAATCCAACGCGAGCTTTCAGCCGAACCATTGCCAGCAATTGGGCTTCCCACTGATCGTACATAGAAAAACCCGGAGCGAGGATAGTGTCCAGAATTGCTTGAGGCGAATCGTGATCGAAGAGCAGAGTTTTGAAATTGCCGTGGGCAGGGAAACCGTCGTTGCATTTGGATGCCGCGATGATCAATCCGTCTTGCCCGACGATTTGCGCGGCGGCGGACATTCCTTTGACGGCCTGGTACAGATTCTGATCGAGCGGGTAACCGCTGTTGGTAGTCACAGCAATCGGAAAGCTTTTAGGACAAGCGACCATCACCGTTGATTTGGAATGCTCGCAGCCCATGGCGTGAGCAGCCAGAACCTCGCCGCAGAAAAACTGTGTGATCTCCCGCTTCCGATTGAGCGTGACGTTGATGCAAAAATCCACTGGCAACAGCGAACCGTTGGCGCGTATCTGCTGCTGCGTCGGATTGCCTTCCAGCACACCCCAGGTGCTTAGCGATGAGCCAATCACTTCGGCGCGGTGGTAATGCATAATCGAGTCGATGTCGGCGACGGCAGGGAAGATGCCTTTGTAACCGCCCGAAAACCCGGCCATAAAATGCGGCTCGATGAAACCAATCACGATGCGTTTGTCGGCTTCGACGTATTCGCGGTTGTAATAAACCTTGCGTCCGTCAGCCGTCTTGCCAGCCAGCTTCATTGTCGCCGGATCATGCGAGTTGTGATTGACGATCCGGTAACGGGTGGCGACTTCCTTGCCGACCATTTGTTCAAGCTCAGCAGGAGTGTTGACGCGATGCGAACCTGTTCCGTTGATGATGACGAAGCTTTCCGCCGGGACGTAATCGAGTTCCGCAAACAGCCAGCCCAGCAGCCTATCGTTGGGAAGCGGGCGAGTGATGTCCGGTATGACAATCGCTACTTTGTCGTTTGCGCCGATCAATTCTCTCAGCGGCTTTGAGTTAATCGGATGACGAACGGCTTCGGCAAACGCTGCCGCTTCATCAGGCAAGCCGGGGATCAATTGCGGAGCCAGAACGGTGACGTTGCTGGATGGAATTTCAACTTGGAGTCCGTCTTTGCCGTATTGCAGTTGAGTAAGCATATAGTTTCAACAATCCTCAACGAGAAAGAGTTTCACGACTTCGCTAATTGCTCTGGGTTTGTGTTTGCTGGCTTCGCCACCAGGAATCAGCAGGCCATCGCCTGCGCGATAGACTATGGTTTCGCCATCAAAATCAATTTCCAATTCGCCTTCGACGATGTAACCGGCGTGGCCTTTCAGACACCAATCTTCTTCGACGAAGTCTCTGGTGATTTCCGGCAGCCGGATCTGCTTGCCAGATTGGGCGAAGGCGCGTACTTCCAGGCCAGAAGCAGGCGAATCACCAGCGATGGAATCAAAATCAATCCTGCGGCTTTCTTTCATCTCAGTTTTTGTGTGAATCTTCGGTCAGGGAACCATACCGTCGTAATTGAGAGTATTTCAAACTGGGGGCTACGCGGCCTCCTTCTCAATTTGCGTATCCTGTTCAGTTTGCATTCCCGGATACCAACGAACGAAGGTCTGCCGGAGTTGGTCATTGAGTACCTTCGTCCGCACCTGGAGTAGATTGTGCGCACCGGACTCACTTTATCGCATTTGCTGCTTCTTCACCATGCGCTTGCTCACCACTTGATTCACCGCGGACTCCGCGAAGGCCGTTGAAATCTTCTCTCCGTGCCGGTAACGATCCCCATAATTTGGGATGAAGTTTTGGTTCGCTTCGATAGCTAAGCGGCAACGAGTTGGAGGTTGAGGGCGCAGGCTTCCTTTTTAAGCAATTTGATGCGCTGAAGCAAACTTTTGGCCACCGTTTCGCGCGATGCTTTAATCCGTGAACTGCACAGGGCGGCAAGGCTCGGCGCCCTTTTGTTTGTTTTTGTGGACCTCAACTACCCTGGAATTCAGGGCCTCAAATAATTTGGAAAATCACACTGCGCCCCTCGCGTATTA
>JBAUZZ010000367.1:0-9823 GCA_049585495.1 Chthoniobacterales bacterium | reverse complement strand
GTTGTTGGAGCATCGTGTGATGACAACATCTTGTTCATAAGTCTTGTGGCTGGCCAGCACCAGCAAGTCGGCCGCCGCTTTGCTCGCCGAGTAGGGCGAACTCGGGGCGAGCACGCTCTCTTCAGTGAATCTCCCGTCTCCACCGAGTGAGCCGTAAACTTCGTCTGTCGAGACCTGAAGGAATCGCTTCACGCCGTGGCGCCGCGCCGCGCTCAGCAAAACACCGGTACCGGGGACGTTGGTGCGGATGAAATTCTGCGGCGAGCTGATACTCCGGTCCACGTGGCTCTCCGCTGCAAAATTGATAACCGCAAAATAGCTATGGGTCGAGAGCACCTCATCGATCTTGTCTTCGTTGGCAATGTCCGCGTGAAAAAACTCGTAACGATCGCCGTATTGTTCAGGCAAGCGGGCGGCAGTACTCCGGGAACCGGCATAGGTTAGGGCGTCGACATTCGTAATGCACTCCGGTTGGTAGTGTTCCAGCACATACCGGATGAAGTTGCTGCCAATAAAGCCGCAGCCGCCTGTCACAAGAAGACGCATCGAGCGCGTTCTAGCATGGAATGATAATCTTTCAATGCCTTAGTGTCAGTGTTAAGTGCCAGTGTCAGAGAAAACGTAGCCCAGAAACGATGCCCTTGGCGGGGCGAAACCATCGCACAATCGAGGTTGGCATCGTTCCCCTCGCCGCGGCTTCAGCTCTGACACTGACACTAAATCTGGCACTGACACTGAAACTAAGATGTCCGACCTGAACATCCGCCTGGCCAGCCCTGAGGATGCCGAAAGCATTGCGCGGCTGGTGCGCGAGCTGGCCCTCTACGAACGCCTCGCACATGAGGTCGTTTCCACGGCCGAAGATTTTCGCCGGGCGCTTTCCCAGCCAGCTTCGACTGTTGAAGTCTTGCTGGCAGAACTTGCCGGAAAGGCGGTGGGATTTGCCCTTTTCTTTGAGAACTTTTCCACTTTCGTCGGACGCCCCGGCCTCTATCTCGAAGATCTCTTCGTCGAGCCAGAGCATCGCCGCAGCGGGATCGGTCTGGCACTCTTCCAGGAACTTTTTCGGATTGCCCGCCTTCGCAACTACGGCCGAATGGAGTGGGCGGTCCTCGACTGGAACGAACCGGCGATTGGTTTCTACACCAGGAAACTGAACGCCCGGCTACTGGAAGAATGGAGAATTTGCCGGGTAGATCTGAGGTAGCCGAGAAATTGTGTCGGCGTATCGGCGTGTCGGCGTATCGGCGAGGAGTACGCCATTACTCCTCTACCCGATGCGCATATGCCGCCCGGCGCTGACACTGACACTAAGGTGTGCGAACTTTCCCCCAAAAGGTCCCTGCATCGTAGCTTTTCACATTCCCAGATTCACGCCGATACGCCGACACCCCGACACGCCGATACGCCGATACGTTCTTCCCCATGGACGAAAAAAGAGCAATCCACAACATCATTCTCTCCGAGCTGGAGACCTGGTTTTCTCAGCTGGGGCAGCCGCCGTACCGGGCGGCACAGGTTCTTCGGTGGATCTACCAAGAGCGAGTCAGTGCTTTCGATCAGATGTCCAATTTGCCGGAGGAGAGCCGGACAAAGTTGGCCGAAGCCTTTTTGCCATCTTCTCTCTGTTGCGCACGTAGAACCGGTTCATCGGATACGACGCAAAAGTTCTTGTTTGAGCTCCGCGATGGAAACTTTATCGAGTCGGTGCTCATCCCGGCTAATCCGGCGCTCTACGGATCGACTTCTGACCGTAAGACGATCTGCGTTTCAACCCAGGTCGGCTGCGCCTATGGTTGCAAGTTTTGCGCAAGCGGTTTGGAGGGATGGACAAGGAATCTTGGCCCAGAAGAGATCGTCGAGCAGATTCTCCAGGTTGAATCGCTCAGCAGCGAGACCGTTGACAACATTGTCTTTATGGGGATGGGGGAACCACTCGCCAACTACCAAAACCTCATTCGCGCGATCGAAATCATCAACGCTAGCTGGGGTGTCGGGATCGGCGCCCGGCATATCACCGTTTCGACGAGCGGTCTGGCGCCGCGCATCCGGGAGCTAGCCGAACAGCCTCTGCAGGTGCGTTTGGCGATTTCCCTTCATGGGGCAACCGACGACGTCCGGCAGCGTATTATGCCGATAAACCGAAAGCATAATCTCGATGCCTTGATGGAGGCATGCGCCTACTACCGGACCAAGAAACGGCAGCGGCTCACCTTTGAATATATCCTGATCGACCAGGTGAACGATCAAATCGAGCAAGCACATGAGCTGGCCCGATTGGCCGCGAGGCTGGAAGCGAAAGTAAATCTGATCCCTTACAACACGGTTGTTGGGTTGACCTGGAAGCGACCTTCTCGAGACCGCCAGCGCGCATTCCTGCGTGTCCTGCGCGATCGTGGCGTGGCTGCGACAATCCGCCGAGAAAAGGGTCACGACATTAATGCGGCGTGTGGTCAGTTGCGGCTCCGGACGATTCGAGACAAAAGCTTTGCAGCAGCCTAGAACCTGCGATAAAAGAACCGCGTATGGCTGATTTCTACGATGAGCCAGAGCCAGCTTGGGACGAATACGATTGGGAACGGTTCCTCCAACAGCAAGACAGCAAGACTGAACGCTACATGGAGCTGTTCGAGAAGTACATCGACGACCCGAACCGGGACCAGATCATTGCGAAGGAGATGGGCTGGCCGCACCTGCTCGATCAGCCGGCAGACGAAGCTGAGGAGTTTGAACCCGACGCTGTGGAGCAGGAACCGGACGACGAACAGGATCTTCGGGAGTCGTTTGAGTCCCACCCGCTCTACCAGAATGCGTTTTCGCTCACGGTTTGGATTGACCAGCTTTTTGACGAAGTGCCAAGTGCAGCCTCCAGTCCGGTTGGCGTGAAGCTCGCGTCGCATGTGGCGGTGGCCAGCGCAAAGCTGGCAGCGGCTTTAAGCGATCAGGAAACCGAAGAGATCGGAATGACGATAGCCTACCTCAAGCGAGCTCTTCGGGCGATCTCGACTGCGATTGAGTCTGCGACTCAGATGGATCGAGCCGGGAACCTGAGTTCCAGGCAATTTGAGGATTTGATGCATCGGCTTTTTCAAGTCCGGGACAGCATCATCGTTCTCATGGGCGAGCTCAGAGCTGAGTGGCGAAGACGATACGGTTCCTAACCGGCTAAGATAGTAATTGTGGCTTTGAATGAAATAGGCGAGCGCTCGTCTAAGCTAGAGGCGGGTCAGAGTCCTCACGATACGGTCGAGCCGAACGATGGGGAACTGGTGCGGCGGTGTCAGGCTGGAGACTCAAGCGCCTTTAACGATCTGGTCACCAGATACAGGAGCAAGGTCTTTAGCATGGTGTACGGGATGGTGCAGAACGAGCAGGACGCTTGGGATCTCGCACAAGAGGGTTTCCTCAAAGCCTGGCGCTCAATTCACCGGTTCAAAGGCCAATCATCGTTTTACACTTGGCTGTACCGGATCATGACCAATGTAACGATCGACGCGCTCCGGCGCAAAGGTGTGCACGGAGAGGCAGAGTTCGATGATGGGATTGCTACCGCCAATGTGGACCCGAGCTCTCGAACCACGCCTTCGGCGGCTCCGCTTCCTCACCAGAAATTAGAGGAAATTGAGATTCGAAGACGAATTGACGAAGCTATCGCTAAATTATCTCCGGAACATCGGGCGGTGATTGTTATGAAGGAAACGGAAGACTTGCAATACAATGAAATCGCCGAGATTCTCGATTGCTCAATCGGGACCGTAATGTCCCGCCTGTTTTATGCCCGCAAGAAGCTGCAGACCTTCCTGAGAGATGTATATGAAAACCTTTGAAGAAAAGTTCACTGCCTGGCTCGATGGAGCTCTCAGTGCGGAAGAGTCGGCAGCCTTCGAGAAAGAGCATCCTTCGCTGCAGGAGGAACGAAGGGACCTGCTGAAACTGCAGAGCTTGCTGAAGGAAAGCTTCGGGCGCGCGGAGTTATCTCATCCGGACTTTTTCAATGCGCAGATCATGGCTCAAATCGATCGTGAAGCTAGCCCGCGCCGAGTGGGCCGATCATGGCTCGGTCTGCCTCGGCTGGCTTGGGGTGGCGTCGCTTCGTTGGCTGTCGGCCTCGCCCTCTTCGCGGTGCTGATCCCGCATGGTGATCTGTCGAACCCGAGAACTGGATATGTTGCGGAAGTCCTGAAAGCGAAGACCGTCAATCCGAAAGTAACGGCAACAGTAGATTCACAAAAGGATATGACAATTATTAAGCTCGAGGGGCTCCAGAATTTACCCGCCGATAAGGACTTGAATCGGTAGACGGGAGATGCTTAGCAAGGCGAAAATTCATAATTCTAGATGCGGCTGGAGAGGCTGCCAGATCACGTATCTGGTAGCCTTTTTGGTTTTTGCGACGTGCTCAAGCATCCCGGCGCGGGGCGAGGAGGCGTTGCTAGGCTGGTTGCTTTACGCCTCAAACGATGGCAAGCCCGGTAGCGAACTGCCCGCGGATTTGAGCAATTACAATCAGCGTTTACCAAAAGCATTCGGGTATTCTAGTCTCCGCGTCATCGGCGAAGGACGAACCACCGTCGGACCCCAGGGGCAAAGATTCCTGATTTTCACCGGCGACCTTAAGATCATGCTGACCAATTTGACTCGCGAAAAAGACGGGCGTTACCTCATTGGACTTCAGCTCTTTCAGGGCGACGAGCCTGTCCTCGAAGCGCAGGCGAAGATGACGCGCGGAAGCCCGCTTTTCATCCGAGCTCCAGCCTGGCGCCAAGGCCAACTCATTCTCGCCGTCATGGTGACTTCGTAAGCCCAGTTTTCGAAATTGGCTTGTAGGGCGGCTGGGTCAGCCGCCAGGGGCACGGAACCTGGAACTCGGAACTTGGAACCCGGAACTCGTCTGCTAAGTTTGGCTAACTCGATTAACCTCCTATGGATAGGAACCCCCAGAAATTTTCGATCTTATTCCTGTGTACTTGGAATTCCGGTCGAAGCATTTTTGCAGAATATTTCATGAAAGAGCTCGGTGCCCAGAAGTTCGATGCTTTCAGTGCCGGCGTTCATCCGAGAGGAGAGGTGTCGTTGATGACTCTGAGAATTCTAAAGGAACGATTCCGAATCGATGCTTCAACTGCGCGGAGCAAATCGTGGCACGAATTCCAGGACAAGGAACTGGACTTTATCGTCAGCGTCTCGGACCAGGCCCAGGAGACAACACTCGCCTTTCCAGGGAAACCCATCCTGGCTAACTGGCCTTATCCGGATCCGAGCCAAGTCCAAGGCGCCACGGCCGAGGTTGAGGCCGTCTATTTTCAAGTCGCGTCGCGAATACGGTATCGCCTGCAACTGTTCAATAATCTTTCCTTCAATAAGCTCGACCGGCTCCGGCTCGAGCTGAAGATGAAGGAGTTGGGTGAATCTCGCGCCCAAGCCGGAACATAGCCGCAGCGATGGTAAGCGTCACTTAAACCTGAAATCTGAAATTCGGCGGCGACGGATCGCCGCCCTCCAAAGGGTGCAGGAGCAGCGGTTCGGATCGCCCTGTTTTTTGATGCGGACGGAAATCGCAGTTGGTATTTGTGTTTAAGCGATCCTAGCGTAGGAAAAGCGGCTGCAGACTAGTGGTGTCCAGCAGCTTCCTTTCGGGCCTATAGCTCAGCGGTTAGAGCAGGGGACTCATAATCCCTTGGTCGCAGGTTCGAATCCTGCTGGGCCCAAATCATGTTTGGTTGCGACTCCGCCGCGCTAGGAGCGATGCAGGCTGGGCGGGGCGCATTCACGTGGTACGCTATCTCAGAAATTTTCGGCATGACTGACCCTGTTCGCCAGCAACACGACCGGCTGGCTGGAGTTTACGATCGGCGCTGGAGTCGCTACATCGCCCGAACATTAACCTTTTTCAAAACTTGGGCTTCGATCACACCGCGGGCAGCGGTTCTGGACATAGGATGTGGGACCGGGGAGTTCGAGCGGTTAGTGCTGAAGGACCATCCAGAACAACGAATGGTTGGCGTTGATCTGTCCGTGAAAATGTTAGAGGTCGCTCGACAAAAGTGCCAGGCTTACCCGAACGTCACCTTTTGCACAGCCGGTGCCGCGGCCTTACCATTTCCAGACTACAGCTTCGATGTGGTTGTATCGGCGAGTGCGTTGCACTATTTCGATCAACCGGAGATGAGCCTGAAAGAAATGCGGCGCGTTCTAAAACCCGGCGGATCGGCCGTGATTATGGATTGGTGCAAAGATTACTTTCCATGCCGGCTCCTCGATATTGCCCTCAAGCTAATCGAGCCAGCCTATCAGCAGTGCTATACCCAACGTGAATTTCATCGGCTACTGACTGCAACAGAGCTTGACATCCAGTCCGCCGGGAAGGTGCGATTTGGGCTGGTTTGGGGATTAATGATTGCGACTGCTGCTCGACATTACTGAATATGTTGTTCAGCGCTCAGATTTTCGAAGCCGGGGATGGTTTCGCGGTGAATGATTGTCTCAAGCTCATTTCCGGAAAGCAGCCTTTAGTGCTCGGGCCGGCCGATGGTCAGCAAACGCTTGCCCGTGCGACGGATCTCTTCCGACACGTTGATTCCAATTTTGAGCGTTGGAGCTGCAATGTCCCCGGGCCACCGACCAGCGAAACTCCGGTACAAGTCTACGAAATGGTACGAGACGGCACCTTTCAGGAAATGTTTGGCGGCTTCGGCGTGGCGCTCGATCGTCTCGCTCTTACCCAAGCGCAAATCAAGCAATTCGTGAGGCACTATCCCGGCTGGCTGAAGCAAGGCGGTAATGGCACGTTTTTTCTATTTAAGGTTGGCAACGAATTCTTCGTTGCCGCAGCGTATTTGTTCTCGGATGGTCGTCTTGGGGCGCGGGTGCGTCACCTTAGCCTTGAGCGGGGCTTTCGGGCAGCAAAACGTCATCGGCTGGTAGTAAAATCATGTGAGCCTGCATCGCTTATCCGCTTCGGCGGATAAGCGATGCAGGCTGCGCCCTTGTTCCACGGGCGTGAGGGTACCAGCGGGCGAGCCGGCTCGGCGAAACTCCACACCAGTATAGCAGTTGCAATGTCGTCCAACGCAGCCACACCAGCGCGAAATTACGGTGCTCAAATCGGCGTGAGGAGGTTACAATCCGGCAGTTCACGTGAACGAAACGACCGACTCGGCGCAGCCGCCGAAGCAAGTCCAGATCCTCGAAAACTGGCAGAGCCTGGAAGCCGCCAATCTGGTGGTAGACATCCTGCCTGACAAAGATACCTGAATCCCCGTAGCACAGACCCAGGACCCGCAACAGCGGGTAGATGGCAGTAAGTTGCCTGGCAGCACGCGACGGGCCATCGAATAGCAGATCGAAATTGCCGCCGACCGTAGATTTCGTCTCGAGACTATTACGGATGTGCTCCAAGGCGGTTGGCGAAGGAATCGTATCGGCATGAATAAACCAGAGGACATCTCCCCTCGCTTCAAGAGCTCCGATGTGCATTTGCAGACCCCGCCCTTGGGGTGCCCGCACCACTCGGACGTTTCGGGCTGAAGCGAGCGCAACCGTTTGATCGGTACTGCCGCCATCCACGACGATGATCTCCCTTTTTCCCGAGAGTCGCTCGAGGCTTCGAATGGTCTCCACGATGTGAGCTTCTTCGTTCAACGTGGGAACGATGATGCTGACACGCATCTTACCTAAATCGATGGTTTTCCTGTTTGCTAGGAGCCGTCATCTCAGTAGATGCCCCGGGCACGCTCCTTGGCGGGAAGGATTTCGTTGCATGTAGTCCACCAGCCTGCCTGGATCGTCTCGATGAATTCGTCTGGTAACCCTTCGGAAGTCATCTCCGCCGCAAGGCGTTCGTGATCATAGAGCAACCGGACGAAGTCTACTTGAAGGCGGAAAGGATTCCCATCGTGATGCCCGAAAGGA
Organism: Chthoniobacterales bacterium; assembly: GCA_049585495.1. Classification (GTDB taxonomy): domain Bacteria; phylum Verrucomicrobiota; class Verrucomicrobiia; order Chthoniobacterales; family JAFAMB01; genus JBAUZZ01. The sequence continues at coordinate 1,912 of JBAUZZ010000367.1, read as the reverse complement.
TTTCCCGCTCGTAGCCGCCTTCCGTCGGCGCTCTCGGCGCTGATAACGGTATAAACGACGGTCGTTTGGCCATCATTGGAGGGCCGTCCGATCACGCCACAATTGATAAAATGTTTATCGGGCGATGGCTCTCGATGCCAATGCAGCCCTGTGTGAGTTCCGACGATAATATCCGTGTCGTACTTCTCCAACAACCAATTAAGAAAAGCATTGGACGTGGTGGTCTCCCAGAGGAAATCATTCATTTTTCTGGGTGATCCGTGACAGAGCAAAACCCGGTACGGGCCCAGCTGAATTCGGATCTGGGGCGGAAGTTGCTGCAGCCAGTTTTTGTTGTCCTTGCTTGTGTGCCGAAAAGTGTAGTCGTAAGAAAGCTTGGCGAAATAGTTGTCCCGAGGATCGGTATAACCACACTGGCAATCTCCGAGTCCGTTTCCGATCGAGTTGTCGTAGTTTCCCTGAATGACCCGAATTCCTGCTTCACGCAGAATCTGACAAGCTCGATCCGGGAACGGGCCGAAGGCGCCGAGATCTCCAAGGCAGTAGAGACGCTGGACGCCGCGTGCTCTCGCATTCTCGAGGAGAGCTCCCAGGGCGAGATAATTGCTGTAGACGCCCCCGAAAAATGCGACGCGCTCCGGGGAGTCTTGAATGCTAAGATTTGAGTCTTGTGCTTTGGGCAGCATACTCAGTGACGAATCACGTCCGTCCGGGGCGGGTTAACCTCATTGTTTCCAAGTTGACTGCTGCTGTGGAGGCATTGGAGCACAGGGCTCCGTATTGGTAACAGGTCATGCAAGTCTGGTATCTCAGCTCAAACGCCTGTTTTGCGCGGGAGAGTCGTTCACCGAGAAGTGAATCCGGTTGATCGACCAGAATCGGGCAAACGTGAATGCCCCGAGCGCTGACAATTCGGCTGTAGGAACAAATCAACTGGCTGCTATCATATCCGACCATCATCGATTTCGTAACGTAGTCGCGCTGTGAGTATCCCTGGTCGCGTACCACCTCCTGACCGATTTTTAGAGACGGGAGAAGTTTCATCCGGGGATGTCTATATCCTATCTCGGCCAGGGAGGCCTTGAAGGCGGCGAGTTGAGCCTCATCCTGTTCGATCGGCCAACTTCGCATCGCGGTGATGATCGGCAAAAATCCGCCGTCGAGCAGCAATTTGACTCCGCGCATGATGCGTTTGAACGTGCCGGGTCCGCGGATCGGATCGTTCGTTTCGGCTGAAAAACTGTCCAGACTGACGCGCAATTCCAGGGAGTAGATCGAAGCATCTCCCATCGAGGCAAGTTCTTGTACTACCTCCGAGTCAAAGCGCGTGGCATTCGTCAGGACCGTAGCTGGACCGACTCGCAGGGTTGCTTCAAGAATTTTAAGGAGATCCGGGTTAATGAACGGTTCGCCACCGGTAAAGTAAAATTCTTTCACGCCAAGTTGAACAGCGTCTCGGAGATGCGGGAGAAACTGATCGAAGGTCATCATGCCGAGCGCTTGATTCTCGGGTGAACAAGAGATGAAGCAATGGTTGCATCGCAGGTTGCAGAGAGTCCCCGCGATCTGGAACCAGAGCGCGTCCAGGTGATCAAGCTTCAGTAATGGATGATTCGAAATCAGAAAGAGCTCCCTGGGGGGAATCGGTTCCCTAGGCAGATTGAGGAAAATAACTGCAGCAGACTGCAGATTTTTCGAAAATTAAGTCCGAACTAAGTGAGTAGTTGATACAGTTTATATCCAAATTGTACCTGTTTTCTTTTCGGAGAATCAGTCATTGTGTCCTTTCCAAGTCGGCCAGCGTTTTGTGCTCCGGTCCCCAGCTGGCCAATCGACTTGCGATATATTCCAGATTGCCTGGATCGGTCTCAAGGACCTGCCACTCCAGCAGATGCTGGCGGGTGGCGTGTTC
>JBAUZZ010000366.1:0-10509 GCA_049585495.1 Chthoniobacterales bacterium | reverse complement strand
TTCGCCGGCTCTCACGGATTGGTTGTCGCTTACATTGATTTTAACTATTGGACCAGAGACGCGAGGCGCGATGCCGATCAGGTTTGCCCGGGCCACTCCGTCGTCAGTCCGTGGGTGCCGCTCATTGAAGTCCCACGCCGACACGCTCAACAGCACCGCTAACCCGATTATAGCGAGGCTCAAGATCAGCGTAAAGAAGCGCTTGAATCTTGCCGGAGCCGAACGACTGCTCGATTTGGCGTCAAAATCAGGTTTTGCTTGGGAACTCGGATTCATAGGTTAGATCGCGAAGAACAAAAACCATGTAGCGATACTGAAAATCAGGATCAGGCTGACGCAAAGGAGAAAAGCCAGGAAGCCAGAAGGTCTGATACCGATGAGGCGCCCTGCACTGCTGGCGATAACGGTTAGCACGACCGCCACTGCCAACGAAATCAGCCAGGCTGGGAAGTAAGAACCGAACACATCTATACTTGGCGCGCGCAAACCCGCCGGCGTGCAACCGGTCAGCGAGCACACTAACAAGAACCCACTAGATCTGAATTTCCGGTTGAACATTGAGCTTCTCATCGGCGGATGCGCGTCCCAGGTTTACCAGCCCCAGCTTTACTTGCCTCAGGTTGCGCTAAATCGCCTAGTGCCAAGGCTAGAGCGGTAGCTGCGGTATGGATGGCCGATCGACTTTGGAAGAGAGCGTTCCGCGCACTGGTCAGCCTGGTCTCGCTCGTGACGAGTTCAGTGTACGTCGACAGCCCCTGCTTGTAGGAGCTGAGCACGGCCTCGAAGGCTTCCTGCGAAGCTTTTACTAGCGCATCGGCGGCGCTCTCACTGCTGATTGCCGTATGAAGGTCCGTGTAGGCTTGCCACACTTCGCGGACTGTCTGATCGCCGCTTTGTTGTAACTTACTGTTCGCTTCACCTAGTTCTGCTTCGGCGGCCAACAACTCGTGATGGCGAAAGAACCCGTCAAAAATGGGAAATTCGATCGCCAATCCTGCGCCGAAGGTGGGAGCCCCTTGATCGAAGGTGCCCAAACTTCCAAGGCTTAGCCGGTCCTGGCCGTAGCCCACGCTTCCCACGGCGCTGATTTTCGGATAATAGCTCGCTTTAATCTGGCTGATCTTGGCTTCCTTCGAACGAATGTTGGCCAAGGCAGCAACCATGTCGGGACGCTGAACTAAAGCATGTTCGACTAGTTGATTGAGGGGCGTTTCGATATCAATCGGGAGCGAGCCAACGAAATTGTCCGCAATCCGAATCTTTACCGAGGGCGAGACGCCGACGCTTACCAACAGATCGACCAGCGAATCCGTCTGGCTACCCAGAGCCTTCTCCAGATCGAATCGTGACTGCGCGAGCTGCTGCTCGGCCTGAAGCAATTCAGGCTGAGTGGCTAAACCACTCCGGAATCGCGCCCCCACTGCTTCGCTCACGGTACTGGCCGTTTCCAAGGCGGACTGAGCAACGCGGACCGCGTCGCGCTGAGTATTGTAAGTGTAAAAGTTCTTACTAACCTCGAAGACTAATTTTTGATGGGTCGCATTAAAGGCAAGGTTGGCTATCAAGAGTTCCTCGCGCGCGGACCGGATTGAGGCTTCTCTCTCTCCAAAATCGAAAAGAAGCCATTTCAGAGTAAGCGTCGTTTGGGCAAGCACATCAAGGTGCAGGGTCCCGTCATTCTGCAGGCTAATAGCCGATTGCGCGGATCCGCCAGTCTGGATCGCCCGGACCAACGCCGCTCGGTCGATCTTCAACGCGGGAAGGGGGGCAAAGAGCCGAGTGTATCCAGCAGCGGCTGCGGCGGACAAGATCGGGTAATATGTAACCTCTTTCAGGCCGACTGCTGCGAGTGCTTGCTTCGCTCTCTGCCAGGCGATCTTAGTTTCGGGATTGAGTCTTTGAGCGATATCGATCAAGTCCGGTAACAGATAAATCTTGTGAGGATCAATCACGATGTTGCTCGGGAGCTCTATACGGTGGTTCTGCAAGGCCGCCTGGTGTGCCGGTAGATCCGGTGGAGACCAGGACTGATCCGGCGACGGCGGAGCGCTGTCCTTAGATTTGCCCGCAGCCGAGGCAATCAGACAGAGAAAGCTAAAGCCGACACCCACCCCAATCCTGGAAAGAGGAGGTAACCAAGATTCCATTCCAGCCATCTCGGTTATTCGATTGCGTTCTCGTTTCATGTTCCTTTGAGCCAAGTGTTCCTGCCAGCACGGCGAAGGACACACCGGCAAACACTACGCGATTAGGCGTTTCCTTGGTAGTCCCCGTCTGGGCCGCTTCTCACCAAGTCTTTCGAGCGGGGAGTTATCTCTCCGATCTACATTAAGCCCAAATTCCGAAATTCGGCGGCGACGAAGCGCCGCCCTCCAAGCACTCATCCGACAGCCCGGTCGCTACCAGACCGAAAATGCTCACGAAGCGTCCTCTTCAGTACTTTGCCGGAGGCACCCTTGGGTAAATCTGTCTTCCGAAACTCTACTTGCCGTGGGATCTTAAAATCCGCTAATGATTGCCGGCAGTGACGGATCAGTTCCTCCTCGGACAGGGCTGCTCCCGGTTGCAAAACGACGCACGCGGTGACCAATTCGCCCCAATTCGGATCGGGTATTCCGAAAACAGCCGCTTCTCGAATTGCCGGAAGCTCATAAATGACCGCCTCGACTTCACCGCAGTAAACATTCTTTCCGTCAGTGATAATCATGTCCTTCAGGCGATCTACGACGAAGAAGTACCCGGCGTCATCCTGGTAACCAATGTCTCCGGTTCGAAAAAAGCTGTTCCGAAAGGCCCGCGCGGTGCACTCGGGGTGATTCCAGTAACCAAGCATTACGTTTCCCCCGCGAGCGACGATTTCACCAGGTTGTCCGGCCTCCACCGGTCTGCCCGATGATGGGTCGACTACTTGGACGTCAATCCCTGGAGAAGGCCGTCCACAAGAGGTCAAGAGGCGCCCAACGTCGCCTTCTGTCTCTTCCAAACCGGTGAGGAATCCCGTCTCGGTCATCCCGTACATTTGAACCAGCTTGACGCCCGGTAGCATTTGGCGAGTCCGCCGATAGAGCTCAACCGATAGCTGAGATCCGTCGTATGCCAGTACCTCGAGACTGTTGAGATCGAAACGCCTGGCATCCGTAAACTCTGTCAACATGGCGATCATCGTCGGCACCAAAACGGTGTGGGTGACGCGCTCTTTCTCAACCGCCTCGCAAAACGTCCGCGGGCTGAAGCGTGGCACTGCGACCTGCAAAGCGCCGAAAGCCGGTGCGGCAAACATCGCCGGGAAATCTGCGCTGTGAAATATCGGGGCGGCGTGTAGATAGACTCCGCCCTGCCGGTGCCGCATCCAGTAGTTTGCGTAGTAAACGTTTGACAGGACGTTCGTGTGCGTGAGCATCACGCCCTTGGCCTCGCCGGTCGTGCCGCTTGTGTAGATCATCGCCAGAATCGCCTCTGGACCGTAGTAGACCTCCGGGCACGAACCGTTTGGTGCATCGAGAGATTCTTCATCGAGTACGAGCTGCCAATCGAGTTTCACCCTCGGCGGCGCCACACCGGAGTGCCGCACGAGCGCACGTGGACTTGCGTCCTTAAGAACTCGATCGATTTCTTTGGATGAGTACCGAGTATTTAAAGGAACCACTATCACTCCGAGCCGGCTGCAGGCGTACACCAATTCGATGTACTCGGGGCCATTGGGAAGAAGGACTGCCAGTCGATCACCCGTTCGCAGGCCACGCCGGCTTAAGGCGGCGGCGATCCTTTCGACGCGATTATGAAGCTCACTAAATGTCAGCCGCTTGCCACCGATGGAAAGCGCTGTTTGTTCTCCATAATAGCGAACGGCACGACCAAGCGAATGAACATAGATCATTGAGTCCTTTCGTGTTGAGAGTTCATTTGCTGGAGAGCCACTGCCGTGACGGGTGGCTGAGATGCTGGTGCAGCTGAAGGTGCAATCACTGGTATTGACTTCATCGGCTCTATCCGGGTGTGATCCACAATCAATCGGGAGCCGCGTTGCCCGGTCACAAAAGTCCAAATCCATTGCACAAACACGCTTATCCGGAGGCCGGGTTGAGCGAGGAACTCGAGATGCACCGCCGCCCAAGCGAGCCAGGCCAGGAAACCGCTCATTTTGAGTTTGCCACTTTGCATAACCGCAAAGCCCTTCCCCACTACAGCCATGTTACCTTTGTCAAAGTAACGAAACGGACGCTGACCGTTCTTGCCGGCAATCCGCCGGCGAATCAGCTCACCAACATAACGTCCCTGTTGCATCGCGACTTGAGCGACGCCAGGTAACGGCTTGCCATCCTGATCGAGCGATGCAGTGTCGCCAATCACGAAGATTTCGGGATTGCCTGGGACCCTAAGATCTCTTTGGACTCGGACTCGCCCCGCACGATCGGTCTCGGCATCAAGCCACTTCCCGGCTGGCGAAGGCGCTACACCTGCCGTCCATATCACTGTTTTGCTCACGATGCGTTCACCCGCAACGATCACGCCCTTCTCATCGATCTGATCAGCGGCATGTCCCGGGCGAACCTCAACGCCTAAGTGCTTAAGCCGCTTCTTCGCTGCCTCTGAGAGGCTCTCCGAAAAGCTGCCGAGAATTCGCGGGGCCGCATCAAGCAGAACAATGCGCGCGGTCGTCGGATCGATGCGCCGGAATTCCGCGCGCAGCGTGTTGCGTACGAGCACTGCGATCGCGGCGGCCAACTCCACCCCGGTCGGCCCGCCGCCAACCAGCACGAATGTCAACAGATCCCGATGACGGCTGACATCTTCCTCTGTCTCCGCCTGTTCGAAAGCTCGGAGGACCTTGTTTCGGATTTCGACTGCGTCGGCCAGGCCTTTCAAGCCCGGTGCGAACTGCTCGAATTCAGCGTGTCCGAAATAACTGTGCCGTACCCCTGTGGCCAGGATCAGGTAATCATATTTAACCGGGACTTTCTCTCGATCTGGAGAGTTCACAAAGACGGTCCGCCGGTCCTTATCCACCCCTGTGACCTCGCCCATGATGACGGTGGTATTCTTTTGCCTTCGCAGAATTCCCCGGATCGGGGAACTAATTTGTCCAGGTGCAAGCACCGAAGTCGCGACTTGATAAAGCAGGGGCTGAAACAGGTGATGATTCGAGCGGTCAATCAAGATGGTTCGCGCCGGGGCGCTTTTGAGGGCCTTGGCGGCCGCCAAGCCACCAAATCCTCCGCCAACAATCACCACGCTGGGGACCCTCTCAGGCATATTCTCACACTTAGCTAGTTCGAGTTCCAAGCGCATGGGAGCTGCCTTAGCTTGATTCGTGCCAGCGCCATCTCATGTCGCTCTTCCACGAGGGGAAAAACTTAAAACACTGGTCGGCTAACAAGTCACAACATCTTGGAGAATCGCGAATTCGTCGCTAATTCACAGCGATTCGCGGAAAGAAGCGGCAAAAGGGCGGTATGTCTGCTTTTCCTTCTCGCAATGGCGGGAGCGTAATCGGGGAAACGTTGAGCCGATAAAAAAGGTCGCTTCGAAAGTTGCTCGCAGCAGCGTTCGGAGACCTACCTCCACGCTGCAATCACCATCAGAAATAGGCAGAAACTGGAAAGAATAATAAATGCTTCCATACGTGCTGCGTTTTCCCATCGGCTGCGGTATTACTCGGGAGAAAATGGCCTGGAACGCAGACCATCTTGCGCAGCTCAAAAATAACTTAGATGGTTGAGACAATCCTGCAGTTGTACGTCGACTTGGTCAGACGGGGCGTCTCTTAGCAGAAAAACGAGTTGCCTTGTGCTCGCCTCTCTGGGGACTTTTCTAGGATGTGGGATTTCGTTATCTACGATCCATACGCTGTCGTCTGGTAAACGATACAGAACAAAGACGTGACTACCTTCAATTGCCGTATGGCGAATCTGCCATCGATAGAAGATCAATTGGCCGTGAATTCCGTTCGCTGCCAGCCTGGAAGAAAGCGCTAAGGCATAATCTATGCACTCGCCATCTTTGCCTTTTCCTTTCACAGTCGGGTCATCAGCGAGTCCGTCGGGTAGTGATTCACTTAAACAGAAAGCAATTAGTAGAAAGTAGGCCACTACGCCCCCTAGTGTGATTGTAATTGAATGGTGTTTTGACATATTATTTTTCAATTCTGGAGACCTATCAATTCGGTCATTGTTAGCTCAATTCTCCCGGAGGCCCGTTTCGAGCTCACGTGAACACATCGGCATCCTTCGCAGCACCTTTCGTTTTCGTATGCGAGCTCCAGGCGCACGAGAGTGGCCTTAGCTTGGTTCGTGCCAGCACCACCCGATGCCGCTCTCCCACGAGGAAAAAAAACTTAAAATACTGGCTCGCCTAACAAATCACAACATCTCCGGAAATCGCGAATTTGTCGCGAATTCACAGCGATTCGCTGGCGTCCGGCAACGTTTACTGGACCAAAGTCCAATAGAAACTGCCCAGTCAGAATTGATAGTTTAGGTAGATCGGGCGCAGGAACCAGCACCGATCCTTTTGCCTTTCGAGAGAGGTAGTCAAGGGGATTGATCGCGTCCCTGCAGTTAACAAAGAAAAAGGAGTTAGAACAGAAATTGCTCTTGTGAAAAGACTAGCCTTGGCCGTAGTGGCGCTCGGGTCACAAGTAGTCGTTTCCTTTGCTCATAGACGAATCAACTGGGTAGGCGTTGCTGTGGAAGGAAATGCCACACGCGTAGGAGGCGCCTACAAGGCGTAGTCCCCCCAGTAGCGCTGGAGCTGAAGGCTGCCCAGCAAGCGGCCGCACCGCTCCATCGCCTCGGCGGTGGCACGGTATCGATCGACCAGATCCAGCAGCCGCAACGTCGACGCCTCCGACGTTTCGCCCCCAAACCGGCGCCGGTTGTAAACGTCTTGGACGGCGTGATCCAGGCCGGCCAACGCGCCTTGGAGCGCCGGCAGCGTGCGTCGGCAGTCGCCCTGGCCAAAGCACTTACGAAAAGCTTCCAGCATCTGCTTGAACTCAACTTCTAAGCATTCAAACTGCAGCCGCAGCTTCGGTTCGGCGATCCCCTGTAAAAGCTGGCGGCGCGAAACTAACTGGCTAGTTCGAATGACCAACGTTTCGAGCGCGCGCACCAAAGCGGCAACCCTGACCTTTTCTTCCTTGGAGCAGCCACCCATTCGGAGCTGACGGACCGCTTGGAGCGCTTCTATGGGGAGCATTGCCAGTTGGCCCCGAATCTTCTCCTGATGCGGATCCCCGTTGAGCAACGCTTGCAGGTGGATACAAAGCGCGACGAAGTTTTCTCGCAGGATTCTCTGGGGTAAGACCGGCCAAATCACTCTACCCACAACAGTCCCAATCCAGGTTCCGAACACTAGGCCAAGAGAGGTGTCGATGATGGTCTGCGACGCGACCGGCTCTTGTGGATTGAGCCCCACAAACGCGCTGATCGTCAAGTAACCAATTTGCATCCAAAAGTTGATGCCCGGGATGCGCGCGGTAAAAAAACTGAAGGCAAACAGTACCAGGAACAACCCCAAGTTCATGACGGCGTAGTTGGCTAAGAACGGCGTGGTGAGCAGAAGCAGTACGGCGTAGACCGCAAGAAACAGCGAGGCGCCAAGGGCCGTCTGAAACGCGCGCAGATCACCGCTGCCACCAGCCTTTAGAAATGGCCGTGCCATAATGGTGAGCGTCCAAGCCATCAACGGAACGCTACCTGACCCGGGTGGATGGAGCCATTTCAGGCAAACGATTGAAACGACCGCCGCAAGGCCGCCTTTTATCCCAATTTTCACCCAAAACCAATCGATCCCAGGGCAAAGGTCCCGGTGCGGTTTAGCGTCCGGCAGCGGTTGGCCAACACGCGGTAACCCCTCCATTGCACTGCGGATATTACTCAGTTCATCGCGCAGCGAACGCAGCGCGGCGAAAGATCCGATCAAAGCAAGGGCCCGTTTGACCGGGGCGGCCAGCAACAGACCCCGTTCGCGGAGTTCGTTTGCCTTTGCCTCAAACGTCCGAAAGGCTTCATTGAGGCGGCCGGACCGCAAAGGTTCTCCCGGAGCCCGCGGCGCGCTTAAAAAGTCAAACTCCTCGCGGATAGCGGCCAAGAACGATGCCGTCTCCGGCTCCATGGAGTCGAGGAACCAAGCTTCGTCTCGATGCCGGCCGAGATCGAGCACGGCCTGAAACAGGTTGCTCAGAGCCACCAGGAACGCGTTGTAATTGGAAAGGCGGGCAGCAAAAAAGGTGCTCTCCCGTGCACCCGCTTGCTGCAGGTTTTTTAAAACGGACAACTGCTGCCAGAAAGCATGATGAATGTTTTCGACCTCAGGCGGGATAGCCGCCGCCTCCAGGTACGCGCGTGCGTGTGCCGAAAAGAGTTGGTTGACCGTCTTCAGTGCGGCACGGCCTGTTTCGAAAAAACTCTTCCCGGGCGTACCGGGGCCAAAGCAGGGTGGTTACCAGAAGCGAGCAGATGATTCCGACTATGATCTCCTCAGTTCGGTCAAGGCCGACCTGCCACGCTTGTGTTGGATCCCCCGTAACCCCGTCGGTAGCGATGACCAGTGCGGTGAGGCCAAACAAAAAATAGGAATAGGGGACCTGGCGTGCGCCGACTTGGCCGAATTTGTAGCTGGCAAAAGCCATCACTAGGAAAAGGACGGGCAGAAAGATCGCGGGCGTAGACGTATAGTCGCTGACCAACCACACGCCAACGAGGGCTCCCGCAACTGTGCCGGTCACGCGCATGATCCCTTTGAAGGCGATCGAACCCACGAACTGCGCGCTCATCATCACGAGAACGGTCAGTATCGCCCAGTTATCATTTGGCAATCGCAAGACCTGCGTGCAAAACAAGGCGAGCATACCCGCCAGGCCCACTTTTATCCCGTACCGTACTCTTAAATCGGCAAAGAGATCCTCGCGTGTCCAAGGCCGCGCGGGTGCGATCGAAACGGCGCGGTAAGCCATCATCTCTTTTGGGCGAGAGACGTCGGGTTGGGAACTCCCAGAGTTTCAAACTCGGGGGTCATCGTTACCGAAACGGTTTGACCAATCCGCAAGGGTACCGGGGTTGGTCCCGAGACGCGAATGCGAACCGGAAAGCGCTGCGGGAGGCGCACCCAATCGATGGTCGGGCTGACCGAGGGTAACAAGGCAGTGGTACTGCTGCCCGAGCCATCCGAAACGAAGATGCCCCATCCCACGGTCTGAACCACGCCCTTGAAGGGTTGCCCTTCGTGGCCCATCAAGGTGATCAGGGCTTCCTGGCCGGCCTGGATGTGCGGCAATTGGGTTTCTTTGAAATAACCTGCAACCCAATACGAGTTGGTGTCGACCAGGGCCATCAGCTGCACCCCAGCTGTCACATAGGTGCCCGGGCTCGTATTCATGTTCGTGACGTAGCCGTCGACCGGGGCAAAGACTTTCGTATAGCTGAGGTTTAATTTTGTCAGTTCCAGGTTGGCTTTGGCCGTAGCAAGCTGGGCCTGGGCAGCCGCAAAGTTGTCCTGGGCGTTCTGAAAATCTTGCAAGGCCGCGACGCGAGTTCGGTAAAGCGCGGTTTGCCGCTGTAGATTTTGCGTCTGCTGCGTCAGGGTCGCTTCGTCAGTCTGAACCTGGCCCGCGGCCGCGTCGACCTGGGCTTGAAAATCTGCCGGGTCGATCTCGAAGAGCAGGTCTCCCTTTTCCACCTGCTGGTTGTCACTAACCGCCACGCGAATGATCGGGCCAGACACCCGCGGGGCGATCCCGACGATGTTGGCTCGGACCTGGCAATCGCGGGTCCAGGGATTCTCCAGATAGCGGTAGTAAAGATAGCCGGCTGCCGAAATCGCCAAGCCAACGAAGACGAACGTAATCAGGTAGTTGAAAAACCTTGGTTTCATGGAAAGAACACTGTCCCGATGAGCGAACTAAACAGAACGACCAGCCCGAGGAAGAAAAGTGGCAGATGCCAGACGTGGCGGGCCAGACCGGTTCGCTCCAAGATGGCCACCACCAGCCACGCCGCTAGAAAACCCAGGACACCGACGATCGCGATCCAGGGAACCAGCAGGTCGGTGACCCTTAGTTCCGGGCGATTCAGCTCCCCTGCAAAAAGACTCATCAGTTGCGACATCATAACTAGTAGCAATTACCGTTCGGGGTCGCAGGATCGCAGTAGATCGACGATGCAGTAGTATTCAAACACGGCTGCGGCGACCACCAGGAGCGCCGAAAGCATCCGAGATTCCGTGAGAGAGTCATAGTTTTTCATGTTAGTTGAGCGCCCCTGTCAGGGTGAGTAGGATGATGATGACAACAGGTACGTTCGCCTGCACTCAGGCCGGGAGGGCGTCAGATAGATTGCGCCGCGCCTCTCCAGTCCGGCTTGTGTTTTGCGAATGGTCGCGCTTCCCGGGCGCACCCGTGAGGTAAGTGAGGTCTAACGGCTTGAACTCCGGCTCAGGAACGACCTTTTGCTTTTGACCACGTTGGGCGAACCGGTAAAACACGATGGCGTTGAGGTAGATATTTGGATC
>JBAUZZ010000365.1:0-35734 GCA_049585495.1 Chthoniobacterales bacterium | reverse complement strand
ACGATCATGTATGTGGCGCCATTGCAGCAGGAGCTGTCAGACCCGGCATCTTACTTGATAGTATCGGGACCTCGGAAGCTCTATTTGCTCCCATAGCTGGCCCGACAAAGGCCGCTCAATTTCTCAGGGCATCGTTTTGCCAAGGAGTGGTCCAGGTGGTTGAACAATCTCCGTCGTACTACGCGATCGGTGGGATGCCATCCGCGGGAGAGTGCGTCGAATGGTTTCTCAAGCTGCTCCAAGGCGACGAAGACATTGAATCTCTAAGTGATGCCGCAAGTCGTTGTGAGCCCAATCGTACGCTCTTTGTTCCTCACCTCAGGTATGTGTCGAGTCCGACTCCACAGAGAAATGGGCGAGGAGCTTTCTTTGGTCTGACGATAGACACCTCGACTAGGGAACTGTTTCGGGCTGTATTGGAAGGGATTGCATTCGAAGGTAAGTATATCATGGATAATCTTATCTCAATGGCCGGAGCGGAGCCGGTGGCGGAGATCTGGTCCGTCGGAAAAGCTTTCCAGAATAACTTGTTCCAGCGAATCAAAGCCAATATTACTGGGGTGCCGCTCCGTCTCGCAGAGCAACCGGATCTGACAGCGCACGGAGCAGCGATCCTGGCTGGTCTCGGCGCAGGAACCTATGGGTCGATAGAAGAAGCCCTGCAGGCGAGTCGTGGATATTGGAGCAAAAGATCTCCCGAAGAAGCACTACGGCAGGCATATCGCCAGGGACAAGTACGTTATAATCGCGTGCGTGAAAACGTGCGGCTACTTGCTCAAGAGTTATATACACTCTAACAAGGAAGTGATTCTCCTCGCACCTTGAATTTCCGGTCTATTCAAGTGGCGTCAATTTGAGGCTTCGAGATCCGGGTGATCAATGCACGTCATGTCAAACATGGGCTAGGCCGAACCAAGACCGACGCGCTGGATCGCCAGTGGATTCAAAAACTGCACAGCTTCGGTTTGCTGAAGTCCACCCACAGCAAAAGCGCGCTCGGCGCAAAATACCGTCGCCTCAAAGCAAGGCTGGGTGCTCCAAAGCCATCGTGGCCATGGCTCGCCATCTGGCTCGGCTGGTCTATCGCATGTTCGCACGGGTGTCGTTCAGCTCGCCCACCATATATCGCACAATCTCCTGGCTGTTTGTTTCGTTGGTGTGCTTCTCAGCTACTCTGTGCCCCCGGTGCATGACCACGATTCGATTCGTGACCGCAAAAACGTCCGGCAGCGTATGGCTGATGAGGATGACCGGCACCTGCTCTTCGCGGAGTCGACCAATTAGATCGAGCACCTTATGCTGCTCGACCACCCCCAAATTGTTCGTCGGTTCATCCATAATCATGAGTCTGGCTTGCCAGTAAACCGCACGCGCGATCGCGACGGCTTGGCGTTGCCCGCCAGACAATTTTTCGATCTTTTCCCCAAAATTCGCGAACCGAATCTGCAGCGTATTCAGGACTTTCCGGGACGCCGAATTCATGAAGGCCTCGTCGAGAGTATGAACGACACCGCCCAGATATTTTTTCTTGATTTCGCGACCCATGAAAATATTGGCGCTAACGCCCAGGTTAGGCGCTAACGCCAAGTCCTGATAAATCGTCTCAATACCGGCCGCGCGGGCATCGATCGGATGCGCAAAATGAACTCGCTGGCCTCGGAAGAAGATTTCGCCTTCGTCGGCTTGATGCACTCCCGATATGCACTTGATCAGGGTCGATTTTCCGGCGGCGTTGTCGCCAACCAGGCCAACGACTTCACCCGGGTACACGTCCAGACTCACATGGTTGACCGCCGTCAGACCACCAAACCGCTTAACCAGATTCCTAACGGAAAGCATAGGTTCCATAAGGTTATCCCGTTTCCATCTTACCGATGACGAGGTCGCGAGCCTGATCAATCAAAACCGCCAGTATTACGACGACACCGACAACAATATATTGCCAGAAAGGCTCCACGTTGAGCATGACAAGACCGGTCGTCATCACCGCGATGATCAGCGCGCCGATCAAAGTTCCACTCACGCTGCCTTCACCCCCAAACATGCTGACCCCGCCGATAATCACGGCAGCAATTGACGATAGCAGCAGAGGATCGCCGGCGATGGAAGAACCGCCGGAAAAACGAGCCGTACTTAAGACACCCGCCAGCCCGGCAGTGGCCGCCGAGAGTGTATAGAGAACAACCATGTGCCGGTCAACCGGAATGCCCGCACGCAGCGCTGCTTCACGATTACCGCCAATTGCATAGACGTGCCGCCCGAACTGCGTCTTGTGAAGGACAAACAACATGATGAGTAGCAGGAGGAACGTGATCACCACCGGCCATTGTAAAACGCGATCCAGTTGGCGCAACGCCTCGCCGGTGACCGCAGGTGGACGCAAAAAGTACAACCCGCCTTTTGGCCCTGAAATCAGATACAGCAGCGCTTCATTACCAAGGTCGCGCATGCCCTGAGGCTGGCCGCCAACCACGTTACCGCCGGATAGTAGGAAAGCAACGCCGCGGGCAATGAACGACATGCCCAGTGTGACGATAAATGAAGGAATACGCAGCTTGGCGATGATAACGCCGTTAATTAGCCCGGGAATCATTGCTGCCACGATGCCCGCCAGACAGCCCACCGCAATTGCCAGGGGTTCATAGGTTCCCTTGTCGATGAGACCCACGATGACCAGCGCCGATACCACCGATGACAGCCCCATCACCCATCCCACCGACAGGTCGATCCCGGCGGCAATGACGACAAATGTCTGGCCCAACCCCATCAGCAGAACCGGGACGATTGCCATTAGGATATTTTGCGAGTTTCGTATCGTGAGGAAGTTAACATCCCCCCGGCTTTGGATGCTGACGCTGGTTGCAAAAAAAATGATCAGTCCGGCTAGAAACACCCAGGCCCAGAGACGACTAAAAACAAGGATTAATTGTTTCTGGCGGGCTGCCCGCGCCGGGAAATCTGCTACGGTCTGGCTTCCGGTTAACATAGAGTCTGTGAAGGCAGGGTAAAGTCTGACGCCACGGCGAAAATTTATACGAGCCGTGCAGGGGCAAGCAGGCACTTTCGCTAAAGGCGACTGATCCGGCGCGGCGGATTCGCCCTACCGATCATCGGCCCGGCGCCCAATCTCGGCTACTTCCCGACGCAGCAAACGCCCCGGGGTCATTTGCCTACTTGGTAGATGAAGCGAGCTACTGATGGGTCATCAACGTTTTTAGCGTCAATGACTGCATAGCCGGTCGTTACCCGCCGAGGCAGGCTAGTCACGCCGCGCGCATCTGCCATAGCAAACGCTACGGCCAGGTAACCCATATCGTGCGGCTTCTGCGCGATAACCAGGCTAACTACTCCCTTGCGCAGATTCTCGATAGCGTCCTTGGTGGCGTCGAAGGCGATAACCTGCACTTTGCCGGCCAAGCCCGCGGCTTTGACCGCGTTTCCTGCGCCCTGGGCACTGAATACGTTAACGCCGAAGATACCCACCAGATCCGGGGTGGCTTGCAGCTTGGCCGCCGTCTGCTGGGCAGCTGTGCCGGCGTCGTCCAGGTTATAATCCTGTCCAACGAGTTGCATATCCTTGAATTCGGCGATGCCCTCTTTAAAGCCTTGGGCACGCTGTTCGGTAGTGCTGACGCCGGCATTGGTGTTCTGGATATAAACCTTGCCTTTGCCCCCGACCGCCTTAGCCAACGCACGCGCAGCTATCCTGCCGCCTTCAACGTTGTCCGAGCCGATGTACGAGATTGGGAATTTCACTTTTCCGTTTACGTAATCGCCATCGCCCAGGAACGTATCGACAGTGATGACTCTGATACCGGCATCGACTGCGCGCTGCAGTGGAGAAATCATCTGTTCTTTGTCGGTAGGAGCGATAATCAGGTAGGCCAGGTCGCCACGTGCTACCATCGAGTCCAAAATCGGCGTCTGAACCGTCGGCCCCCACGTTTGGGGATACTGGGTTACTACGTCGAGACCGAAGTCCGCTACGGCCTCTTTAACACCGATTTCCATTACCTGATAAAACGGATCAACGACACCGGGGAGAAACCCGATTTTCGGTTTTTTGAACGGGGCTTGTGCGAACAAGGAAGTGGTAAGCAATACGACGAGACTAAAAAGTGAGATCATTGCTTTCTTGGACATGATGGGCTCCTGTGAAGTGATTCTGACCGAAGCTATGCGCAGAGGTTAATTGTGGGGGTGATTGAGCCCAAATTCCGAACCTCCGTGGGCAGACCCCCCGCAATCCGCCGCGGCGGATCCGCCCTGGCGGCCTGCGGGCTTGGCGGCCGCCCTACAAACCAATTTCGAAATTTGGATCGAGTATCAAGCGCAAGATACCGTGCAGGTTGCGCCAATTGAAGAATTATTTTCGCTCCGGAATCGGAGACTGAAGAATTCTGCTGTTCTAGCGGATCTTTGAGCCCAGGGTCCGGCAGGGACGCGCTTCCGCAAGTCCACGGACCCGGGCGCTACCACCTTCCCGGTTTAGGCCAAGGTGGAACTTGGCCCTACCGCATCTTTTGCCGAGCGCCAGGCGGAGGGTCCCGCCAGTCATTCGACGGTCACGCTTTTTGCCAGGTTCCGCGGCTTATCGACGTCGCAGCCGAGGTGGACGGCAATATAGTAGGCAAAAAGTTGAAGCGGAATCACGGTAAGCAAGGGTGAAACGAAATCCGGACATTTCGGAATGAAAATGACGTCCTCAGCCAACTCAGCCAGATTCTTTCGGCCTTCAGTCGCAATCGCAATCACCTTACCCTTGCGCGCCTTGATTTGTTCCACCGTGCTGATGTTCTTCTCCAGAACCGCATCGTCCGGCGCAATCATAATCGAAGGTACTTCCGGGCGGACGACAGCAATGACGCCATGTTTCAGCTCTGCGCTAGGATGGCCCTCGGCGAATTTGTAGCTGATCTCTTTGAGCTTAAGCGCGCCTTCCAAGGCGTTCGGATAGTTGAACTGCCGGCCGAAGAACAGAAAACCGGCAGAATCGGCATATTTTTCGGCAAGCTCCCGAATCCGCTCGGCCTGAGTCAGCACCTGCCGAGCCTTGTCCGGGATACTTTCGAGCGCGTGAATCGTTTCGATCCCCTGCGAACTGGACAAATGGCGGATTCTCCCCAGCAGCAACGCCAGTAACGCCAGGACCGTGATTTGGGACGTGAATGACTTCGTGGCAGCTACCCCGATTTCCGGACCGGCATGCATGTAAACGCCGCCATCGCTTTCGCGCGCGATGGTGCTTCCGACGTTGTTACAGATTCCCAGCGTTCGATGCCCCTTCCGCTTACTTTCGCGCAGCGCAGCGAGCGTATCGATCGTTTCGCCGCTCTGGCTGATCGCGAACACCAGAGTGTCCTTGTTCATCGGCATGTTGCGATATCTGAATTCACTGGCGAATTCGCACTCCGTCGGTAGATGAGCCAAACCCTCAATCAGGTGTTCGCCGGCCAGGGCGGCATGAAAGGCGGTTCCGCAAGCCGTAAGCACAATTCGCTCAATGTCGCGGAGCTCACGAGAGGACATGTTCAATCCGCCTAGCTTGGCCGTCGATTCTTCCGCCGACAGCCGGCCTCGCATCGCGTCCCGGATAGCATCCGGTTGCTCAAAGATCTCCTTGAGCATGTAGTGGGGATACTCCCCCTTGTCCGTGTCTTCGGTGGTAAACTCGACGTGACTGACCTCGAAGGGAGCACCGGCACCCGCTAATGACACGATATCAAAATTGTCTCGCTCTACGGTGACTAAATCGTAGTCGTCCAGATAAACAACGTCTCGCGTATGCCCGACGATTGCGCTTGCATCGCTAACAACGAAGTTCTGGCCCTTCCCGATACCGAGAATCAGGGGACTGCCCCGGCGCGCCGCCAGAAGAACGCTGGGCAGATCGAGATGGACTAGAGCCAATCCATAAGTGCCGTTCACCTGCTTTAGCGCCGTGCGTAACGCTTCAAGAAGATTCTCCTTAGAACGCTCCCCGGGCATCGCATCGAAAATCGAGCCGATCAGATGCGTCAGCACCTCGGTGTCGGTTTCGGTTCGAAAGACGTGTCCCTGGCCGAGTAGCTGGTCTCGCAGTTGTTGAAAGTTTTCGATTACTCCGTTATGGATCAGCGCGAGTTTGCCGCTTTGGTCCAGGTGAGGATGCGCGTTGGCATCGGTAACCCCGCCATGGGTTGCCCATCGAGTGTGTCCGAGCCCTACTGTACCAGAGACCGGACTATTCTGAATCAGCTGAGCCAGATTGGCAATACGCCCAGCGCACTTCCGGACCTCCATCGAACCATTCGCGATCAGCGCGACACCGGCAGAATCGTAGCCGCGATACTCGAGTTTGCGCAGTCCTTCGAGCAGGATCGGCATCGCTTCGGCTTGCCCGATATATCCAATGATGCCACACATAAACAAAAAGCATCGTGACAAAGATTCTTCGTGCTTGCAAGATGTCCTGAGGCGAAAGTAGTCGGGCACTCAACTCCAGACCGTTATGGACGTCGCATCCCTCCAGCAAAAAACCCTCGCGATCGTTATGGGAGGCGGAGCCGGCACGAGGCTTTTCCCACTGACGAAGGACCGCGCCAAACCTGCCGTACCGCTCGGCGGGAAGTATCGCCTGGTCGATATCCCTATTAGCAATTGCCTCAATTCCGGCCTGCGGCGCGTCTACGTCTTGACCCAGTTTAACAGCACGTCGCTACATCGGCATATCAACGCGAGTTATAAATTCGACACTTTTTCAACAAACTTTGTCGAGATCCTGGCAGCGCAGCAAACCCCGGAAGCCGCCCGTTGGTACCAGGGAACGGCTGACGCGGTGCGGCAAAACCTGCGCTACTTTCTGGAAGGCCCCTATGACTATTACCTCATCCTGAGCGGGGACCAACTCTACCGAATGGATTACACGGATCTGCTTGAGCAGCACCTTGACACCGGTGCCGATATCACACTTGCAGTCACCCCCGTGGATCGTGTTGCTGCCTCAAGCTTCGGAATCATGCACAGCGATTCCAACCGGCGCATCTTCCGCTTTGAAGAAAAACCGAAGGATCCGACATTGCTGGACGAGCTTCGTATCCCCGGAGCGCTTCTGAAAGAACTCGGGCATCCGCCGGATGCAGAGCTGTATCAAGGGTCCATGGGCATTTATGTTTTCAACCGGCAGATTCTCATTGATGCGTTGAACAACGACCTGGACGATTTTGGAAAACACATTATTCCAGCGTCGCTGCAGAACTACAAGGTCATGGCCTATGTTTTCCAAGGCTACTGGGAGGACATCGGGACGATCCGGGCCTTTTTCGAAGCAAACCTGGCGTTAACTGATCCGCTGCCTCCTTACAATTTTTTTGACCGGAAGGCGCCGATCTACACCCGGCCCAGATTTCTGCCGGCCAGCAAGATCAATGCGGCCACCGTTCGTCACGCGATCATCGCAGACGGTTGCATCATTTCGGATGCGCACATCGATCGTGCCGTTATCGGCGTTCGGAGCGTAATCGAAAACGGGGCTACGATCCGAAATTCTGTCATTATGGGAGCCGACTTCTATGAAGACGACGCACCCCAGCCCAGCCCAGGGAATCCTCCTCTTGGCATCGCGCGCAATTGCGTAATCGACCGGGCGATTATCGACAAGAATGCCCGGATTGGCGAGGGAGTGGTTATCACTCCCGACGGGAAAGCGCCCAACGTCGACGCAGCGAATTTTTATATTCGAGACGGGGTCGTAGTTATTCCCAAGAACGCTGTTCTTCCAGCTGGTAGCTGGATTTGAGCGAGATGGTGCTCGAACCCCAGATCCAACGCCGCATTTTAGCTTCGAGCGGATTTACGGACCTTGGCCTTTACCAGGAAGCAGTCGGCGAGCTCGAGGAGATTCCCGAGCAGGCGAAGGACAGCCTACCGGTCCTTGTCGCCTGGTTAGAGGTCTACCAGAGCTGGCAAAAATGGGGAGAAGCTGTCGCGGTTGCCGGCCGATTGACTGAGAAGGATCCGGAAGATCCCAGTTGGTTTGTCGCGCTCGCCTACGCCACGAGGCGCGCTCGAGATCTGCTCTCCGCGCGCGACATTCTTCAAGGCGTGGTCGCAAAATTTCCCGGCTGCGCTGTGATCCATTTCAACCTGGGATGTTACGCGGCCCAGTTGGGTGAGCTGGAACAAGCCAGGTATTGCCTGAAGGCAGCGATTGAGCTCGACCATAGCTTCGCCGAGCTGGCGAAGTCGGACCCGGATCTGGAACCGCTTCGATTAGCAGACTAGTCCGCAATCTCACTCGCCATCTGCAGACACACGCTGGGCTGCAGGCCCGGGTTAACGATGAATCAAAACCCGACATTGCCTTGTAGGACGGAGCCGCAACCAAACGTGATTCGTGCGAAATGAGGTGATCGGGGGTCGGCGTAATTAAGGAATGACGGTAGGGCGAATCCGCCACTGCGGATGAGCCTAAGCCGGAAATGTTGTTAGCCCCTTTGAGGCTCATTTGTCCCGCTTCGCGTGACGAATTCGCCCTACCAGCTTTCGGCGGCAAAAATCCTCGCGGAAATATGCACGATTCAGAGCTGTAGAGCTACAAATCCTGATTTGTGAGCGATGCAGGGTGAGGCTGTAGATCGTCATCTTGATCAAATATCCAGTCGCAGCGCATTTGCGACGATGACGGAAGTTCCAGCGGCTGCCGCCGTCGCTGACGCTATGGCGCCCCCCCGGATTTTCCTTGGCCGATCCTACATTCTTGCGCCGAGTCCAGCCGCGACGAAGGCTTTGCGAAGTCGGGACCCAGCCGCCCTACAAGTCATTTTCGGGATCCGGGATTAGCCGTCCTTTTGGCACGGATTAGGCTTCCAAGATCGCTTCAAGATTCTTTCCTCGACTATGGATTACATCAAACCTGCCGATACCGTCCAGGCCATGCTTGCCGCTGGGATAAGCAAAGGCGCTCTCTCAGTCAAAGACCTGCTGATTCGAGGCTCTCTTTCGGGGGCTCTGCTCGGTTTCGCCACCAGCCTGGCGATTACCGGAGCGATCCAGACCAATGTGCCGCTGATCGGCGCGCTGATCTTCCCTGTCGGGTTCGTGATGATCGTAGTTCTTGGACTGGAAGGGAGCTTCGCCCTGCTCCCGCTGGCTTGGAAAGAAGGCAAACTTTCGCTTTCCGAAATGCTGGCGAACCTCGGCTGGGTCTTGCTCGGCAACTTGATCGGGAGCGTAGTTTACGCCCTACTCCTGGTCTGTGTGCTCACCATGATGGGACAGTCTCCTGATTCTACGGGAATCGCCGCTAAGCTCGTGGCGATCGCTCAAGCTAAAACCATCGGGTACGCAAAGTTCGGGCTGCATGGATTTGTAACGGTTTTCACAAAAGCGATCCTCTGCAACTGGATGGTCTGTCTCGGGGTGGTGATGGCGATGACCTCGAGCTCGACCACCGGAAAGATTCTAGCGGCATGGTTACCGATATTCGCCTTCTTTGCCCAAGGGTTTGAGCACTCGATCGTCAACATGTTCGTTATCCCGGCAGGGATGCTCCTGGGCGCAAAGATTACCGTGGTGGACTTTGGCATTCAGAACAGAATGCAACCGGGACTCCGTCGCATGGGCGGAACCGCCTAGCATAAGGAATCAAACAGCTTTTGCAGCGGCGGCTCACCTGAAGTTCGCCCTACCGATTTCCTCCATTCCTTCCATCCCTCCATCCCTCCATTCCTCCATTCCTCCAGTGCTCTGCCACACGCCGATACGCTTAGATCGCCCTGGTGCTTTACAACTCAGCAGATTCGATCACCTTACCTGGATTATGGAAACCGATTTCCAGGCGATTCGAACCGATGAATTGAAATCCCGTGTAGGAGAGTTGCGGAGGTATCTTTGACTATCCGAAGCTCCAGGCCCGCTTAAACGAACTCGATCAGTTGATGGCTGCTCCTGATTTCTGGAGCAACAAAGAGAAAGCGCAGTCGGTGATCGACGAAGCCACGGCGATCCGCGCCAAGATTGAACCGCTCGCCGCCCTTATCCAGAGAACAGAGGACCTGGAAGTTCTTCGAGGGCTGGCAGAAGAGGAATCCGAACCTGGGGCGCAGCGCGCCGCGTTCTCCGAAGTAACGCAAGAGTACGCAACGGTTCTGAGGGAACTCGAGAACTTCGAACTGAGGGTACTTTTGTCCGGCGAGTTTGATCGGAACAATGCATTTTTAACCATTCACGCCGGCGCCGGCGGGACGGAATCTTGCGACTGGGCGGACATGCTGCTGCGTATGTACCAGCGCTGGATCGAGCGCAATGGATTCTCGAACCGGATCGTCGACATCCAGCAGGGTGAGGGTGCCGGCATAAAGTCCGTAACGATTCTGGTGTCTGGCGAGTATGCGTATGGTTATCTGCAGACCGAGCGCGGCGTCCATCGCCTGGTTCGCATCTCGCCTTTTGATGCGAACAAGCGCAGGCACACTTCTTTTGCCAGCGTCGACGCGGTCCCCGAATTGAAGGACGAAGTCGATATTGAGCTCAAGGAAAACGACTTGTTCATTGATACCTATCGGAGCGGCGGCAAAGGCGGGCAGAATGTAAACAAAGTAGAAACCGCTGTGCGGATCACCCACCTGCCAACTGGGATTGTTGTGGCGTGTCAGGCCGAGCGAAGCCAGGGACGAAATCGTCAGATGGCTCTGAGCATGCTAAAGGCCAAGCTATACCAGGTGGAACAGGATAAAAAGCGCGCTGAACTGGACCGGCAATATGGCGAGAAAGGGGACATTGCTTGGGGCAACCAGATTCGCTCGTACGTTTTCCAGCCCTACCAGATGGTGAAGGATCATCGGACCGGGGTCGAGACAAGCAACGTCCAAGCGGTAATGGACGGGGACATCGACGCCTTCATGCAAGGGAAGCTGAGAGGCCTGACTTACAAGAAGTGCGCCGCTAACGAAGAGGAGCCATACCCTCCATAAAGCGTTCAACAGCCAGATTAAATTCCGTCGGGTTATCGACGTTAGACAGATGACCGGCGCCAGGAACGTTGATGAAGGTACTGTTGACAATCTGACGGTGCATTGATTCGCTCTCGGCGGATGGAATGACGGCGTCCGCGGTTCCGCTGATTATCAATGTCGGAACTGTAACTTGTTTGAGGAAATCCTGTCGATCCGGGCGTGCTGCCATTCCGAGAATCGCGGATACTGCACCTGTGCTGGGCTGATTGGCTAACATATTCCAAACGAAATCCTGGCTGTTTAAGTTCGCGTTGGGACCGAGCAATCTGCCATCATACGCCTCCACAACGGCCCTGATTCCCACGCGCTCGACGTCCTTGGCCAGCGCAAACCGCGCGTTTCTTACGACATCTTCGTCCGCAGTCGCTTTCGTATTCGCGAGGATCAACGCCTTGGTTCGCTCCGGGTAGTTTTGGGCAAAGGCCAGTGCAACGTAACCGCCAAGCGACAGACCTCCAATGACGGCCGCCGATACATTGAGGTGATCAAGCAGTTTGGCAATGTCATCGGCATAACGGTCCATTGATACCGGAGCCCCATCAGTGGGATCGGAGAAGCCAAAGCCCCGCAAATCCGGAGCAATCACACGCCAACGCTTACTCAGCTGGTTGATTTGCGGCTCCCACATTGACCGGTCAGTCGCAAATGCGTGGAGCAAGACGATTGGTACCCCTTCCCCTTCGTCGTCGAATGCGAGCGTAAGGTCGCCATCTATTGTCGCTTTCATAGCAGCCTTTGTTCAAGCCATGGTCCTACCCGAATCCAGACATAGTAGGCGAATACCATGCCCACAATCATCCCCACCAGGACGTCGGAAAGATGATGAGCGCCCAGGTAAATCCGGGACCACCCGATCGCGGCAGCAGGACCGAGGAAACACCAGCCAATCCGGCGGTAAGCAAAAGCGAGAACACCGAAGAAAGCAAAGGCGCTGGCGGAGTGCCCGGACGGAAACGCATGGTATTTGTTCTTAAAGAGCAGCCATTCTCCATTGCGGCGCAGACCGAACCACCCTTGCGGTATCTGGACGGCATTCGGTCTGGTTCGCCCGGTCGTCAGACGCACGGTATTAACGACTCCGCCAGCAATGGTCGATGCAATTAACATGCAAAGCAATACTTTTACCGCCTTGCGCCGGCTAGCCCACCATGCGACCGCAAGACCAAGCAGCCCCATAAACATCAGCTCTGGCCAATCCCCGTACTTGCTCAAAATCCCTGCCAGCCTTAACAGCCCGCTCTGTTGATGCTCCCGGATCCAAGCCCAACAGGCGTCGTCGAAGCAGAAACTTACGATGGCCAGTACAACGCCAAACAGCAAAAGCCAGCGGAGTAGAGGCGATCCTTTCGATCCTGAATCGCTGTTTTCTTTTGGTCTACTTCCGCTAAGCTGATCGATTTCCATGTCTGAGATTAACTACACCGCTCCAGCTAGCCCGCAAATCTCACCCGTCATATGCAGCCACACGCTCATTGCGGGAATTTGGCATCTCCCGTGAATGATTAGATTCTCGCATCTGCTTCTTCTGTTTCTTGGTCTGGTTTTGCTCTACTCGCTCGGGAATTGGTCCTTGCCGCTCATTGATCGTGACGAGCCCCGATTCGCCGAGGCCTCGCGCGAAATGCGGCAGAGCGGTGATTTCATTATTCCGAGAATTAATGGGAATTATCGATTCGATAAACCACCTCTGACTTACTGGTGTCAGGCCGCCGCGTTCGCTGTTCTTGGCGAAAATGACTTTGCGGTGCGCTTTCCCTCAGCGCTGTTCGCTGCTGCCACAGCAATCGTAACCGCCGCTTGGGGTGCCCGCCTTTACGGTCCAAACGTAGGGTTTTGGGCTGGTCTGGTTTTCGGAACCTGCCTCCAGGTCTTCATCCACGCCCGAGCCGGTGTCGCCGATATGCCTATGGCGTTCTTTTTCCTGACGGCTTCATGGATCGGTTGGGAGCGGCTGCGCAACCCCGATTCCGCCAAGCCGTCGCCGCGGCCCTTGGGGCTACAGGCGCACCGGAGCACAGGCGGAGGCAGCCCTGAATCAACGGTCCTCTGGTTGTGTTTTTACGCTTCGCTAGCTCTTGGATTTCTAGCGAAGGGACCAGTTGCGCTTCTGCCGATATTTTCTCCACCGCTCTCCGCCTGGATCAGCGGAACCCGCTACCGTTTGCAGGCAGCAAGCGCGCTCGGCGGACTGTTAGTCGCGACTTTTATTATCGGACTCTGGGGCATTCCCGCACTCTTGCTGACGCATGGTGAGTTTTTCAGCGTGGGCATCGGAAAGCACGTCCTTAGGCGGTCGATCGAGCCGATGGAGAGTCACGGAGGGGGCGGACTTCTCGGATATTTCGCGCTGCTGCCCTTTTATCTCATTTCGATTTTCTTCAGTTTTTTTCCCTGGTGCGTTTTTTTGCCCAGCGCCATTCGGCAATTGCGAAGCCGGCGCGAGCCACCAGAAAATTACCTCCTGTGCACGATTGTGCCAGTATTCATAGTTTTCACCCTGATTCAAACGAAGTTGCCGCACTATATCCTCCCATGTTTCCCCATGCTTTCGATCCTGGTGGCTCGGCAGGTCGCACAGAGTCGTTGGGCGGTTCGAATAGTTGGGATAATTATCGCGATTTATCTTGGCGTTACGCTCGCCGGTTTTCCAGCCATCGCGCCCTACTTCCCTTCGCGGGCGATCGTCGAAGCAGTTCAACCGGATTTGAGGGTTGAGATGCGCACCGCGTCGGTGGGTTACGATGAACAGAGCTTGGTTTGGTACCTGCGAGCTACGACGAAAGCATTTCACGTTCGGCTCCAGCCCGGCGACTTCTCTCATTTCATGACTGCAGCCGGTCCCGCGCTCTGCGTCGTAAGTAAAGAGAAACTCCAATCCCTGACCATCGACCCGGCATGGCGTTCGTTTCAGCGCCAGGGCTACAACTTTGCCCGCTGGAGACTGGAAAGGACCCAGTTGCTAGGTATCACCGTCAGCTTGCCTTTGCCGCAAATGGTAGACCTCGTTGCCTTCGTGAAAGAATAGCAATTGCGTTTGGCGGGACGCTTGTAGGGCGCGAACGCCAAACACCAAACGCCGAACGCCCTTGACGCGGATCGGCTTCTGTCTCCTTGTTCATCTCTCGTTTTCCTCTAGTGTAGAATGACTGAGCATTTGATATGAGAACCGCCATTGTCGCGTCCATTTTTCTGGCTGTTGCGGCACCGACTCTCAGCGCCGATTTAATTGTAAAACAGGAGGTCGAAAACTCCGGCCAGACGCAGCAAGTGACGCTGAAAATCAAAGATACCAAGTGTCGCATCGAAGCAACGGACCAGACCAGTGCCATCATTGACTCCGCGACCGGAGTAACAACCGTTCTCCTTCATCCTCAGAAGGCCTACATGAAAATCAGTGGCGAGCAGCTCCGGGCACAGGCGGAGGCGATGAAAAATCTGCTCAGCGGCAAGGAGGGAGACGCAGCTCAAGCCGAATTCAAACCAACCGGAAAGAGGGAAACCATCAACGGCTACGAAACTGAGGAATATACCGCCTCAGTTGGCGGCATACAGACGACTGTCGCTGTCGCAAAGAATTTCCCGAACTATCAAGAAGTCGTAAAAGCTTTGTTTAACGTGCAAAGCGGGCCCGGAATGGACATTTTCCGCAACATGTCGATTCCCCCGGAAAAATATCCCGGGATGCCAATCCGGACCGTAGTCGAAGTCCTGGGGCAGAAGATCACGACTACGGTTGATTCAGTCGAGGAGACGAGCCTGGCGGACTCTGATTTCACTATCCCGATAGATTACAAGGAACTCAGTCCAAACTCGCTTCAGAATAAGGACAAGAGCGAAGACAATTCGCAGTGAGCCGGTTTATTCTCGCTTCAGGTTCACCGCGCCGAACTCAATTGTTGATTGAGGCTGGCTTCCATCCGGAGGTCGTGGCGCCGTCCACGAACGAGCTCCATACCGATTATTTAACTCCGCGGGAATTGACGCTGTTTAATGCACATCGAAAGGCGTTAGCGGTGGCGTTGCTTCACCCGGATGCGGTGGTGCTCGGAGCCGATACGCTCGTGGCGCTCGGGACAAAGGTATTCGGGAAACCGGCTGGCTTCGCCGAGGCAAGAGAGATGCTGCTGGAACTGTCCGGCAAGAGCCATGAAGTCATAACCAGCGTTTCTGTCATTCATGCTGCCCGCGGTCTCGTCGTGACAGAGTCGGTCCATAGCACCGTTACATTCAAGGTTCTCGATGATGCAGCGATCGAGCGGTACTTTCAACTGGTTCACCCGCTGGACAAAGCTGGAGCTTACGCCGCGCAGATCGATTCGACATCAATCATTGAGCGCGTCGATGGCTCCTTCACCAACGTGGTAGGTCTCCCAATGGAAATGGTGACCGCACTGCTGCGCGAGTTCGGCATCGAACCGGGATAGGAAGGCTGCCCCCGGAATCTCGATTTGGATCTATCCACAAGCGCGGCGGAGCCGCAACCAAGCGTGATTGCGAGAAATGCGGGTAGGGCGAAGCTTGCTGAGCCTAAAACCTGGTCATCTCGGCGGCTGAGCCAGCCGCCCTACAGGATCGCCCAAGAAAGATTTTCCCGATTTGTTTATTGTCATCGCTGCTTCTCTCCGCAAAATGAAGCGCCATGTTCAACGCTCTTAGCAAATACAGCGATTTCGGTCTGTTGGTCGGAAGGGTCGGACTTGGTGTGATGTATGTCTTGCACGGCTGGCCCAAGCTTGCAGCCGGTCAAGCGGGCTGGGAAAAATATGGTCACGCCATGGCAAGCATCGGAATCGCCTTTCTGCCAAAGTTTTGGGGATTGGCCGCGGGGTTATCTGAATTAGGTGGTGGGATTCTTCTAATCCTCGGATTGTTTTGTCGGCCCGCCTGTTTTTTTATCGGCGTGACGATGTTTGTCGCTTTCATGTTCCTTCTCCGGTCCGGTCACGGGTTCGCCGATTTTTCCCGGCCCTTGGAGATGGTATTTGTGTTTGTGATCCTTCTGTTCGTTGGACCAGGTAAATACAGCTTTGACAGGGGTTAGCAAAATTGACGAACAACGGAGCTTCGCCCTGCATCAGAATCTGGCCTGTGAGATTTGCGGGCTAGAGCAGCGGGCCGACCCCAAGCTCACGGAGCTTTTCCCGAATATCCTCCTGCTTCTTTGGATCATTGGTCAATTGCAGAGCTTTCTGCAATTGCTCGGCTCCGGCGCGGCGGTCTCCCTTCTTGGCGATCGCCATGCCTTTGCCGGCAAGAGCCAGCGCGTTGTTCGAATCCGCTGTTAATACTTTTTCGTAATCCGCCAGGGCCTCATCCCACTTTTCCACTTTCATATACAGGTCCGCGCGGCGCATGTATAGATCTGTGTCGTCGGGTTTTGCCGCGATAAGGCGACTAAAGTCGTCAATCGCTTTATTCGGATCGCCGGCAACCTCGTAGAGGTACGAACGCGCTGTGAGATACGTATTGTTCTTAGGGTCCAACTCAATCGCCTTATTGAAATCGGCGAGCGCACCCTCCTTATCGTCTTTCTTCAGCCTGGCATAGCCACGCCCGCTGTAGAGCAACGCGTCGTTGGGCTTCAGTTCAATAGCTTTGGAGTAGTTCGTGACCGCCTGGTCGAATTGGTTTTCCTCAAAATTATCCTGAGCCAGGAGTTGAAGTGCTGCAATATCATCAGGCTTCGCCTGAACCAATGCATTTAAATCCTGATCGGCTTTAGCTTTGTCGGCGAGGTGCAGGTAGGCTGTCGCTCTCGCCGAGATCGTATCGACATCTTTCGGATTCAATTCCAGGACTTTGGTGAAATCGGTGACGGCCTCTTTCCATTGTCCAGTGGCCGCGTAGGCGTCTCCGCGGGCCCGATAGTTCTGCGGGTCATTTGGATTCTTCTCGATCAGTTTGCTAAGATCTTGAATTGCTTTGGCAGGCTCCTTCTTCGCCGACCACACGTAGGACCGGAAACGCAGCGCGCGCTCATTGTCCGGTTGCGTCTGCAACACCACACTAAAATCCCTTTCCGCGTCATCCAGTTTCCCGAGTTGTAGCTCGGCATAAGCCCGATTCAGCCGAGTCGCGCCGTCGTCCTTTTGCAGCTCCAGGGCTTTATCGTAGTCCGCGACAGCCTTCTCCCACTGTTTCGTTCGCGCACACAACGCTGCGCGATTGCGATAATGGATCGCTTGATTTGGGGCTAACTCGATCGCTTTGGTAAAGTCTTCCAGAGCCTCCGGGTCTTTCCCTTCCTTCACATTCTGGACTCCCCGCGCCGCGTAGCCTTCGGCGCCGAGATCGGCGGCTCGAACGAAGGAGGGTTCATTCACAAAGAGGCTCGCTGAGAGCAAAAGGATGCCGATAGTTCTTAGCATGCTATTGAATCGTCAAAGATCGGGGCTGAATCAAGGAAGGATGATGGTCTGTCCCGCTTTCAATTCATCCGGGTTTGTAACCTTGTACTTGTTCGTATCAAGGATGTCCTTCCAGCGGTTTGGGGTTTCGTAGAATTTCCGCGAGATCGACACGAGCGTGTCGCCGGACTGCACTACGTAGGTGCGCACCCTGCTTTTGGCCTTTCGCTCTGCTTCGGCAGCAGCCACGACAGCCGCCGAAATTTTAGAGGCGGCAGGTTTCTCCTGGCCAGTTCCATTCTCTGAGAAAGAGACGCTCGCAAGCGTCTTGAGCTGATTCCGAGCCAAATCGGCTTCCCGTCCGGAAGACCGCAGCGCTAGCACTCGCCGGTAATGATAGATTGCGCCGGCCGAGTCGTGCAGTTTCGTTGCGAATAAGTCCGCCATCTTCAGATGAATTCGCACTCGATCGCCCTGGGCAAGCGAATCTTCGTAGTGCGTGATCGCCGATTGATATCTTCCTTCTTGGGCGTCTCGCTCCGCGCGCTGTTCCGAGGTTTGCCGATGGCATCCAGTTAGAATCACGAACAAAAAAAACCAAACAAATCTGATCTGATTTACGTCGAACCAACTTGAAATCGCGAACCCGTTGATTGTAGGCATGCCGAAATTAGCCTTCCTCAAGATCATTTTGCTTGCGCTGTTCATTTTTTTTGTTCGGCGCCTGCGTATCGCATCAGAAATCGCCCGGATATTCAATGGCTCAGGCCGCCGGTGCTCCGCAAACTATGACCCCGACGGCTGCCCCTCAGGCTCTGCTCCCGCGTCCAGGCAATACCTCGCGTTCAATTCAACGCCTGAACAACCAATCGCTGACGGATACCATCGCAACGAATCTTCCAGACCGGATCGTTGGTGGCAAGGTTGTCCGTAGCGAGTCCGGACTGATCGTGGTTCAATCCAGCGGTTCCCACGATAGCTTGCTACCAACCGACCTCACGACCGACGCGTGGGTATTCATAATAAATTTACGCACCGCTCTGAAGGAGCGTAAGAGACCGAACCCACGTCTTGGACCCTCGTCGTCGTCCTCGAAATCCTGACTGAGTTTTCCTATGACTCTGCGTTTTCGAGCGATTCTTCCGCTCCTTCAGAGCTAGGCCTTGATTTGTTACAGGTACCCAGGGTTCCGCTGCGCTCCACCCTGGGCTAAGTTCTCTTACGCCTTCGGCGTGCAGCCGTTAGTCGCAAATTCCGAAATTACCTTGGAGGGCGGCGCTCCGTCGCCGCCGAATCTCGGAATTTTGGTTAAGTTGACGCGCCGCAGGTCGGGGGTTGGCAGCCTTTCCGGTTAGGCTCGGCAAGCCTCGTACCCACGCCTCGCCCTTAGCCGATCGCCGCGCCAATGCGTGGATCCTGGCTCTGTTTGACTAGAACCCAGAACTTGGAACTTGGAACACCGAACCGGTCCACCTATCCCTCCTTTAAGCCGAGCGATTCGAGCCCCTTGATTGTCGTCTTCAGCATTTTGAGTCGTGCGTACCACTTGTAATTAGCCTCTACGACCGTCCAAGGGGCCTCCGGCGTTGAGGTTTGCTCGAACATGTCTTCGGCGGCCAGATTGTGTTCCTCCCATTTTTTTCGGTTTCGCCAGTCTTCCTCGGTGATTTTCCAGTGTTTCAACGGATCCGCTTCGCGATTTTTGAAGCGGTTGAGTTGTTCATCCTTTGTGATGTACAGGTAGAATTTTAAAATCAGCGACCCATCATTAACCAGGACACGCTCAAATTCGTTGATCTCGCGATAGGCTCGCTTCCACTCGGCCGGCGTGGCAAACTCTTCCACGCGCTCCACCAAAACTCGCCCGTACCAGGATCGATCAAAAATTGCGACCTGCCCGTAGGCCGGAAGTTTATTCCAAAATCTCCAAAGGTAATGATGCTGGTACTCTTCCTGGGTCGGTTTAACAGTCGAGTAGACGCGGTACTCGCGCGGATCCAGCCTCTCTACGAGACGCTTGATTGCACCTCCCTTTCCTGCAGCATCCGGACCTTCGACCACGATGATAACGTTGTGTTTGGTCTTCTTCAAAGAGCGTTGAAGAAGCAGGAGACGAAGATGATGGTCCTTCAGCTCTTCTCGGTACTTCTCCAAGTCGATCGACTTATTCTGGTCAAGCGCATCCAGAATCACGCGTTTTTTTGGGAATTTGTCTTCTTTTCCCATACGGGGAGGACTTAGCGGAAGCGGTAGGAATGCCGATAGTCGCTCGCGCGGCCGCGGGAGCACTTATCCGGCGATATCGGCGTCTTGTTGAGGTAGGTCAAAGGCCTCATCTGCTAGCAGCACGGGCAGATCATCGCGAATCGGATAGCATAATCCGGCCGATTCGCAAAGCAGACATTCCGTCAACTCACCTTCCATCAGGCTCCCATCTCGCCGCCGGAGTGCGGCGTTGCGGATTTGAGCGTTGATGACTCCGAGCTCACCTGGCGTGGCGAGACGCAATGGCCCGCGACTGATCGGGCACTGAAGAATCGCGAGAATTTCCGAATCCATAAGAAAGCGCCGGGAACGCCAACGATCGCTCGGCGATTTCGGCAACCGTTGGCGTTCCCGGCGCCTTCTAATATTTTGGCACCGATGGATCTACCTGATCAGCCCATGCAGTGATGCCGCCCTGCAGATTCGCTAATTTTCGAAACCCGGCCTCCTGGAGAATATGGAGAGCGCGGGCGCTTCGAGCACCGCTCTTGCACTGGAGAACAATTTCATCCGCAGTGTCCAATTCGCTCAGCCGCGCCGGCAACTCACCGACCGGAATGAGTTTGGAGCCAGGGATTCGGCAGATTTCGTACTCGTATGGTTCGCGAACGTCCACGAGGACGAACGGTTCTTGCCGTTCCATCTTCGCCCGGAGATCGCGTGCCGTGATCGTCGGGACATCCATCTCCTTCTCGGCCTCGGCGTCGGCCTGGGGAATCCCACAGAACTGATCATAGTCGATGAGCTCGTGAATTGTTGGATTGGTTCCGCAAATCGGACAATTTGTATCTCTGCGGATCTTGAACTCCTTGAAACTCATTTTCAGCGCATCGAAACTAACCAGCCGCCCGATCAAGGGATCACCAATCCCAAGGATCAGCTTGATCGCTTCGATCGCCTGCATGACCCCGATAACACCTGGCAATACGCCAAGAACCCCGCCCTCCGCACAGCTCGGCACCATCCCAGGCGGCGGCGGCTCAGGAAACATGCATCGATAGCACGGTCCGCCTAGATGCGGCGCAAATACAGTACATTGCCCTTCAAAGCGAAAGATCGATCCGTATATGTTCGGTTTCTTCGCCAGAACACAGACGTCGTTCGAAAGATAACGCGTCGGGAAATTGTCGGTGCCGTCGATCACGATATCGTAAGCTTCGACTAACTCGGTGGCGTTCTCGCTACGGAAGAGGCAGTCATGCAAATCAACTTGGACGTTCGGATTCACCGCCTTGATGCGATCTCGAGCGGAATTGAGCTTTTTCCGACCGACGTCATCGGTACCATGCAGGATCTGCCGTTGCAGATTCGAAAAGTCGACCACGTCCGGATCGACTAGCCCCATGCGCCCTACCCCCGCGGCGGCGAGGTAAAGAGCAATCGGCGATCCCAATCCGCCCGTGCCAATGCAGAGGACGCTCGCCGCCTTGAGTTTCTTCTGCCCCTCAAGGGTTACCTCTGGCATAATCAGGTGTCTCGAGTACCGCGCAATTTCGTCGTTGCTGAAATGCACATCGGTTAACCGACCCTCTGGGATGACGCTCGTAGACATATTCGAAGGGAGGCAAGCTAAACACGAGTTTTAGGAATTGCAATTGTTCGCCTGGACAACCATTTTAGGCTGGAAAGCCGCTTCAACAGCGGCTTGGAAAGAAAGATAAAATCCCGGGCCAGGATAACAAGTTGTGCGGGTTGTTCTTGTAGGGCGCCTGGCTCAGGCGCCGCGTAGATGGTTTCAGTCGTTCCGGCGGCTGAGCAAGCCGCTCTACAACACGACGGCGAAGCATGGGACGACTGTGTTTGCGCCCAGGCTAGCCCGGAATTGATGGTGGTTATGACTGATTCACAGAGCAATCCCGAACTTCTCCGTCTTCAGGAGGACCAGGCCCGTATCAAGAACTGGAAGCGTTGGGGCCCTTATTTGAGCGAGAGGCAATGGGCAACCGTCCGGGAGGACTACTCGGAAAATGGCGATCCGTGGTCGTATTTCCCGCACGAACAGGCGCGCAGCCGAGTTTACCGCTGGGGCGAAGACGGATTGCTAGGCATTACCGACCGAGAGTGTCGGCTCTGTTTCGCGCTGGCGCTTTGGAACGGTAAAGATTCGATTCTCAAAGAACGGCTCTTCGGTTTGACGGGCCCGGAAGGCAATCACGGGGAAGACGTCAAAGAATGCTATTACTATCTCGATTCCACCCCGACACACTCTTACCTGAAAGCGCTCTATAAGTACCCGCAGCGGGCGTTTCCATATCCGGAATTGCTGGCAAAAAATCGCGCCCGCGGCCGGGATAAGCTCGAGTATGAAATCACGGATACAGATGCGTTTTCGGAAAACCGCTATTTCGACGTGTTCGCCGAGTATGCGAAAGCCGGCCCAAACGACATTCATATCCGGATTACCGCTCATAACCGCGCAGCGGAGCGAAGCCCCCTGACTATTCTACCAACCTTGTGGTTCAGAAACACCTGGACTTGGGACTGTGACCATGAGGGATGCACGCGCCGTCCCAATATTCGGATGAGCGATTCCGCCTATCTGGAAACGGAACATGAGACCTTAGAACCGGTGCTCCTGTTTTACGATGAGACACCGGAAGTTGTTTTCACCGATAATCACTCGAATTTTGAGCGCCTTTACGCGGCAAAGAACGACTCGCCCCATGTAAAGGACGCTTTTCATCGATACATCGTCGACCAAGATTTGGTGGCGGTGAATCCGGCTCGATCCGGAACAAAAGCAGCGCCGGTTTACCGGCTGGAACTCGGCCCGGGCGCATCGCGCACTATCTTCCTCCGCTTGGTTGCCGCCAAAGAACAACACGAGAACCTGACGCCGGGGAACGAGGTTTTCGATCTTCGCCAGGCGGAGGCGGACCTCTACTTTGGATCTATTGTCCGAACAGCTCTGCCGCAAGAGCTTCAGATTGCCCGCCAGGCAGCAGCAGGCCTTTTGTGGAGCAAGCAGTTCTATCACTACATCGTTACTGATTGGTTGCAAGGCGACCCAAGCCAGCCGAAACCGCCCCCGGAACGAGCGGCCGGCCGGAATCACGACTGGCGGCAGATCTATACGAAGGATGTTATTTCGATGCCTGATAAATGGGAGTATCCCTGGTTTGCCGCATGGGATCTCGCATTCCACATGTTGCCGTTTGCCAATCTTGATTCCGCTTTCGCGAAACAACAGCTGTCTCTTTTCCTGCGCGAGTGGTACATGCATCCCAACGGCCAGCTGCCCGCCTACGAGTTTGCTTTTTCCGACGTTAATCCACCCGTCCACGCTTGGGCCGCATGGCGCGTTTATAAGATCACGGGCGCGAGAGGGAGTCGAGATGTCGCATTCCTGGAATCAGTTTTCCACAAATTGCTCTTAAACTTCACGTGGTGGGTAAATCGCAAGGACACTGAAGGAAATAACATCTTTGCCGGCGGCTTTCTGGGTCTTGATAATATCGGGGTTTTCGATCGCTCGCGGCCGCTGCCGAAGGGGGGGTACCTGCAACAGGCGGACGGAACAGCGTGGATGGCATTCTATTGTCTCACGATGCTCTCCATCGCACTGGAACTCGCGCAGAACAACCCTGTTTATCAAGATATGGCATCCAAGTTCTTCGAGCACTTTATTGCGATTTGTGACTCGATGAACTCGCTTGGCGGTTTCGGACTATGGGACGAAGGGGATGGATTTTATTACGACCAGTTGAAGTTGGGCGGCAAATCCATCCCCCTTAAAACGCGATCGCTGGTGGGCATTTTGCCGCTTGTTGCTGTTGAGGTGCTGGAGGAAGAAGATCTGGAGCGTGTACCAGCTTTCAAGAAGCGGATGGATTGGTTCCTGGCCTACCGCCCCGATCTGGCTTCCTTGATAACGTTTGCGGAAACACGCGGCCACAAACATCGGCTCTTGGCCGTGCCAACGAAAGATCGACTCTGCAGCGTCCTTCGCTATGTTCTCGACGAAAACGAGTTCTTGTCTCCGTTCGGCATTCGTTCGCTTTCCAAGGTTTACGGTAAAAACCCGTACATTTTCCATCTCGATGGGCAAGAATACCGGGTCGATTACGCTCCGGGCGAAGGGGCGAGCGGATTATTCGGTGGCAACTCCAATTGGCGCGGACCTGTCTGGTTCCCTATCAACTACCTCGTGATCGAAGCGCTCGAGCGGTATCACCATTTTTTTGACACCACCCTGGAGGTCGAATGCCCGACGGGGTCGGGTCGAAAAATGAGCCTTAAGCAAGTCGCCGCCGAACTAGCGCTGCGCCTCATTCGCCTATTTCTGCCGGATGAAAACGGTCGCCGACCATGCCACGGCAGCAACGAGCAGTACGCCACTGATCCAGACTGGAAAGATCTCGTCCTCTTCAATGAATACTTCCACGGCGAGACGGGCCGTGGCTGTGGGGCATCTCACCAAACCGGATGGACGGCGCTAGTCTTCCGCCTCATTAACTCGATCGAATGGGACGAAATCAGTTCGCTGGGATAGCCTGACTTCCGCGTTTTCGGGTTCCAAGTTCCGCACCTGGAAGGTGCGTCTACTGTATTCCTCGGTGCCATGCAGCCTTTAGGTGCGGAACCTGGAACAGGCGGAAAATACGGGCAACGCCCGTTGCGCGCCGCAACTGAGCTAACAAAACCGTGGTCGATCATAGAATAGGTGAGAATCTATAGATCGTTGTCTGCGTATAAATCTGACCCGGTCTAAGTTCTGTGTTCGGAAAGCTTGGATGATTCGGGGAATCGGGATAATGCTGCGCCTCTAGCGTGAAGGCGCCCCAATGTTCGTAAATCAAACCGCCCTTCCCTTTTAAGGTCCCGTCAAGAAAGTTGGCAGTATAAAATTGGACACCCGGTTCGGTGGTATACATTTCGACCGAGCGGCCCGATACTGGGTCAGTCACCCGCACCGCCAACGCGTTTAGGTTGCCCGGATTATTTAACACCCAGTTGAAGTCGTATCCACTCTGTTTGGGTTGAGCATTCCCGGGCTGCGCTTCGTCAGAATGAATCCTTGCACCGATTGGCATTGGTTTGGTGAAATCCAGCTGAGTCCCATTGACGCTGAGCAGTGCACCCGTCGGAACCAATGTCTTATCCACCTGAATAAACTGGTCGGCGTTAATCATCGCGACCTGGTCCAGCACATTTCCATTGCCGGCGCCGGCCAGATTGAAATAGGTATGATTTGTCAGATTCAGAACCGTAAGTTTATCGGTCATTGCTGAATAGTGAATCGCCAACGCGTAATCATTATCCAACGTGTAACGAACCGTCACATCCAGATTTCCCGGGAAACCCATTTGGCTATCCGGCGAGAAATAACCGAGCTCGACTCCGACATAATTTGAACCCGCAATCGGGGCGGCCGCCCAGACTTGCTGGTTAAATCCCGTCGTTCCCCCGTGTAACGCATTGGGGCCGCTGTTCGCCGGAATCTGGTACTGTTTGCCATCCAATGTAAACTGACCATTTGCGATGCGATTAGCATAACGTCCGACAATAGCACCGAAATAGTGACCGCTTTTCATATAGTCATCCAGCCGATCGAATCCGAGAACGATGTCTCCTAACCTGCCGTTCTTGTCCGGCACAGTAATGGATTGAACGATTCCACCATAAGTGAGGATGGCCACTCTTACGCCGTGCCTGTTCGTAAGTGTATATTTGTCGACTTGTGTGCCGTCCGGCATTGTACCAAACGGTTCCTTGGTTAGAGACGGCTGGAGAGCAAAATTTTCCTTAGGGTTTAACCCGCTATTGATAGTGCTTTCCTCTGCCAGAGAAATCAGCGCACTCGGAGAGAAGGTTAGAAGGAGTAATGCAAATTGCAGTGGTTGAGTTAACAGCATAATACATCGTCCATACCCGATGCCATGGTGAGTTTTTATGGCCAAGGCCCGATACGTAGGTTAGCGTTTTTGTCCACCTCGGAGCAAGGCCGCTGATCGAGCTGTCGTACCCTGTGCCATTTTCAAGAGATTGGAACCAATCAGAAAGGAGCTTTCTACTAATATGCAATCCTCAGACGCTGTCGAAAAAATGGTTTTTCGAAAAACCAACGCTCAGAGCGGGCGTCATCTTGCGGTAACGCCGGAGAACAGCACGATGCGCCATCTGTCCTACGGTCGCATCATTTTGAATGCTTCCACACCGCTGGTCTCCTTTTCCAATGGGGACCGGGAAACAGGGCTGATCTGCCTGGCAGGCAATGGCGTGGTGAAGACTGCCGGCAACGAATTCGAATTGGGGCGATTTGACGCTATATACATTCCCCGCGATTCAGCTATCGAAGTCTCGACGAAGAGTTCCCTCGATCTCGCGGAGTTTTCGGCCGATGTCGGAGGGAAATACCCCCTGAAACTCATTCGCTACACTGACGTGGCCGAGGATCCCCGCCTGAAATTTGTGGCTGGTAGTCCGGGTGCCAGACGCGAGTTGAATATGCTTATTGCCAAGAATGTGGAGGCCGGACGCCTGGTTGCAGGTTTCACGACTTCCGAACCGGGTAACTGGACTAGCTGGCCACCCCACGAGCACGCCAAAATGCTGGAAGAGATGTACGTGTACTTTGACATGCCGGAGCCGGCCTTTGGAATCCAGCTTGTATACAATGATACGGAGTATCCGGAACTAGTGACTCCGGTGCGGGATGGAGATGCTGTGTTGATGCCAGGTGGCTACCACCCGAATGTTTCCGTCCCGGGACATCGAATCGCCTTTCTATGGGCCATGGCCGCCCATTAGGAAGTCGAAGACAGGCAGTTTGGTGTGGTGAATGTTCAGCCGGGATTTCAAGGCAGTTCCGGCCTGGAAACGGGACGCAAATAAACAATGCAGTCAAGCCTGGAGGGTCCTGTGCCTTGACGAGCCCGGCAAGAGCGAGATCTATGAGCCTCGAAGCCTTTCAGTTGAACGGCAGGAATGCGTTGGTTACCGGTTCGCGCAGGGGACTGGGCGCGGCAATCGCCGTCGCTTTGGCAAAGGCCGGCGCAAATGTTGGGTGCCACGGACAGGATAAGAATCCCGGAGCATGCTGCGACGAAATTCGTGCAGCGGGCGCCAGGACCTTCTACTTTTCTGGAGATGTGGCGGATCCGGACGTGTGCGCCGGTCTTATCGCAAAGACGATCGCAGAGTTTGGCTTAATCGACGTATTGGTGAATAACGCGGGTGTGATCCGCAGGGCTCCGGCTGCGGAATATCCTATGGAATTCTGGGATGAATTGATCGCTGTTAACTTGACGGCGGTATTCCGGCTCTCGCAGCTAGCCGGACGGCACATGCTTGAGAGAGGAGCTCGCGGAAAGATCCTGAACATTGCTTCGCTGCTGTCGTTTCAAGGGGGAATTCTGGTGCCTGCCTATGCCGCAGCGAAGGGGGGTATTGCTCAGTTAACCAAAGCACTGGCGAACGAATGGGCTCCCAGGGGGATCAACGTAAATGCGATTGCGCCGGGATATATGGCCACAGACAACACCACCGCGTTGCGAGACGATCCGGCCCGCAGCCGACAGCTTCTGGAGAGGATCCCCGCCGGAAGATGGGGGGAGCCACAGGACGTAGCCAGCGCAGCGGTGTTCTTGTGTTCCTCTGCGAGCGATTACGTGCACGGACACGTGCTAGCCGTAGATGGCGGCTGGTTAGCGCGCTGAGTCAAATTGGAGAAAGCGAATGGGAACTGGAGCAAAGACTTTTCCTGACCTGGTGATGACATCAAATACGACCGCCAAAGAATCGTTTCCGGAACCCGGGCTGAAAAGGCGGGTACTCGCCTATAACGACAAACTCTTCCTGGCTGAACATGAGATGGTGAAAGGATGGGTGGGCACGGTGCACAGTCATCCGCACGATCAGGTCGTTTACATTGTGCGCGGACATCTGAAGGTTAGGTGCCAAGGGCAAACTTTCGACCTGCGGACGGGGGACAGCTTCGTCGTCCGCGGCGGCGTCGAACATGGCGCATCGGCGATCGATGATTCACTTGTGATCGATGTTTTCACTCCGTGCCGGGGGGACTATATCACCTGATTCGGAGTACCCCGCTTTGGCGAGCTGCCCTTGAGCAAGCGATCGGAGTTAAGAATGAATGCACGTGAGCGGGATGCCGAATCGCCAGACCGGCGTCGGTGGCTTGTTCGCGCTTTGGCCGCGATTCCCGCCATGTTACTGCTGTCGGCATTCCCTCGTGCGGTCCGCGCCCAGAGCGATCAGGAGAAAGGCCAGTACGTGCTCTCGTCTGAGGCGCGGGCAAGACAAATCCGGCAACTGGTTTCTTCGGATCTGGCGAACAAGTTGCGGTCGTTGGCAGATGGAGGTCTTGGGCGCGAACTCCATCCACGCGCGGTGGTTCACACGCAGGGGTTACTGCCGCACGAGCAGGACCGCGACGCGAGCCTGCTCTCGCAGGAGGATTGGCGGCAGACGCTGGCGCAGGGATTGGCCTGGTGCGTCAGCGGCCACGCAGCTTATGCGGCGAAGGCTGTCAGCTACATTCAGGCCTGGGTATCA
This sequence comes from Chthoniobacterales bacterium, assembly GCA_049585495.1. Taxonomy (GTDB): domain Bacteria; phylum Verrucomicrobiota; class Verrucomicrobiia; order Chthoniobacterales; family JAFAMB01; genus JBAUZZ01. The sequence goes on along the minus strand of JBAUZZ010000365.1, from coordinate 7,614 downwards.
TTCTATTCGCCGTCCTTCGATCCAATAGATGAAGCCGATCTCATTGATTTGCTTCTCGGTTTCGACTTCGTGCAAGAAAAGCTCTCGGCCTCGAGTGTCGAGGCGACGAGGCGGCTTGGCCAACGATTGGCGACAGGCTATCTGGGCACGAGGCGCGTCGGCGACCCGAGCACCGGACTCAACAACTGGCAGAGCCACCGCATCAAACTGGCGACTGCTGGCGCCTATCTGGCGGGCGATGACGAACTGATCGCTGGTGCGCGCCAAGGCTTCATGGCGCAGGTCAGCCGCAATATCGGTACTGATGGCCGAACGTACGACTTCGATCAGCGAGATGCGATGCACTACATCGTCTACGACCTCGAACCGTTACTGATGGCCGCCTCATTTGCGGCTGCGCATGGAGAGAATTGGTATGGCATGCCCTCGCTGCAGGGCAGGCTCGCCGCCGCGCTGCACTGGCTCGAGCCGTACGCTGCAGGCGATAAGCAGCACGAGGAATTCGTGCATAGCACCGTCCGCTTCGATGCGCGGCGAGCGGCGGCACACGTCAAGGGCTACGCAGGCCTGTGGCAACGCGAGGAAGCGTCGAACCTGTACTGGATCGCTTCGCGCCTCGATCCTGAGTTCACACGCATGGCGCACGCTCTTGATGCGGACCCGGTGATTCGCGCGCTGTTTGCCTGAATTCGAACCGAAGAGACCAAGACGTCATGACAATCAAGATAAAGTCACTGCGGTGGTGGATCATCGGCCTGGTGACGCTCGGCACGATCACCAACTACCTCGCACGCAGTTCATTGAGCGTCGCCGCGCCGACGGTCCTGCAGCAACTGGATATCAGCACCCAACAATATGGGTGGATTACGGGTGCTTTTCTGGCCATGTATCCGATAGGCGCGCCGGTGACGGGTTACCTGATGGACCGCGTGGGGCTGCGAGCCGGCTTTCTGATCTGCGGCGTCGCCTGGTCGCTCATTTGTATGGCGCACGGTTTTGCGGCCGGCTGGATTGGACTGTTCGTGCTCCGGGGCATGCTTGGTTTCGTAGAGGCAGCGTTCATACCTGGGGGCATGCGCGCGGCGGCCTCCTGGTTTCCGGCGCACGAGCGCGGCATCGCGGCTGGCGTGTTCAACCTCGGCGGGTCGTTCGGCGCGATCCTGGCGCCGCCCCTGATCGCCTGGTCGATCCTCCACTACAACTGGCACGCGGCCTTCCTGATTGCCGGCGGTCTAGGCCTGTGCTGGGCGGTAGTGTGGCTACTTTTCTACCGAACTCCGAACCGGCACAAGGCGTTGACCACAGAAGAGGCGGCATATATTGCTGCCGGCCAGGAACCGACGCTGCAGGCGAACAGTAACCAAAAGCCGTCGCTGCGCGAGATTCTCAGCGAGCGCAATTTCTGGGGTATCGCGCTGCCGCGCTTCTTCGCGGACCCGGTGTGGGGGACCCTGAACTACTGGGTGCCGCTCTATCTCTATCAGGCGCGTGGATTCGACCTGAAGGCGCTCGCCATGACTGCATGGCTGCCTTTCGTGGCTGCTGACCTTGGTAGCCTGACGGGAGGTTGGCTGCCGGCTTGGCTGAAGTCGCGCTTTGGCACGCCGATCGTCGACGGCAAGCGGATCGTGTTCACGCTGGGAGCCCTGCTGATGCTCGCAATGGCTGGCGTGGGGCTGGTCCAGAATCCGGCAATCGCGATTTTCCTGCTCTGTCTTGGCGGCTTTGCCCACCAGACGCTGTCTATCGCGGTGATCTCGATGTCGGCTGACCTGTTTCCGCGTCGCGAAGTGGCAACGGTGACGGGCCTTGTCGGGTCGGTTGCGGGAGTGGGTAACTTCGCCTTCACGCTGGTGATCGGCTCGCTCGTAAGCCGCATCGGGTACGCCCCGTTTTTTATCGCGCTCGGCTTCGGCGACCTGATCGGCGCCGCCGTGTTGTGGACGACGGTCAAGCCTGCTGCGGCACTCTTGCACGACGCATTGCCCGGAAAAGCGGGCGCCTGAGCGTGCCTCGGCGGCGTCCTGCCAAGTTTCTTATAGCGGAGCCCCAATGCGTCGTTAGCTTCAAACTCAGCTCGGAGTAGGCCAGCATATCGAGCCTTGTAGTTCGTGTGGCACTCGGCAATCGAAATGTCAGCGGCGTTGACAACGTCCAGATCCGCCGATATTGGCGCGCTTCAGAGGAACTACCGGAGGCCGTGTTGTCATCGGGTTACCAGAAAAACGACTTGTGGCCCAGTGATCGCATCAGCGCCTCCATGAAGTAGTAGTCGCCGTAGGGCAGCATGGTGTCGCAGCGACCGGCCGGGACGTGTGCCGCGCCATGAGCGAGGAAGCCCTGCGCATTCGGGGTCCGGGTCAGGTCGCATGTGCTGAGCAGACCTTCGATCAGACGATCGCCGAAGTCCCGCCAGCGTGCGGCCTCCTCGGCCGGCACGTGAGCGGCCAGCAGATAGACGCCAGCCGCCATTACCGCTGCGGCGGAACTGTCGACATGCTGTGGTTCCGTCGCAGGCAAGGCGTAGTCCCAGAGCGGAACCGTCCGCTCGTCCAGTAGGTCCATGGCCTTCGCAGCAAGTCGGCGGGCGGTCGCGAGATGATCAGGGTTTCCGGTCGCGGCGTGACACTGGGCAAAACCGTGAATAAGCCAAGCCTGTCCGCGTGCCCAGCATGAATCGTCGGCATACCCCTGGTGAGTTTCGCCTCGGCGCGGTTCTCCCGTCGCTGGATCGAAGACAAAGGTGTGAAACGACGTGGCATCCGAACGCACAAGGTAGTCGGCCGTGGTCTGGGCATGGATGTCGGCGACCTCCCGGTAATCGGTGATACCGGTTTCCCGATACGCCCAATGGAGCAATGCCAGGTTCTGCATCGTGTCGGCGATCATCCGACCGTTAACGAAGGCCGCTTGCTGGCGGTCCTGAGGGCTCAAGGGCGACCACGCTTGAATGTATCCACCCTCAGGCCGGAAGCGGCCGATCAGGGTGTTAGCGGCGCCCAGCGCCATATCACGCGAGGTGGCGTCGCCAGTCAGCAGCCAGTCGCCGACCGAATGCAGCGAAAACTGGAAGCCCACATCGTGGGTGCGGTGACGGCGGCTTTCAAGAATGCGCCGGAACACCGGTCGTCGGGCTCGAACGGAGTTCAAGAGCGCGATTTCGCCTGTCATCTGGAACGTCAATAACAGGATGCCGGAATAAAAACCGACTACCCAGTCCGAACCATCACAATATATCCACCGGTTTTTTGCATCGCCAATTTTAGGATTCCTGAGGCCAATAACCGGCGCTTGCTCGTGCAAGCGGCCAATACACCGCTCCAACGCTGCTTGATGGTGCTCAGATGTCTTAGTTTCAAACGCACGCGCGAAATAAGGGTCCGGAACGGTACGCATGTCGATTTTTCCATGCAATCTACCAAGCACCGACACCTCGCGTTTATTCGTTTCTAAGTCAACACCGAAAGACCTTCTCGGCCGCCTCGGTTAGCTCCGCAGATACTTGTTCAAAAAATCAAGGCTACGTTGCCAGGCAAGCCTGGCAGCGGCTTCGTCATAACGGGGTGTCGTATCGTTATGGAAGCCATGATTCGCCCCGTCGTAGACGTGCGCGGTGTAGTTCACGTGATTGGCCTTGAGCGCCGCCTCGAAAGCCGGCCATCCACCGGTGATGCGCGTGTCCAGCGATCCGTAGTGAAGAAGCAGAGGCGCCTTGATCTGAGCGACATCTTCGGCACTGGGTTGGCGACCGTAGAAAGATACTGCAGCTCCCAGGTCCGGAAGTCTCACGGCAAGATTGTTAACCGTAGTTCCGCCAAAACAGAAGCCCACGGCGCCGATCTTCCCGGTGGATTCGGGCCGAGCTTTCAGCCAGGCGGCCGAGGCTACAAAGTCCTCAAACATTTTCTTCGGGTCGACCATTTTGAAAAGCTCCGTGCCAGAGCGTAATTCGGCCGGAGGCTTTCCCAGATGGCCACCGCCGTCAAGCTGCCTATGGCATACTTCTTTGCGGAATTCAGGAATTCACGACGGCTGATCTCGCCGTGAACGTAAAGATCAAATATGCTCAGCAGCTCTTGCGGGAAATCGGTCGCTTTTTTCCGTTCCATCTAAGTGATTCCTTCTCTCGTTCGGCACTCATGGTTCTGCAAATGGGAATATGCTCACGATGGGGGACGGCATAAAATGTTTCCGCGACAATCCCATTTCGCACTAACAGCAAGATGTCGAAACTGGTATTGCCCCGGAGTCAACCAGCTTGGCGACTTCCTTTGAACCCAAATCCCGAAATTCGGCGGCGACGGAGCGCCGCCCTATCGCCAAATGATTCCAATCCAGGTCAACAGAAAGACGAGCGGCAAAACCGCTGGTGCACTAATCCCAAGGAACTGAACGCGTGTTCTGACGATCAGCGGTGTCCGCTCGGTTGGAAATGCTGCTTTCCCGAGCCGACGCAGCTCAGCCAGGGCCATGAACCCCCCAATCATCGCTATTATCACCAGGACGGCGGATGCGATCCCGACCCATGGAAGCAGACTCATCAAGCGTGCCCGCAGCATTCCCGCCGGGAGCCCGGGATCCTGAACCGGGCCATTGGCTGCGATGGCGAATCCGGTGAGAAGGAAGCTTTGGGAGCTGACCAACCAGGAGACACGCTGATTGATCAAGTTATCCTCGTGCTCGATTCGTGAGCGGAGCAGCTGAACGTCAGAATCCATCTGGTTCCAAGGGCGACTTGGTAGTCTGCTACTTTAAAGCGAGCTTGGTGGCGAGGCAAAACGCCGTAGGTGAAGCTTGCGGCTTCAAGACGGTCGTTTCGGAGAAACGACCCTGCCAACTGCCGAAGCCACAAGCCCGGATAGGGTCAGCTCTTTCGCGGCTAGGCAAGCCGGGTTGACCGGCACGCTTAGCGCCGCACGGGTCGAATAAACCTCCCAACCACAACCGCACGGCTCGGATAAAAACTCGCCCTACCGCAATGCTTGTAGAGCTATTTCTGAGGATACCACCACTTGTGATTGTCCCGGGCCATCAGCTTATCGGCTGCTTCCGGCCCCCATGTTCCGGCAGCGTAATTTGGGAAATCCTTTGGCTTGCTGTTCTCCCAGCCCTCAAGGATCGGCTGGGCGGCTTCCCAGGCGGCTTCGACCATGTCCGAGCGATGAAACAAGGTCGCATCGCCGACCATACAGTCGTACAACATTTTTTCGTAACCGGTCGTCGGTTGTCTCTCGCCGAACTGCGAATAGTCAAAATCGAGGCGAACCGAGCTGGTGCAGATTGACGGCCCCGGTACTTTTGCTCTCACTTGAAAGGTAATCCCTTCGTCGGGCTGAATGTTAAAGATGAGATAGTTCGGCGCAATCGGGTCGCTCTCGTTCGTCGCAAAGAGGGAAAGAGGCGGCGTCTTGAACCGGATGACAATTTTGGTGGATCGTTGCGCCAGTCGCTTCCCGGATCTCAAGTAAAATGGAACGCCGGCCCAGCGCCAGTTTTCGATGATCAGTTTGATGGCTGCGTAGGTTTCGACGGTCGAATTTGGAGCGACGTTTGGCTCCTGCCGGTAGGCCGGCACTTTCTTGCCGCCGACGATTCCCTCTCCGTACTGCCCACGCACCGAATTATAAAGAGCCTCTTGCGGCGTTGTCTTTTGAATCGAACGCAATAGTTTCACCTTCTCATTCCGGATTGCCTCGCCGTCGAGCGAGGTCGGGGGTTCCATCGCGATCAATGCCAGAAGCATAAACATGTGATTCTGCATCACATCGCGAAACGCACCGGCCGTCTCGTAAAAGGAACCACGGCCTTCGATTCCGATCGATTCTGCGACCGTCAGCTGAACATGATCGATGTAACGCCGGTTCCAGATCGGTTCGAAGACAGCATTGCCGAGTCGGAACACTAACAGGTTTTGGGCGGTTTCTTTGCCGAGGTAGTGGTCAATTCTGTAGATTTGTTTCTCCTTCAGAACACTCGTGAGCTTCGAACTCAGCTCTCTGGCCGACGCCAAGTCGTGGCCGAACGGTTTTTCAATAATGACGCGCCGCCAACGACCGTTCTCTTCCCGGGTAAGTCCGTGCTCCGAGAGCTGCTGCGCAATATCGGCAAAGTAGTCCGGCTGCACGGACAGATAAAAGAGAACGTTTCCGCCGGTGCCGAGCCGCTTTTCGGATTCATCGAGCTGAGCCTGCAGCTTTTCGTAGGTCTTCGGGTCGTCGAAGTTGCCTTGGCAGTAGGCAATTCGATCCCGGAATTTGGCCCAAAGTTTGGGATCGACCGGCTGCGTTCCCAGCTCTGCGAGATCGTTCCCGAGCTGGTCTCGAAATTTCTCGTTCGGCAACTCTCTCCTTGCCACCCCAATCACGCTGAATTTCTCAGGCATAATTCCGTAGGAAGCCAGATTATAGAGAGCGGGTATTAGTTTTCGTTTTGTGAGGTCGCCCGAGGCGCCGAAAATGACAATTGCGCAGGGGTCACCTGGTGGTTGTGTTACTGGACATGCATCCATAGCTTTTCAGTTTCCTGGGGTTGGATTCGACGTGCCCGCCGAACTTGTTTCGCATCATTCTTCCCAAGCTAACAATCCCGATTTTGTATGGTTGTACTATTGCTCGCTGTAATTCCAAGTCAGGCCGCCGTCTACGACGATGGTCGCTCCCGTGATGTAGTTGGCGTCCTCCGAAGCCAAAAAAGCCGCGACTCCTGCGACATCCGAGGTTTGGCCGAGCCGTCCCAGAGGGATATTCGCCAGGAGCGCTTTTAGTTTTACCGGATCGTTCAGGAGTTTGGTGTTAATCGGTGTCTCGATCGCGCCAGGCGCGATGTTGTTAATCGTAATCCCATACGGCGCAAGCTCAATCGAGAGATTCCGCATCATCATCTTCATGCCGCCTTTACTAGCACAATACGAGGTAAAGTGGGGAAACGGCAGTTCCTCGTGGACCGAGCTGATGTTTATTATTTTGCCTGGCTGTTTGACGCTCATCCGGTGGTGAACAAAGGCCTGAGTGACAAAAAATGCTCCCTTAAGATTGGTATCCAGCACAAAATCATAATCCTTCTCGGTTACGTCCCAGAACGATCCGTGTTTCTCCACCCCGGCGTTGTTTACCAGAATATCGATTCCACCGAGCGCTTCGACCGACTTCTGGACCAGTTCCTGTACTTCGGTGACAAAATCCAGATTAGCCTGAATTGCGATGGATTGGCGTCCGAGTTTCTTTATCTCGGTTACAGCCTGTTCCGCCGAGTCAGCGTTGCCCACGTAGTCGATGACTACGTCGGCCCCCTCTTCTGCCAGGCGGTAAGCGATCGACTGCCCTATTCCCTGGCTGCCGCCGGTGATGAGTGCTTTTTTTCCCGTCAGTTTCATCAAGAGACTCTGCCGCAAACCGGGCTCTACGCCAGTCACTTTCTTGTTTTGTAGGGCGGCTGGTTCAGCCGCCAGGATTAAAACGCGGAAAAATTCGGCGCATGAGCTTCTTTCTGGAGCCAGGCAAGGGCACTGGCGGCTGAGGCCAGCCGCCCTACAAATGTCGACTCAAATGAATTTTCGCCCGGTCGGCGCTTTTGCTATCAGAGATCATTCTGAACTTTATCTGGCTAGGTCTGCTG
>JBAUZZ010000364.1:0-20976 GCA_049585495.1 Chthoniobacterales bacterium | reverse complement strand
CGGCTATAGTTTGCTGGCCCATCGACGTTCCTGAGTAGCTCAGTGGTAGAGCGGTCGGCTGTTAACCGATTGGTCGTAGGTTCGAATCCTACCTCAGGAGCCATCTTCGCTCCCGACGGGAGGCTCATTTGTTCCGATTCGCGGAACGAATTCGCCCTACCCACGATGGATCTGGGCCCAAGGCTGGTAGAGGCGAGGCTTGCCCAGCCTAATCCGGAAATGCAGCCAATTTTTCCGAGTTTGAGCGCCAATCACCCTAAATAAACTAGTGATTCGAGTAAATTTTTTGGAATTCCGGTCAAGTTCTCCACGAGGCAGTCGAGATGAATAATAGACTCGACGGTCGACTCTTGAGTGGAATGGACTCGTATTTTTAAATTTTTTGAAAGCTTTTGATCATGTCAATGTCCCCCGATCCACAGGCTGGATCTAGAGAGGATCAGACCAGCGTGCCGCTAGGGCGGAACGGTAGTTTGGTCAGGTTGCCTATAACCGGAACGGTTCTCGCGGATCGCTACCGCGTCGTGGAAGCGATCGATTCGGAGAGTTTTGCCGCGGACGATTTGGCGCTTCACCAGAGGGTCATCGTCAGAAAGGCGGTGCTTAATGGGCGGTCTGGCGTGGAAAGCTGGCGTGAGAGAGTGTTGCAGCTGGCTTCGGCGCGGCATCCGAGCTTTTTGAATATTCTCGACTGGATTCCCGAGGGCTCGGCCGACTTTGTCGTCACTGAACGCGCGAAGGGTCACTCGGTTGCGGAGCTGCTCAGCGAGCGCCCAACGTTTGTCCTGGAAGATGTTCTGCGGTTATTGGAGCCACTGGGGGGTGCACTTGACCTCACCGCTGCGTTTACCTGTCATCCGAATTCGCTATCTACCCGCGGGCTGTTCATTGAAACGGGAGACGCCCAAGATGATCGGGACGGCCTCAAAATCATTTCCGATTGGCCGCAATTCCGAACTAAAATCGACGTGTGGGAATTAGTGAAGCCGGGCGCGGATGTTGCCGGACCCCTGGTGACCTCGCTGGAGAAGGGGAGCCTGAGAGGATTGGCGGTTCAGCAAGCGGCGCTGCTCATATACGAAATTTTGGGCGGTGAGAGGGTGCAGGAGGGCGAGATCAAACATTGGTTCAAGCCGGTGCCCGGGCTGACCGATGCCGCTAATTCCATACTATACGGCAGCCTGCAAGGCTGGCCCCTGTTCGACGGCTGTGAAAGCTTTTTTCAGGCCTTGGAGTCGGCAAACCAGGTCAACAACCCGACCGAACTAGAATCGACTGGTGAAACTCTGCCTGCGTTGGAGCTCGCGGCCTATTCGGCGCCTTCCGCCAAATCGAGTTCCATGAAAAAAAGGCTAAGACGGCGCGCTATTGCGCTCTCTACGATAGCGACAGCCGTAGCGGGATTCGTTGCGGTGGCGTCAATCTTTCTGATGCGGAATCGGCGTCCGGAGGCGACCCTGCTCAAGCCTGAGATAACCCAGAGGGGCGAGGTCAGTCTGGAGTCGGAGCCTTCTGGCGCGATTGTCCGGTTGGACGGCTCGGAATTCGGTCGTACCCCAATCGTTAGACGCTTTCTACCGCCGGGTAGTCATCAAATCGCACTCTCTCTTCCAAGTTTTCAGGAGCGAAACCTCCAAATTGAAGTGAGCGCGGGCGAAGGTCAGGATCTGGGTAACATTGTTCTGCACCAGATTGGAGGCGAACTCTCGCTAGCTGCGGACCTTCCGGACACAGCATACGAAGTCGTGGGAGCCGGCGAAAAGAGATTCACTGGCGTGACACCGGCGAAGCTGGACCGACTAGATCCAGGATCGTACACCGTACACTTACGGCCAGAGGGATGGCCGGAATACGAGGAGACAGTGCAGATCAGCGACGGACAATCGATCAGCATTGATCATCCATTTGCGGCTATTTCTCCACCCGAAACTCCTGCGCCGAGCGACACCATTGCGTCAGGCTCTGATACCACCTCAACCGTTGAGGTTCATCCTTCCAATGTCGCGGCCAATCGCGTTAGAGCGTCGTTTGAAACACGTCCCCGGCTTGCGGCTCAGCCTAAGGCACCTTTAACCAAAGGCGAAACCTTCAAACGATTCGATGCTGAGTGGGATGGAAAAGAGGGTGTGATTGAGCGCCAGATCTCAGCAATCGACCGGAGAATCGCCGTGGCTTCGGGTGATAAGAAGAACCGTCTCAAAGCCTGGAAAAAGTATCTGGGACAGCGTAAGCACTATGTCCGAGAGCTTCGCCGGTACAAGGAATATGTAATGAGACGTGAATGGGACGAACAACACGGAACGGCCACAATCTTCGACACTATTCGCGTCGCGCTCGGGATCTGAATTCACATCATTCCAGGGGGCAATCCCAGTCCGGCGGTCAAGCGACCCATCTCGCCCTGCGCCAGGGATTTCCCCTTTTCGGCCGCCTGCTTTACGCCGCTCAGGATCAGATCCTCGAGCATCTCAACATCCGCCGGATCAACGACCTCTTTGGCGATCTTAATCGATACCAGATCACCAAGGCCGTTCGCAACGACGATGATCTTTCCGCCCCCGACGCTCACCTCGACCGTCTTCTCCGCTAAGGCAGCAGTCAATTGCTCCTGCATCTTGGCGGCTTGCTTCATCATCTTTTGGATGTTCATTGTCTACTTTTCAGCCTGGATCTCCGCACGGAAGATTTCCAGTGCTTTTTGAATAAGTGGGTCGTTCCTGAACTCTTCGCTGGAGTCGACCGGTGGCTTTGATTCGGGCGGCGCTTTGCGCGGTCGTAATTGAGCTCGGAGTTCGCAGTTGATTGTTCGCGAACTGCCGAGGAGCTGAGAGAGCACTTCCTCCAGGAATTTCCGGTTCCCCGGCCTCAATACAGATTCCATCGCCAAGGAATTTTCGGCCGGAAACCCAATGGTCAGAGTCGAGCCGTCCAGAGATAAGGGTGTGGCCAATTCGATCCAAGACAAGATCAGGGGGCGGCGATTTCGGACCTCCGCCAGCACCTGCGGCCAGAGCTGTTCCAGGGAAGACGGGGTCTCGGGCTTCGTCGCAGTACTTTCTTCCGCGCCCGGAGGATCGGCTTGAACGGGGGATCGCTCCGTCTGCAGATTTGGTTCAGGCGCGGCCGGCGCTGTTCTTACCGGTCCACTTCGGTTGTCTTGCGGCTCGGTCGCAGGCGATTTGCCGCTCCGCAGATTCTCCAGCGCAGCCAGCACCCGATCGAGCCCAACTTCCCGAAGGCTTTGGATCGCCCTGATGATGCCTATCTCGAGCTGAAGTTTCTTGTTGGAGGTCCACTTGATCGTCGGTTCTACGGCTGAAAGCTCCTCAATAAGACGCAACAGTTGCTCTGGTCCGACTTTATCCCGCAACTCTTCCAGGGCGTCTCGCGTCAGCTCACCAAGCTCCTCCTTCAGATTGTCCATGTCGACTTTTGAAATCAAAAGGTTCCGCAGAAAGCCAAGGAGATCGGCTAGCAATTTGATGAGATCTTTGCCTGCCTCGGACTGCTGATGGATGATCGAGAGTGCCTCCGATGCGCGACCGAAGAGCACTGCTCGCGTCAGATCCGCGACCACCCGTTCGGAGGTTAAGCCAAACACATTTAGTACTTCACTTTCTCCGATCTGGTTGCCGCAGAAGGCGACCAGTTGGTCGAGCATCGACTCCGCATCCCGGAGTCCGCCATCCGCGGCAACGGCAATCGCTTCCATGGCCGCCGTGGTCAACGTGACCCCTTCTTGCTGCGCAATGAATTGCAAATGTTTGGCGATCGTTCGGGTAGGAATGCGACGAAGATCGAATCGCTGGCACCGGCTTAGGATTGTCGGTAGAACGCGGTTCGGCTCCGTTGTGGCAAAAACGAAAATTACGTGGCTCGGCGGCTCTTCCAATGTCTTCAAAAGAGCGTTGAAGGCCTGTTGCGTCAGCATGTGAACCTCGTCAATAATGTAGATCTTATATCGTCCCCGGACTGGAGCGAATCGCACATTCTCTCGCAATTCACGAATCTGATCGACACTGTTGTTGCTCGCCCCATCGATCTCCAGGACGTCGAAGCTGATCCCTTGCGAGATTTCGCGGCAGGAATCGCATTTTCCGCAAGGGTTAACCGTTGGTCCGTACTGGCAGTTCAAGGCTTTGGCTAGAATACGCGCGGTGGATGTTTTACCCGTTCCGCGTGGCCCGACAAAAAGGTAAGCATGCGCGAGCCGGTTTTGGACGATCGCGTTCTTCAACGTCTGGATGACGTGATCTTGGCCCAAAACATCGTCAAAGACCTGGGGTCGATACTTGCGCGCGAAGACCTGATAACTCACGGCAAAGAATAACGCCAAGAACGCCGTCAATGGCAACCTCGTCGAGAAGTTTTTTGGCCCCGGCGCAAAAGCTGGAGCTCTCTTCTCTTTTCGAGAGAAAAGTTTTGAAGCAGTTTATTTTTGATTCATTTATTTTAAAAGGCTCTTAAACCGACGCGCAGTGTCTGGTTAAGAGCTATCTAGCCCGCAATAAGCGTGTGGATCCATATGGCGCGTGAGATTTGCGGGCTAGCGGAAATTGAAGCCCTGCCTATGCGCGTGCTGCGGTTGCTTGTTTGGTTTCTATTGTTCGTCATCGCCACCTTCTCCTGGGTTGTGCTGATCGAGCACGGTCCGGACAGTTTTTGGGAGGGATCGAGAATCGAGCTCGAAAACATTCAGTCGACGTTGGCGCGAGGGTTGCGACCAGGTCGGTAAGCCTTGGAAATTGATTTGCTGAAAAACTGCGGCGGCTCATCCGCCGAGGCGGATTCGCCCTACCGATGACGCTTCCGTGGTACATCGTTGGTAGGGCGAGCCTCCCGGCGAGCCGCATTCGGAGTGAGGAGTGGTTTTTCAGCAGAATTTGGCGATTTAGTTAAAGACGAAAGATGCGAATTGTCTGTTTAAGCGCGGAAGCGGCGGATATTTGTTTTCGGCTCGGAGTTTGGGATTGCGTTGTCGGGGTTTCTGCTTTCTGTCCGAATCACGTCCCAAAGAAGCCGATCGTATTCGGCTTTTCCAGGGGCCATATTGACCGGATTCTGGCGGTCCAGCCGAACCTTGTTATTACTTTCTCTGATGTTCAGGCCAGGATCGCGAGGGACCTGATCGCAGCCGGGTCTCCGGTCTTGGCTTTGAATCATCATTCTTTCAAAGGCATCGGCGACGCGATCCGATTACTTGGCAGGCTACTCCAGGTCACAGCTGCGGGAGCGCGGCTGGCCAAACGCTTCGAGCTTGACGCCGCGAATCTGCGATTCTCGCCGGCTCGCCGGCCGCGGATCTATTTCGAAGAATGGGACAATCCCATGATTTCCGGTATCGGCTGGGTAAGCGAATTAATCTGCTTGGCTGGAGGCTGCAATGCTTTCGAAGACTTGCTGTCATGCAAGGCTTCGGATCGAGTTGTGTCGCCGGAACAGGTAATTTCTGCGAATCCCGAAATTATTCTTGCCAGTTGGTGTGGGAAGAGCGTTGATTTGAGATCAATCTGCTTGAGACCAGGATTTGAGAACGTTGAAGCGGTTCGCAGGGGCCAGGTTTTTGCGATCGATTCAAGTAAGGTTTTGCAGGCGGGCCCAGTTTTGCTGGAGGGGTTGAAAGAAGTCCGTGCGATCGTCCAAGCCTGGTCCTCCCGCCAAAACAAATGAAGTCCTGAAAAACTCAACCATTCAACACGGCCGCTATGCAACAAAAATACACGCTCCGGAATAAGAGAGGGCAAAACGGACTAGGGGCAGGAGTCTGGAACCTTGGAGTCGGCGCTGACCCGTTCGGTGGTCCGGTTCGCGAGTCGGTGCCAATCCTGGATCGCCTGCCATTGCTGGCAGAAGCGGGGATGACCTATTTCGAAGCACATGATTCGGAAATCCCCCCTGAACAGATCGAGGAAGCCAAAGCGCGTGCGGCGACGTGCGGAATTTCCTGTGGCATGTATACCCCATCTTACTTCGCATCCCCCATCTTCAAGGATGGTGCAATGACTTCGAATTCGCCGGAAATTCGCCGATTAGCAATCGAGAACGGAAAGAGGGCGGTCGACAGCGCCGCAGCTCTTGGCGCCCGCACGGTGGTCTTTTGGAATGGTCGCGAGGGCTTCGACTTCGTTCTTTCGAAAGATGGCCGGGAGGTATTCAAGCGCCTGGTGGCGGGATTCAACCAAATCGGAGAGTACGCAAAAGGAAAATATGGCGAGACGGTGCGTCTGGCCGTAGAACCGAAGCCGAACGAGCCGCGGGCAAATATGTATCTGGCGACCGTCGGGGAGGTGCTCTATCTCATCAGCCGGCTTGATCCAGCGCACCAACATCTGTTCGGCGTAAACCCGGAGACGGCGCATAGCCGGATCGCGGGCCTCGACTACATTTGGGACGTTGAAATGTGCCTGGAAGCCGGGAAGCTCTTTCACATCCACTTGAATTCACAAGATTCCCAGCGCTATGACCAGGACCTTCCCTTCGGGTACACTGAGCCCCTGAAGGATTTAGCGCTGCTGGTTGTGCTGCAGGATGCCGGTTATGAGGGTATCATGGCCTTCGACGTGAAGGCGCCCCGCCCGGATGAACAGAAAGATATCGCCGATATTCTGACGGTTAGCGCGCAGAACCTCGTCTGGCTTTGGGAGAAAGCTTGGACGGTTGACCGCACCGTCCTGCAGGGACTCCGCGACGAAAAGCGGAACACCGCCATCGCTGGATACCTGGCCAAGTGCCTGTATGGAAGCTAGAGGCCGAGTTCGACGTTCGGTGTTTCGCGACGAGTGTCAGGGCGCGAAGAATCTATCGGTATAAGGGCGTTGCTCGGGCGATCCGCCTAAGGCGGAGAGCCGGCAACACAATATCAACTGGTTGCTATCTTACCTAACTCTGTATCAAGCGGGACTCCGAATTTCCGGCAGCTGGGCCAGCCGCCCTACAACTCAAAGCTGCCCGGCGACTCGGAACTCGGAACTCGAAACGCGGAACTGGATCGACGTAGCCCGATTGACGCTCTTTCAATTCCAAAATATTTTTCACATGTGTCGAAGTTTGTTATCCCCCGTAAAACGGTATACCGGCTTTCGCTCTACTTCCGAATCCTGGAGCGTCTCCAGCAAAACCGGATCGTAACTGTTTCATCCGAAGCATTGGCGAAAGCCGCGGGGGTAAAGCCGACACAGCTCCGCAAAGATCTCACCTATTTTGGGCAATTCGGGACCCGAGGCTTAGGTTATAAAGTTGATCCTTTAGTCTCTCAGCTTGCCAGTGTTCTCCGAACTGCAAAGTTTCAGCCGGTAATTCTAGTCGGCGCTGGAAATCTTGGATCAGCCTTGCTCCGCTACGACGGATTTGCCAAAGAAGGCTTTGAGATTGTTGCGGCCTTTGATATTCGCCCTGAGGGAGCGAAAGGCGGCAATTCCAAGATACCGGTTTTGCCAATGACCGAGCTTCAAGGTTTCATCGGTGCGAATGGCGTTAAGCTTGCGATCTTGACCGTACCCGGAGTGTCCGCGCAGGCGGTGGCCAACCAGCTTGTTGGAGCCGGTATTCAAGCGATCCTCAATTTCTCTCCGTTGATTCTTCAGGTCCCGCAAAACGTCGTGGTGAACAACGTCAACCTTGCGATCGAGCTGGAGAACCTCAGCTATTTCATTACCTGATCCGCATCGCTCGCAAATCTTACAGAAGCGCGCAAAGAAGATTCTCACAGAAGCTCTCAAAGGTCGCAAAGATTGGTTCGGCTCCGGTCGAAGGCTGGTCTTGCATCGTGCGCCGATCGTGAAGTGCAACAGATCTTCTGCCATTTACCGAAAACAGGAGCTTTCCGCAGAACGATTGCCCAGTACGCGGCGAGCGCCCTTGCGTGAATGAATTCCTTAGCGGTCTCGACGCCTGCACCAATGCCCTTCGAGATCTTTGAGAGCTTCTGTAAAAATCTTCTTTGTGTGCTTCTGTGAGATTTGTGAGCGATGCGGGCTGTAACTCCTTTTCGAATTCTATGAGGAAATCCCAGAAGGTTGCTTTTCTGCTGTCAGGGTTAGGACTCGCTCTGGCCGGCCTGACCCGGGCGGATGCCAAAACGGAGCGGATCCTCTTCGAAGTACCGGATATGGCTCTCCCGTTTTTCGCGTTTATGCGGGATCAGGCAGTGGGCGAGGCGAAAAAGTTAAATGTCGAGCTCATCATTGGGGATGGGCAGGGACAATCGCCTAAACAATCGAGCGACATCCGCAGTGCCGTTAATCAGGGAGTCGCAGGGGTTGTGGTTAGTCCGAACGACGTCAACGCCCTGGTATCAGTCGTAAATGAAGTCCAGCGAGCGGGCATGCCGATCGTCACGGTAAACCGCCAGGTTGCCGGAACGGACAAAGCGGTGCCGCACGTTGGCGCCGATAACGTGTCCGGCGGCGCAGCAATGGCGAAGTGGGTGATAAGTAAATTTCCGAGTGGCGCGAAGATCATTTTTCTTCGCGGCGAACCAGGCGCTAGTCTGGCGATCGATCGAGCGAAGGGGTTTTACGACGTGATCAAGCCTGCTGGCAATAAATACAAGGTTCTCGCGGATCAGACCGCCTACTTCCACCGAGATAAAGGAATGACGGTGACCCAAAACCTGTTAACCTCGCTGGCAAGTCCACCCGATGCCATCGTTAGCTCAAACGATGAAATGGCGATGGGAGCGCTGGAGGCTCTAGCGCAAGCCTCAATTCCAAAAGGCAAGGTCATTGTCGTTGGCTACGATGCGCTCCCGGAAGCATTGTCAAAGATCCGGAATGGTGAGATCGCTGCGACAATCGAGCCGTCACCTGGCAAGCAGGTAAGAATCGCGCTGGAAGAAATCGTTGGGTACATCAGGGACAAGAAACCGATGAAAACGACTTGGATTCAACCGTTCGCCGTTGAGCAGTCGAGTCTGGACCAGGCTGAGCGGATTAATGAAGCAAAGTAGGCCTGTTCTGGATATCCCTGGCGGCTCAGCAGGAGCTTCGCTCCCACCGGCGCCGCTTCCATGGCACATCATTGGTAGGGCGAGCCTCCCAGCGAGCCGTATTTCAGCCGCTGCTTTTCGGACGAATCTTCGATTCGAAATAAAGCCGCCGGGGTTTGCTAAACTTGGCAGCAAAAATCGCGTGGACGGTGGGAACCACTCCTAAAAATCTCGTTCTCGCCTTAATTCTTGATAAGAAAACTGAGGCGTACGCCAGCTTTTACTTGACGAGGCTTATTTCATACTACTATCAGTTCGAAAGCAAACGAAATCGCGCGTTCCCCCGGCACGATGGCATTACCTCCAATGGATCCTTTCGGTCCAAGGGCAGCGGCTCGCCGCATGCGGCTAGCGCTTGCAGGAGCCTTCTCTTCGCCGGTTTCGACCACTTTCTCGATGGCCCGCAGGGGTACCTCTGACGGCTTCGGTACTCTGGACCGGATAAGCAATAGTAAGGAAAGCTCATGACTAGATTCATTCGCTTAACGACGGGCCAGGCTTTGGTCCGCTTTATAGCTCGACAGTACGTCGAGCGGGATGGAAAAGAGAATCGCTTCATTGAAGGGATTTGGGCGATCTTTGGACACGGCAATGTTGCGGGGCTTGGTCAAGGGATCGTCGAGTTCGGCGCTTCCGAGGGCATGCGGTTTTTCCGGCCCCAGAACGAACAAGCAATGGTGCACATTGCCGCGGCATTTGCCAAACATCGGAATCGCCTCGCAACATTCGCTTGCACGACGTCGATTGGCCCGGGGGCTACCAACATGATAACAGGTGCCGCCGTGGCGACGGTAAACCGTCTGCCCGTACTATTGTTGCCCAGTGACTATTTCGCGAACCGACTTCCAGATCCTGTCCTGCAGCAGCTTGAGCACCCTCTGGAGCGAGATGTGAGCGTAAGCGATGCATTCAGACCCGTGTCGAGATTCTTCGACCGAGTCTCGCGCCCGGAGCAATTAATGTCGAGCTTGCCCGAGGCTTTCCGTGTCCTGACGGATCCTAGCGACACCGGGGCGGTAACGATCACCTTGCCCGAAGATGTGCAGGCCGAAGCCTTCGATTATCCGATCGAGTTCTTTGAAAAGCGCGTTTGGCATATGCGGCGACCGGTTCCTGAACCTGAATTACTTCGGCGAGCGGTGGAACTACTCAAGTCTGGCGATCGGCCGATTATCATTAGCGGAGGCGGCACAATCTATTCCGACGCTACCGAGGAGCTCCGAGAGTTCGCCGAGAGTTTTGGAATCCCTGTAACCGAGACGCAAGCCGGCAAAGGGGTAATTCCTTGGAATCATCCAATGAACGCAGGTCCAATCGGCTCAAATGGATCTACTGCCGCTAACAAACTGGGTCGCGAAGCGGACTTGATCCTTACGGTCGGGACACGGCTGAGCGATTTTACTACGGCGTCGAAATCCGGCTTTCAAAATCAAGCAGTACGATTTGTAGGGGTCAACGTTGCGCCGATGGACGCGTATAAACTTTCGGCGTTGCCAATTGTGGCTGACGCCAAACGGGCGCTCACGGCCTTGCGCCAGATGCTGCTGGGTGCCGGTTATTCGGGCACGAAAGAAGCCTATCGATCGGAGATCCGAAGCCTTAAGTCGGATTGGGATGCAAAGGTAACCGAGCTACGAACGCCAACCGATGCGCCGGGCGGGCTAGCAGAAACCGCGGTCATTGGGCTCGTAAACGAGGCTTTCGGCGCCAACGGGACGGTGGTCTGTGCGGCAGGCGGGATGCCGGGAGAGCTGCTCCGGCTCTGGCGCCCGGAGGATCCTAAGGCATATCACGTGGAATACGGCTACTCCTGCATGGGGTACGAGATTCCAGGCGGAATTGGAATCAAGCTTGCCGAACCGGAGCGCGACGTCGCCGTGATGGTCGGGGACGGTACTTATCTGATGATGAACTCCGAGATCGTCACAGCGGTCGGGGAGGGCATCAAGATGACCATCGTGATCGTGGACAATCATGGCTATCAGTGCATCCTGGGTTTGCAACGCGCAGTTGGTGTTGCCGATTTTGGCAACGAATTGCGATTTCGGGATAGAAAATCGCAGCAACTGGTCGGTGAATATATCCCGGTCGACTTTTGCAAGCACGCGGAGTCAATGGGAGCTCGAACGTTTTTCGCTCAAACAGCCGATCAGGTGAAGCAAGCGCTTGCGGCGGCAAAGGGCACGAGCGGAGTGACGGTGGTCGTTGTTCCGGTCGATCCAGAGAAACGGATGCCAGGTCTGGGGACGTGGTGGGATGTTCCGGTCGCCGAAGTCAGCTCGGAAGAGACGACCCGCCGGACGAGAAGCGAGTACGAAAAAGCAACGGCCAACCGGCGTCCGATATTCGCATGAAGATCGCTACCGCACCCGTTAACTGGAATAACAACGACGTGCACGATTATCGCGAGTGGACTCCTTACCCGCAACTGCTCGAGGAGATGCTTGCTGCAGGCTACACCGCTACGGAGTGGGATGTGTGTATGGAAAAAGACGCTGATCGGGTGCGGGCCGACCTGCAAACCAGGGGTCTCCGCATGCTGGGCCGTTTTGTTGGGCTTGAGCTGCGCAACCCTGAAAAGAGGGCGAGCGAAATTGAGCGTGGTCTGGAGATCGCGCGATTCTTGAAAAGCATTGGCGGCGAATATCTCATCGCAGCTGACAGCGGCGATGTGCGGCGTCGTAGCGAGGCCGGCCATGTCGACTCCCAAGGAGGACTATCAGAGGTGCAATGGCGCAGCCTGGGCGAAGGCTTAAATGAGCTAGGGCGCCGCGTAAACCAAGACGGCATGCGCCTGGTGTTTCACAACCACGTGGGCACCTACGTCGAAACCGAAGCGGATACCAGTCGTCTGCTCGACGAGACCGATGGCGCCCTCGTTGGTTGGTGCCTCGACTGCGGTCATCTGGCTTACGGCGGAGGCGATACCATTCGCATGTTGGGCTCTTATGGCGGCCGCGTGAGTTACGTGCACATCAAGGACGTCGATGAAGATGTGCTGGAACGCTCGCGTGCCGGGCAGTGGGACTTTGGCAAAGCATTGAGGAACTTTATTTTTGCCCCGCTGGGTCAGGGGATAGCGCGGGTACCGGACGTCATCCAGGCGCTCAGCGCCAATGGTTATGATGGCTGGTTAGTGATCGAACAAGATACGACTCCTATCGACCCGACGAAGAATGCTAAGGAGAATCGCCTCTATTTGGAACATGTCTTGGAGAAGCTCAAAGCAAAACCATGAGCGCAACAAATGATTACAGCGAACTGGAAGACCTCGCCCGACGCGGACGCTGGCTGGTGATCAGCACGGTTGCCAGCAGCGGCGCCGGACACGTTGGAGGGCCGTTCTCAGCAATGGACCTCTTGGTAGCGCTTTACTTCCGGGTAATGAATATCAGACCGGCAGAACCGCATTGGCCCGAGCGTGACCGATTTATTCTTTCGAAAGGGCACTCGGCGATTGGGCAATACACAGTCATGGCACTGCGTGGTTTTTTTCCGGTCGAGGAACTCAAGACGTTCGACAAAGGTCGGTCGCGGTTGCAGGGCCATCCGGATGTTACGAAGCTTCCCGGCCTGGATACCTCAACCGGTTCACTCGGCCAGGGGTTGTCGGTCGGGGTCGGGTTCGCCCTGGGCGCGCGTTTGCGAAGCCAGAAGTTTCACACATTTGTCATGATCGGCGATGGCGAACTGCAGGAGGGAATGATCTGGGAGGCGTTGCATACAGCTCCCAGGTATAAACTCGGGAATCTGACGGCGATTCTCGACTGGAACGGCCTTCAGCAATTTGGTTGGTTTCTTGCTCCGGACGAAAAACACCGCGGCGATCGCCGCGACCCATGGAAGGGAATCGATCTCAAAGGCATTTTTGAAAGACTCGGGTGGCGCGTCGTCGAGATCGATGGACATGACTTTACTCAGATTGTTCCGGCCTTGGCGGACGCAAAAGCGTCAGGAAATTCCAGCCAACCAACCATGCTCATTGCCCGGACCGTGAAAGGCAAAGGCGTGCACTTCACCGAAGGCAAACACGAATGGCACTCGAAGGTGGCGACTAAGGAAGAGCTCAAGATGATCGCCGCCGAACTTGGCGTCACGGAGGTATCTGCGTGAAAGCAATGCGCGACGTATTTGGCGACACCCTGGTTGAGCTCGCTGCAACCAACCCAAATCTCATTGTCCTGGACGCAGATTTAGCCAACTCCACCAAAGCCGATAAATTTGCCGCCGCCTATCCAGACAGGTTTTTTGAGATGGGAATCGCCGAGCAAAACTTTGTCGGCGTTGCCGTTGGCCTGGCGTCGCTGGGGTTTGTACCTTGGCTCTCGTCGTTCACGGTATTCTTTACGCACCGAGCCGCTGACCCGGTGCGGATGCTGGTCGCGCAGACGCAGGCGAATGTAAAGATCGGCGCAGCCTATGCGGGCCTGCTGACGGGGTTGACTGGAAAAACCCATCAGGACGTCCAAGACCTGGCGATTATGCGGGCGATGCCGGGGATGACAGTGCTTGCGCCGGCTGATGAGATCGAGTGCGCCGCGATGATGCGGTGGGCAACCGATTTCAAGGGCCCGGTCTACCTGCGACTTGCCCGTGATCCCGGCCCCGTGGTTTTCGATGAGAGCTATCAGTTCTCGCCCGGGAAGACAGCGTTGCTGAAGCGGGGAACCGATGTACTCGTTATCTCCTGCGGGCCCCAAAGCGTTCGTTGCAAAGAAGCCGCGGAGTTGCTGGAGCAGCAGGGGATTTCCGCGGGCGTTTTGCATGTCCCGTCGATCAAGCCGGTAAATGCTAAAGAAATTGCGCAGGCTAGCGAGGGTGTAGAAGTCGTGGTTACGGTCGAGGAGCACACTATCTTTGGCGGCCTGGGCGGACTCGTGTCCGAAATCCTTTCTGAGCAGTCCCCACGGAGAGTTGTTCGCTTCGGGATTGAGGACCGGTGGGGAGAGTCTGCGCCCAACGACTACTTGCTGGATCAGTTCGGACTGTCTCCGGTTATGCTAAGTCAGCGAGTCCAAAGCATTCTTCGGTGACAATTTTGGGGTTCGTATGAGTAAGGAACAGGTCGCGGTTGCCCTGATCGGCACGGGACGAATCGGACAGGAGCATGCCAGAAGTCTGGCATCTATTCCCTGGGTTCGTGTCGAAGTCGTGTGCGATGCGCGGGTCGAGGCGGCCCGGGCAACTCAACCGCTCGCTCGCGCAGCAAGCGCCAGCGATTCGGTTGAGGCAGTGCTGGCTCGGAAGGACATTCAAGCGGTCGTTATCTGCACTCCGACGGATACACACGCTGACCTGATCGAGGCGTCGGCTCGTGCCGGGAAGGCTGTATTCTGCGAAAAGCCAGTCGCACTCGATCTGGATCGAACAACCAAGGCCCTTAAGGTCGTGGCTGAGTCGAATGTACCGTTCCAGATTGGTTTCCAAAGGCGCTTCGATTCGGGTTATGCAGAGGCTAAACGCAGGATCGAAGCGGCGGCGATCGGACGACTGGACCAGTTTCGGGCCGTCGGAAGAGACCCAGGACCGCCGCCAAAGGAGTACCTGGCGAAAAGTGGCGGACTATTTATCGATCAGGCAATTCACGAATTTGATCTGGCTCGCTTCCTTATGGGTGAGGTGGACGAGGTGCAGGCTTGGGGGGCAGTGCGCTTTAGTTCTGATGCTGCGGAACTCGGGGATGTTGACACGGCGACGACTCTTCTCCGCTTTAAAAGCGGCGCGTTGGGCGTCGTCGAGAACTCGCGCCGCGCGATATTTGGCTACGACATCGTGACAGAGGTTTTCGGCGAGAAAGGGAAGCTCATTGTACACGCCGAGCCTAAGACGCCCCTGCGCCACTATCGCGATTCGGGTTGCGAGATCGACCACTTCCACTTTTTTATGGACCGATTCGGCCCTGCGTTTCGCGCGGAACTGGAATATTTCTTCGCCTGCTTTGCTGAACAAAAAAGCCCATTACCTGGGCCGGCGGACGCTCTGGAATCCCTGAAGATCGGAGTCGCGGCCACCAAGAGCTGGAAGGAGCAACGACCGGTGAAACTCGCTGAAATAGCGAATTGACCATGCGAGCCACTGACTCAATCGGAGTAGCATTTCTTGGTGTTGGCCGAATGGGGCAAACGCACCTGCGGAACTTGAATGGCTTGCCGGGTGTGAAAGTCGTAGTGGTTGCCGATCCGAACCTCGCAGCCGCAGAACAGGGACGAACGCTCTGCGGTGCCGAACGTGCTCTGGCCGACATCGAACAGGCGATTCACTATCCCGGCGTCGACGCTGTGCTGATTGCGACCCCGACTGACACGCATGCCGCCCTGATTGAACTGGCCGCCAGTGCTGGTAAGGCGATTTTCAGCGAAAAACCGATCGCACTCGATCTCGGGCAAACGGCCCGCATTGTGAAGATCGTCAGTGACAAGGGCGTACCCTTGCAGCTTGGCTTTATGCGTCGCTTTGATCCGGGCTACGCCCGAGCCAAGCAAAAAATTGACGCTGGGGAACTCGGCCGGATTGAGACGTTTCGCGCGCTAAGTCGTGACACCTACCCACCCGGAGCGCAATTTCTCGCAGGCAGCGGCGGGATCTTCCTGGATATGGCCGTTCATGACTTCGATCTGGCCCGCTTTCTGGTTGGCGAGGTTGACGAGGTTCAAGCGTGGGGGACGGTCTTGATCGATGAGCGTTTCTCCCAAGCGGATGACGTGGACACCGCGGCCGCGTTATTGAGATTTGCGAACGGCGCGCTTGGCGTGGCCGAAACCTCACGTCGATCGAATTGGGGATACGATATACGAACCGAAGTAGCCGGAGCAGCCGGGAAGGTGATCGTGGAGGCTCTGCAAAAGACGCCGCTGTTATTCGCTAAGGACTTCGCTTCAAGTTACGATCACTTCGAGAATTTTCCTGACCGATTCGAACACGCTTATCGCCTCGAATTGGAATCGTTCTTTCAAGCGTTGCGCAACGGCAAACAACCGTCTCCGGGGCCGGAGGACGGCTTGGAAACTCTACGACTGGCGGTGGCCGCGAAGAAGAGCTGGCGCGAAGGAAAGCCGGTCAAAGTTTCGGAGATCACCTCATGAAGCGCCATTATCGACCTAGCACCGGAAGTCTGTACCTGCACGATGTAAATCCGCAGAGCGCGCAATGGAAATATCTCTCGTTCAAAGTTGCCGCGATTCCCGCAGGCCGCTCAATCGATGCCGTCAGCGGCGCGGAAGAAGTCGTGATCGTGCCGTTAAGCGGCCGCGGGATAATCTCCTTTCAAGGCGAGACGCACGAATTGGCGCGAAAAGACGTGTTTCGCGAACTCGCTGATGTCGTCTATCTGCCGCCGCGGACAAACTATCGGTTGGAAGCTCTCGAAGCGTTTGAAGTCGCGGTCGGCGGCGCGCCAGCCGACGGAAACCGCCGCGCCCGGCTGATCCGGAGAGATGAGATACCGTCGAGCATTCGCGGTGACGCAAACGTGAAGCGTGGCGTAAGCGCTCTGGCTGATTCTGACGAGCTTACCGAACGATTGACCGTTTATGAAATTCATACGCCGAGTGGCAATTGGTCCAGCTTCCCACCGCATCGTCACGACACTCGGAATAATTCTTCCTACCACGAAGAAACCTACTATTACCGGCTGACGCCCCCTGATGGCTTTGCCATCCAGCGCATTTACACCCGGGACACCGATCTTGACTTGGCGATTCCCGTGCAGCACGGGGATCTCGTCTTGATTCACGAAGGTTATCATCCGGTTGTGAAGGCTCCCGGCACGAACGCTTACTACCTGAACTTCCTGGCCGGTGATGTTCGCAGGATCAATGCGATCAACGATCCGCATTATGATTGGCTGACCAAGAACTGGGACGGAAACCCGATCGAGATTCCTGTGAAATGACCGCAGCGGCACGGCATCGGCGAATTCTTCAGCTCCTCGAAAACGAAGGGGATGTCAAGGTCGACGAACTGTCCGAGCGCTTCGAAGTCAGTCAGGTAACGATTCGAAAGGATCTGACCGAGCTTGAGGAGCAAGGCTTACTTCAAAGAACTTATGGTGGCGCAGTCTATTCACATCGGAGCCGGTTCAACGTTTCCTTTCTGGAAAAGCTGCAACTTGAGGCACCGAGGAAAGACGCGATCGCGCAGCTCGCGTTAAACTATATTCACGAAGGGGACACGATCGTTCTCGACGCTGGCAGTACGACACTGTCGCTCGCCCGAGCCCTGCAGGGAAAACTTCGTTCGCTGTACGTAATCAGCAATTCCGTTCCGGCCGCTTTGGAATTGTCGAGAACGGGGTATGAAATTTTGCTCATTGGTGGTCAGGTGCGAAACCACAGCCTGGCGCTGATTGGCCCGGTGGCGGTAAAAACGCTGGAAAGTTTCCATGCCGATCGCGCTTTCCTCGGGACGTCAGGCATAACCTTGTCGCACGGACACAGCACACCCAACCCGCTCGATGCCGAGGTGAAACAAGCGATGATGCGCTCGGCCGACGAAACCTACGTGCTCACCGACTCGTCGAAGTTCGGGCATGCTTGCTTAGCTAGCTTCGCCAGGCTTTCAGAAGTCCATTTAACGCTAACGGACTCGGGAATTCCCCCTGAATTCCGTGAGGCGTTCGAGAAACGCGGCCTTGGATTACGCATGATTGGCGACAATCCGATGCCACAGGATGGGCTGCATGTTCCCGAGCCGATCCAATTAGAAGAGCCCATAGCCCCCACACACAGAACATATGATTAAGTCGAAGTTTGCAGTTTGGCTTGCCTGTTTGGCGAGCTTCTTAGTGCCTCTTACGTGTTTGGCCCAGAAAAAACCGAAGATCATCGTCGTGACTCACGGTCAGGTGTCTGATTCGTTCTGGTTGGTCGTGAAGAATGGAGTCGAGTTGGCAGCCAAAGAGACGGGCAGCGACGTCGAATATCGGGCGCCAGAGAAATTCGATATGGTGGCCCTGGCGCAGTTGATTGATGCGGCCGTTGCCTCCAAGCCAGACGGGCTAGTGGTTTCGATTCCAGATGCAGAAGCTTTGGGTAAATCGATCCAGGCTGCTGTCGCAGCAAAGATCCCGGTAATTTCGATTAACTCCGGTTCAGACGTTTCGAAGAAGCTGGGTTGCCTGCTCCACGTTGGACAAGAGGAAGAAATCGCCGGAAAAGGTGCCGGCGAACGGGAGAAAGCCGAGGGCGTTAAGAAGGCGGTGGTGATCAATCAGGAGGTCGGCAATGTTGCACTCGACCTGCGCGCGAAGGGATTTTCGGAGGGACTTGGCACGAACGCCGAAGTCCTTGCCGTCAAGATGGACTTCACCGAAGCCCGCAACGCTGTGGCGAGTTATTTGCAGAAAAATCCTGACGTAGAAGGAATGCTGGCACTAGGTCCGACCGGCGCTGAACCGGCTTTGCAGGCGCTGGAGGCTGCCGGGAAGCTCAACAAGGTAAGGTTTGGGACGTTCGATCTCTCGCCTACTGTTCTTCAAGCCATTGCCGCTGGCCAGATGGAGTTTGCGATAGACCAGCAGCAATTCCTGCAGGGCTATCTGTCAGTGGTCATCATGGCAAACTACATCAAGTTTGGTCTGTTGCCGGCCAACCCAACCGTCCTGACCGGTCCGGGATTTGTGACCAAGGAGAACGCGAAACAAGTTATCGACCTTAGCAAGAAAGGTATTCGGTAGAAGGTTCTCACGGCGGAGGCGAGTCGGCCTCCGCCGCGCTCGCCCGCATCGACCCCTAACCTGGAGGGCAAATTGTGAATCTGCGAAAAATACTTGTACGCCCGGAACTCGGGGCTGTTGTCGCAGCCATCGCCATCTTTGTTGTTTTCGCGGTCACGGCTGGCCCTGCGGGATTTTTATCGGCGGAAGGCACGATCAACTATCTTGAGGTTTCGGCGCAGCTCGGGATTTTGGCAACCGCGGTAGCGCTCTTAATGATTGCCGGCGAGTTTGATCTTTCGGTCGGTTCGATGATCGGAGCCGCGGGGATGATCATCGCCATTCCGGTCGGCCAATTTGGCTGGCCGCTCTGGCTTGGAATCATCGCGGCCTTTTTCTGCTCGTTGGTTGTTGGCTACATTAACGGCTGGTTAGTGGTGAAGACCCGCCTTCCTTCCTTTATTATCACGCTCGCTTCTCTTTACCTGCTCCGTGGGCTGACCATTGGACTGACTCTTCTCCTAACCAACTTCACCCGCGTGTCAGGCCTTCGCGCCAGCATCCAAGGTGATTGGCTCGCCCCAATTTTTACCGGGCGCCCGCTCGGTCTGCCGATTTCCATCTGGTGGTGGATTGTTCTGACCGGGGTTCTGGGTTGGGTATTGTTCAGAACCCCGTTTGGAAATTGGATCTTTGCTTGTGGCGGCGATGCGCTGGCCGCGCGGAACGTGGGCGTGCCGGTAGCGCGGGTAAAGATTTCACTATTTATGCTGACCGCCGTGTGCGCAACCCTTCTTGCGGCAATTCAAGTGCTGAACACTGGTTCGGCCGATGTGCTGCGCGGTGAACAGAAGGAATTGGAATCGATCGCATCCGCAGTGATTGGGGGAAATCTCCTTACCGGTGGCTATGGCTCGGTCTTCGGAGCGACGATCGGGGCGTTGATCCTGGGAATGGTTCAGCAAGGCATCTTTTACACTGGCATCAGCACGGATTGGTTCAGAGCGGTGCTTGGCGGGATGCTTCTCGCCGCAGTGTTGTTAAATAACTATCTGCGATATCAGGCGCTGCGCTCACGCTGACGAATTCACCAACATCGGAAAAAGAGATGGAACCGATTATTGAATTAAAAGGGATAGACAAAGTTTTCGGAAAAGTCACCGCCCTGCAGGATATTTCGTTTAAGCTATTGCCGGGGGAAGTCCACTGTTTGCTTGGCGACAACGGAGCGGGGAAGTCGACATTAATTAAAATCCTTTCTGGCGTTCACAAGCCGACCCGGGGCGAGTATCGCTTTGCCAACCGCCCGGTCGAGTTGGAATCTCCAAGGCAGGCGCTCGATCTTGGCATTGCCACGGTGTTTCAGGACTTGGCCATGCTGCCGCTGATGAGCATCACGCGCAACTTCTTCCTGGGCCGCGAGCCAAAGAAACGGCTCGGCCCGGTTGAGGTTTTCGATTCCCAAAACGCCGCAAAGACGACCACCGAAGAGCTGAGAAAAATCGGGATCAAATTACGGGATTCGGATCAGGCGGTCGGCACATTATCAGGAGGCGAGAGGCAAGCAGTGGCGATCGCTCGAGCCGTGTATTTTGGCGCCAAAGTGCTGATCCTCGATGAACCAACTTCAGCGCTGGGCGTCAAAGAAGCGGCGGTCGTTTTGAAGTACACCGTGCAAGCGAAAACAAATGGAGTGGGAGTCATCTTCATTACTCACAATGTGCACCATGCCTGGGCAGTCGGTGACACGTTTACCGTGCTCAATCGCGGTCGAAGTTATGGCACCATGCGGAAACAGGACACCCATAGAGAACAGCTGCTTGGTCTGATGGCCGGTGGCGAGGAACTCGAAGCCTTGGCTGTAGAATTGGACCTCATCGCCAAGCGGGACACCGGCCCTACCGGTGCGATGGAACACCACATCGCCGAAGAGCTCGAACTCGGACCGGATGAAAAATCGAAGAGCAGTCAATAAAGAGCTTAAGGAACGGGTTCGGTACCGGGCAGATCTCCCCGATTTCGTCAGGCGGCTGCTCCGGGCGTCAACATAAGCTCAGGAGGTTGCTTCCGGAGGGTCGGAGGTGCGAAATATCGTAACGCTTTAAAACGACATTCCTGGGGCTTGCGCCCAAGGCCCGGAATTTGGCCATTTTTGCTAAGCGTGCCGGTCCGCTCGGAGAGCTGACCCTACCCAGCTTGTGGCTTCCGTACTTGGTAGAGGTCTGAGGTGGTCTGTCAAGTTTTTTGGGGAGAGTTTTTCACCATGGAAGCGTAAGGCGAGCCGCGGTGGAGCAAGCTGGCGAGGTAGCGCTGGGGGTCGTAAGGTTGATGGGTTTGC
>JBAUZZ010000363.1:0-2682 GCA_049585495.1 Chthoniobacterales bacterium | reverse complement strand
GGTCTTGAGGAAGCGATCAAGAGCTTCCTCGATGCTCAAAACCTGAGTGGTTCGTTTGACATGGTCCGCCACGAATTGGACGCACCGCGTCAACGTCCAGCCTACCGGCAAAAGGTTGACCGCTTGGACGGCATCCCGGCGGTGTTGTTCGTCCATATCGGCAGCGAGTTTTCCTTCCCGGGTAAACAACGCTTTCGCTCTATCCCGTTCCAGTTTGGCTCGAGCCTTCGTACTGAAATGCCGGCGCCGTCCATGACCGTCAACAAACTGGTATCGCCCCTTGACCGCGTACCCTGGACCACGACAATGTTGGATTGGGTAGATTTCCCATGTGGTCCTTTGCGCCATGGCGATGCGAATAACACACACAAGACACACACAGCAATGACTTTCCCCGTTTCTCCTCGGACAGTGTTAGGTTTCCTAAACCTTAAATGTGGGTTCGATTCCCGCCGGGGACAGGATGACAAGTCGCGCATTTCAAGGTACGGCCATCCGCTTAAAAGCTGCAGTTTTTCCGAGTTTGTAGGGCGGCTGGCTCAGCCGCCAGCGTAACCTGCGCGCTTTTGCTCGGCGCCTGAGCCAGGCGCCCTACAAGTTGGTAAGCCCAACCAACATTTCCAAGACGCGCTTAATTAAAGTGGCGAGGTGCCCGGAGCGAAGAGCTGCCAAATGCAAAGCACAGTTACCTCTCGAGAGTGCGAAGCGAAGCCTGGTCAAGTGAGAAACGGAATAAATGGCAGGGGGGCCCGCTGAAATCGGCAGCAGCACTACCGGCTAATTGTGTTCGTCTGCGCAGACAATCGTCAAGGAATTCGGATGAAGCCGTGATAGATGTAATTGGAGTCTTGGAGGTAACCCACAATCTCTCCCCAGAAATTCATGCCTTGTGGAACGGTGCCCTGCAACGACAAGGGGACAGTGCCAGCTCCCGGAGCATCGAATTTGGAAATGGCGCCGTTCGGGTACCGGACGAAGCCGTGATAAATCGTGTTCGAGTCCGCCCAATAGCCGGTGATGAGGCTAAAGGGCGTAATGCCTAGGGCAAGGGTCCCTTCAGAGCCTGGCGGCAAGCCGAGCTTGGTACCAGCGCCCGGCACGTCGAAGCTGGTGATTACGCCCTTGGCGCTGCGAATAAAGCCATGAAAGATGCCGTTCGCGTCAAGAGCACCTCCCACGATCACTCCCTCCGGGTTGATGCTCCCTGGGTACGTGTTGGTAGCACCCGGCGGATCGAACGAAGTAATGACACCGTTCGGCTCGCGCACGTAGCCGTGCGCTGCGTTGTTGGGATCAAAATACCAGCCGATAAGCGCGCCCGACGGGTTGAGACCTGTCTCGAGCGTGGTCACGGTCCCCTGAAATGAGCCCCTGCCTGCCTTTGGCGCATCAAAAGAGGTGAAGGTGCCCAGCGGAGAGCGAACGAAGCCGTGGTACACTTTGTTGTTGTCTATGCTGTAGCCTGCAATGGTGCCCTTCGAGTTGATGTCAAGGGCAAGGCTTCCTTGGTTTGCACCGGTGCCGGCACGTGGTGCGTCGAAAGTAATGATGTGACCGTCCGGATATCGCAAGAAGCAGTGAAGGACGAAATTGGTATCCTGATACTGCCCGGCGATACTTCCTTCAATGTTTATGCTTTCTGCGACCGTGCCCTGGTTGGCTCCCGGCATCATTCCCGCACCAGGAGCGTCGATGGTTGTCACCTGGCCGAAAGGAGAACGAACGAAACCGTGGGGCACGATGTTGGCGTCGACGAAATAGCCAACGGCGACGCCAAAGTCATTAACGTTGATAGCAAACGTACCCTGTCCGGCTCCTGTGCCGGCACCGGGAGCATCAAAGGTGGTGATGGGTCCCGCTTCCGAAAATCCTGATACCAACGTGGCGAGGATCAAACATATCGTGAGAGCTCCCTTCTGCGAAGCTCCGACGGTGTATTTGTAAGTAGTCTTGCGATTCATCATAATCGGTTATCTCGTTAGGAGCGCGCGAACTGTCTCGTCGAACGCACCGCTGTTTAGTACCTGGAGCAACTCATAAAAGCAGTAGGTCAGCGCTCCGAGCGCCAAGGCTCCGAAGAGCAGGAACGCGAACCATTCTAATGTGCCCAACCATGGCGAAGCGGCCTCGGCGCAGACCTTCCACAAACGTTCTTCCGGTTCAGTTCCAGCTTCGCCTCGGGTGGCCGGCAGCTCCCGAGTCCCGACCCGGTTCTGTTCTTTTAGTCCCTGATCAGACTGCAGGGGCTTTGCTAGAATGTAGAAATTTGCCGTAGACATAATCTTGCCTCTCTGTGGTTAAACCTTTTCATTCACTTGGCCGGAAGGAGGACGCCGGTCCTCATTCACTTACACAAGCATTGGGAGCGCAGAGTTTCAGAAGTTCCAAAGAGTTTTCGTGATCCCCAAAACGTCAATATTCCGAAAAGAGATTCCGCCGTGGCCGGTAGGGCGAGAATTCATTCAAGCTGGAGCATGATGGAGTCGCGGAGAAAGACCAAGCGCTTTTAACAGGCGCGGAGGGCCTGTTAAGGCGCTTTCTAGCCCGCAGTGAGGTCGTCGATTCTCCCAGCGCGCGATTTTTGCGGGCTAGGCGGTCAGCTTGTAGGAGATCGGTAGAAAGTAAATGCCACTTACTGTCGGTCTGAATTGCCAGTGCCAGCGTATCCAACGGGAAGAATAG
>JBAUZZ010000362.1:0-2199 GCA_049585495.1 Chthoniobacterales bacterium | reverse complement strand
CCAAACGTGAAGTTGCGAAGCAAAACGATTCGAACACCGGGGCCATACCGCATGTATCGCACCGCCCCGATCAATGAATCGAAAAAACCCTCCAGCGGTGTTGCACGCACCACCGTTTTGCGTTTCCAGGTGAGGACGGCCAGGAATACCAAAACAAACCCCACCGCGTTGAGGGCAAATACAATAGTCACTCCGACCAGTGGAATCAGAAGGCCGCCGAGCGCCGGACCGATGATACCGGCCAGATTCATCTGAATTCCTCCGAACGCGATGGCTGACGGAAGCTGATCCTTGCCGACAATCTCGGGTATCGAAGCGGAAGCGACTGGTGCCTGAAACGCAAATCCGGTTCCCAGCAAAAACACGCCTGTAAGGATGATCTCGGGCGTCAGCCTATTCAGAAAGCTTAACAGCGCGAGTAAGCCGGCGCTGCAAGCCAGCCAGCAATTGAAAACGCGCATTAGCCTCCGGCGATCGACCAGATCAGCCAGCGCACCCGCTGGAAGTGTAAACAGCAAAAAAAGGAAATGTCCCAGTGGAAGACATCAACGAAAGCCAAAGAGCGGGTGCTCCCAGCGAGTTCATCGCCCAAGTCGCCGCCATTTCGTGCGCAGAGACGCAGCAGCCCGATACTACCAGAGCAGACCACAGCCGGAAATAGACCGGATTCTGTAGTGCAGACCAAATTGATGTTTGAACCGCCACGGTTTGATATTATTCGATAGACCACAGCCGGTCACCAAAATCGTGAGCAAATGTTCCGGCATCTCTGTTGTTGTCGGGCCGAGCTGACGAGCTTGATGGCACCGCTGCACCGTGTCCGCCATGGCTTCGCCACGCCCCACTTGGCATGACTTGTGCAAATGTAAGGTCGGCTGTTAAATGCCAACATCATTGCCGGATGGACTACTCCAGCCATACTTATCCTAGAGAGCTTGCGGAAAAGATCATTTCTGAATGGCCGGAGGTTACGAATCCTCTGGACGATCTTCCTCCCAAGGAAGCTCTCATTTCTCTTTTGAGCGAAGCGTTTCAGGCAAGTTTACTGCGGGAAGAGAGCCGGCGCATCAGGTGTCGTCTGGTCCTGATCAATCCCTTCGAACTCAGCGAGGCGGAGGGACCGCCGACGGGGATGCAGGTGTTACAGCTCCAAGACGAAAGGAAATTGAGTGCGCAAGAAATTCGCCGACTTAGACCTTGTGCAACATTCTATCGTTCGCTGATTGGTATCCGCTGGGATCCTGAAGAGGGCTTCTGGATGTGGGGAATATTAAACTCCGGCACCCGCTGGGTTGCCCGGATCGACGGAGGGCGTTTGCAAAGTTCAGCCGCCCCAAATCGTCTGATTATTAATGTCAGCGGGCCCGGTAACTTGATCATCTCTCGCGGTGACAGCCTAATTGCCACGCTGCTGAATGGCAGGCTGGAAGGTCATGGATTTGATATTTATGACGCGGGTTGGCTGCAGAAATCTCAAGAGGCCTTCGCCCAGTGGGCAATTGGAGAATGTTTTAAGGATCACGACATGGGTGCCATCGTCCGGTCGGATTTCGTCAAGATCCTCGGTCAAAACTTCACTCGCCGGATAATCAGCCAGGTCAGACGCGCCCAGCATGGTGGCATGCTTATTATCGTCAGATCAGAAGACACAGCGAAGATTGTCGATCCGATAGGCTCGATGAGGCCGAAATATTGGATTAAAGGGACCCAGGCCAGTCATCGTGCTCGCGAACTCCTCTTCGCCGTAATGCGGACACTATCGCAAGTGGGAGCTGAGCACGGATTAACGACAGTCGGGTGGAAAGATTACCAGGAGCTCGAGGACGAGCGCCTGGCGCGATTGGACGAGTCGATTTTTGAGTGCGCACATTTCCTGGCCGACCTTATGGCGGTTGACGGTGCTTTGGTGCTGACCGCCGCCTGGGATGTCACCGGGTTCGGGGCAGAAATTTATGGCCCCAGCAATAGGAATGAGGTGGTTTACCGAGCGCTCGACCTTGAAGCTAAGGAGCTGGTCGAAGAGCGCGCGGATGAGGCCGGCACGCGGCATCGAGCCGCGTACCGGCTCAGCCGTCAGCACCCAGAATGCATGATTATCGTCGTTTCGCAAGACGGCGCCGTCAGGTATGTGGGTAATCCAAACGGGAAGGTTACCTACTGGGAACTCGGTCCTTTTAAACCCCGAGCGAGGTGTTGAAT
>JBAUZZ010000361.1:0-1655 GCA_049585495.1 Chthoniobacterales bacterium | reverse complement strand
ACTAAGGACAATGACAATAAATAAGAAGGCTTTGATGGCGGGGGCTGCGCTTGCGGGCTTGCTCGCGGGCACTAGCGCAACAATCCAGGCATCCGACCTCCTTCCGGGCCTGCACCCTTCAGTTGCAGCGCAGGACCAGTCTCAGGACCAGAACAATGTGAAGGAGAAACACGCTTGCAAGGGCCAAAACTCTTGCAAGGGCAAAGGTGGCTGTAAGTCCAGCGACAACGGTTGCAAAGGCAAGAACGATTGCAAAGGCAAGGGCGGCTGCGCGACCGACGGATCCAAACCTCCGCAGGACAACCCATCTCGATAGTAATTCCTAACCGATGGTGTTCTCCCATGGGAGTTGGGTGGGCCGGTGAGTTTCGCCGGCCCTCCTTCATTCGAGTGGACGGAGATTTGATGCCAGCCAACGCTTTTAACAATTTTACCGAGTACGGCATCGGAATCGGATTGCGGGCCCAGCACTATCATCACATATTGAGCCGCAAACCCGTTGTCGATTGGTTCGAGATCATATCCGAGAATTTCATGATCGATGGCGGACGCCCGCTGCGAATCCTCGATCAGATCCTGGAACAGTACAAAGTCGTACAGCACGGAGTATCGATGTACTTCGGGTCAGCCGAGCCCGCGAACCGTGAACACCTCCTTCGCTTGAAAGAACTGGTAAGACGAACCAAGACTCCGTGGCTCACGGATCATCTCTGTTGGGGCAGTGTAGACGGGCGGTACACGCATGACCTGCTTCCAATGCCCTACACGTTTGAAGCTGCGGAAATCACGGCGCAGAAGATCCGGGAAGTCCGCGACTTCCTCGAAGTACCTATCGCCGTTGAAAACGTAAGCAGTTACGCCGAATTTCATGTCTCCGAGATGACCGAATGGGAGTTCTTGACAGAAGTTGTCGAGCGCGCGGATTGCGGAATTCTACTAGACGTGAATAACATCTACGTTTCGTCCCAGAACCACAACTTCAATCCGGGCACTTATATTTCGGAGATCCCTGCGAGGCGGGTCGCTCAGATCCACATTGCAGGCCATTCGAAATATAGAAAGTACATTCTCGACACGCACGACCATCCGGTCATCGACCCGGTTTGGGAGCTATACGCCCAGGCGATCCAGCGTGCCGGTCACACTGCGACCCTCCTCGAATGGGACGACAGCATTCCTTCGTTTCAGGAAGTCCACGACGAAGCCTTAAAGGCAAACAGGTTTCTCGCGACCGAGTCGCTGGCTGCTGCCGTATGAGCCTTATGAGTTTGCAACGCCGAATGGCTCGCGCCGTTATGACGCCTCTCACTCGGCGCGAGGGTATGCGCCGGGTCAATGCGAATGGGCGATCCATGCGCGCCGTAGCCGCTGCATTCATTAAGCCGAACGATCGGCTGACTTCCTTTGACCGCTTGGAGATTTACAATAGGCAATACTGGTTCCGGATATTGTCCAGCTTCGCAGAGGATTTTCCCGGATTGCGGGCCGTGCTCGGCGACAGCCGCTTCGATTTAATGGCCGAAGCCTATTTGTCCGAGCACCCATCCCGTTCCTTTACACTGCGCAATCTCGGTTCGCGATTGGAAGGATGGCTTCGAAAGCACCCCACTTGCGCGGGATCGCGCCTGAAGTTAGCCCTGGACATGGTCCGGCTC
>JBAUZZ010000360.1:0-8481 GCA_049585495.1 Chthoniobacterales bacterium | reverse complement strand
TGGCCCGCAAGGCTTTCTTCAGCCAATCCTTGAGCTCTCGATGGTGGTTTCTAAAATCCTCCGGGCGCTGCCAAACCCTGCATTCCAGCGTCCGCAGTCGATCCTTGCAATCCAGGATCTTGTCTTTGCCGGCCATGCCGTTGTGTTCGGCTCGCACGATCTCGGCGCTTAAAGTGTTCAAGAGCCGCTGATACTCGTCTGC
Organism: Chthoniobacterales bacterium; assembly: GCA_049585495.1. Classification (GTDB taxonomy): domain Bacteria; phylum Verrucomicrobiota; class Verrucomicrobiia; order Chthoniobacterales; family JAFAMB01; genus JBAUZZ01. Next base: position 8,279 of record JBAUZZ010000360.1, on the reverse strand, counting down.
CAGCTGCACGAACTCCTCGGTGACCTTCTGCTTGAAATAGAAGCGTGAAAATAGCTTCATCAGGGCCGTGTGCGCCTTTTGGAACTCATTTCGTACCTGTGCCTCTCGGCCGGTGCTGCGGCTCTCGACGATTCTCCGGTAAAGGTTCCCCACATCGTTGCTGGCGCGTTCTACCTGCGCGCAGAGTTTCGGCAGCGCCTTCATGTAGCGCTCCCGGCTCTCGATCTTTTTGTCAAGAATCACCCGATCGAATCGCTCTCGACCTTCGATAAGTTTTTGGGCCAGATCCAAATGAGCTTTTGCAATGAATCCGAATCGGTTGATGAATCTCTGGACCATTAATTCTGCGTCCTCAATTCGTTTCGAAATCTCGACTTCTTGCTCGCGGGTCAGGAGTGGGACTTGGCCCATCTGTTTGAGATACATTCGAACCGGATCATCGAGAATATCGAGTTTTTGATCCTTGTCGTCGTCCTCCTCATCGAGATCTTTTTTGCCATCTTTGTAGCGGTCGACTTCGGAAGCATCGATGATGTCCACTTCCATGGAACGCAGCCGGTTCAGCAGCTGCTCCATCTCATCAGGATCCACCATCCCGTCTGGCAGGGCCTCGTTAATATCGTCGTAGGTGAGGTAGCCCTGTTCCTTCGCGAGTTTAACGAGTTCGCGTAACCGCTCCTGAAGATCGAGACCGGGATCTGCCGCCAGCAGCTTGACGTGGGCGACATGTGAGCCGTTCGTCGTCGCGGGAGGCGCAGGAGACGATTCGGATGCCGGGCGCGCCTTGCGTTTTTTGTCGTGTGTTACCGGCAAAGATTTGGCCTTCAGCTGAGCAGCAGGTCCTGGGTTCGGCCTTTTACCTGCTCGCTCCTTCGAGATTTTCGCGTTCGTAGATTTCGATTTGGGGGGATGGGAAAAGGTCTGCTTTGCCATATCCACCTAAGGATGCGTTCGCTTCGCGACTGGCTTGAGGGCAAATAGGAAGGACGTTGAACAAAGGGTACACACAACAACTCAGGGCGCCCGACTAAAAAGTCGCGAAATATCTGTGATGCAGCTTTCGAGGTCAAGGATTTCTTTGAGTTCGACCCCGGCGCTTTGGAAAGTCTCAGGGTCCTCCGCGGACAGCCGGCGCACGCTTTCCAGCTGCTGCCGGCGACGCCTTAGTTCGCGAGCCGCGAATTCGGTCCAGAAGATCCGACCCACCTCCTGATCGATGGGTTTCTGTGCCAGAACATGCGAAAGTGCCGCTGCGTCCTCTTTGTCCAGAGTGGCCAGGAAGCTGGCCAAACTGCTTGATTGATCCGGTTGTACATCCGACGCCAGGATGGCTATGAGCAGTTCAGAACCGGGTACGTGCTCCAGGATCGGGCGCCAAGGCTGTTGTCGAAGCCACTCGAGCGTCGTGACATTGGTGAGCAATATCTGACAGAGAACGGCGATTTCGTGGCGGGGAAGTCGCAGCGTTTGGCCGCTCGATTCAGTGGTGAGTGATCTTCGGGCCTTTTTCGTTGAGTCTGCTGTTGCCAGGTGGTTGATCGCGTCGCGAGGAATCGACAGGCGTGCCGCCAGCCTGCTCACGATTGTGTCGCGAAGGACGACATCGGGTACGACGCTGATAAACTGCGCTATCTTGTGGGCGAAGGCGACTCTTCCGGCGGTTGTGCGCGCCTCAGCTGTCACAAGATTCCGGTCCACCTCAAAATCAAAAAAATCCCTCGCCTGATCCAGGAGGTTCCGAAAGGCGGCTGCACCGGATCGCCGAACCAAGGAATCGGGATCTTCACCCGGCGGAAGCTGGCCAATTCGGACCAGAAATCCTGCGCCGAAAAGAACCTCGAGGGCACGTTCCGCCGCCTTTTCCCCGGCTGTATCGGCGTCAAAAAAGAGCACTACCTCATCGGCAAAACGTCGGAGCAAGGCGGCTTGACGATCGGTGAGCGAAGTTCCTTGCGGTGCTACTACGTTCTGAATTCCGGCTTCAAAGGCTGTAATCAGGTCCAATTGGCCCTCCAGGACGATCGCGGCTCGCGCTTGTGCGATTGCGCGCTTTGACTTGTCCATTCCAAACAAAACGCTTCCTTTGGAAAAAAGCAGAGTTTCGGGTGAATTCACATACTTGGCGCCGGCCGTCGTCGAGTCGAGAATTCGTCCGCTAAAAGCGATGACTTCGCCGATATCGTTACAGATGGGGAACATCAAGCGGCCGCGAAAGCGGTCGTACATCTTTGAGCGAAGATCGTTCTCGTCACGGAGCTTCACCAAACCGCTGTTGACTAACTCTTCTCTATTGTACCCACACCCGGTTGCCCACTTGAGGAAGGCGTCCCAAGAATCGGGCGCGTATCCAATTTGCCAGCGCTTGGCCACTTCAATGTTCAGTCCGCGCCCGGTCAAGTACGTTCGGGCGTTATGAGCCGCTCGAGTTCTCAGCAAGTTGCGCTGAAACCAGGCTGTGGTCTCGAAATGGAGCCGCAGGAGCCGCTTACGGCGCCTTTGTTTCTCCTCTTCTTCGAACCCGGCTTCGTCCTCGATAACCGGAATTCCGGCCCGGATCGCCAGGCGACGCACCGCTTCGGGGAAGTCGATGTTCTCGTATTGCATCAGAAATTGAAAAACCGATCCGCCCGCTGCGCAGCCGAAGCAGTAGTAAGACTGCTTGGACGGACTCACGTAGAACGACGGGGTCTTTTCCTGATGGAATGGGCATAATGCTCGGAATTCGGTTCCCGCCCGTTTCAAGGGAAAATAAGCGCTTACGACTTGGACGATGTCCGATGCTGCGGCAACCTGTTCGACAGTCTCTGGAGAGATGCGAGACATTGAGACTTAGCGTATCACGTTTCCCGTTTCACGTGTCTCGTTTCGCGATCTGACTTCATCCCAAATTCCGAAATTACCTTGGAGGGCGGCGCTCCGTCGCTGCCGAATTTCGGAATTGGGTTTCATTTTCTAAACTCTTCCCGCCCACAAATCGAGCGAAAGACGAGAAACGAGACACGAGAAACGAACCACGATCTGACCTTACCTCATCCGCCGGCCACCATCCGAACGATTTCGATGGAATCACCATCTGTGACCTTAGTGGTCGCGAATTCAGAACGCGCGACCGGGCGGCCATTGCGTTCTACTAGCACTGCTTTGTCCGGCAAATGCAACATCCCAAGGAGGTCCAATAGACTTTCGGTCTCCGGTATCTCACGTATCTCTCCATTCAGTCGCAATCTCATGCCGTCAGGATTGACGATTCCCAATCCTTCCAGATTGGCTCCAGACCCTTGGCGCGCAGCCTTCGCGCGATTTCGGCGGGGGAACGATCGTCTTCGGTGGCGAACTGTGCTTCGGCGTGTCCGGAGGCGCCAGCCGACGGAGCTGGACGTCCCTTGATCGTTAAATGCAATGATTCTACACCCTGCCCCGTATATCCGCCTGGCTCAGTTCGACTGCCGGCGCTCATCAGCGTCACGCCCAAGGTCATTAAGGCATCGCGCAGTGGCGGCGCCTCCCGGGTGCTCAATACGATTCCTACCTGTGGAAAGGTGATGCGTAATGCGCACAGCATCTGCACAAACTCGCGATCAGCCAACGTACAACGCGGCTGAAAACCACCGGCTGCAGCTCGCACCCGCGGCAGGCTGACGGTGAGCTGCGCCCGCCAACATTTCTTTAACAGATATTCAAGATGCTCGGCCAACGCCAAAGCTTCGGTTTGCCATGATCCCAAACCGAGGAGAGCCCCGACACCGATCCGCCGGAACCCAGCCGCATAGGCTCGCTCCGGGCACTCCAGACGCCAGTCGAAATTCTTCTTCGGTCCCGCGGTGTGCAGCTCTCGATAGAGCTCGCGATCGTAGGTCTCCTGGTAAACGACTAAACCTTCGGCGCCGGCTGCAACCAGGGGCTCATAGTCAACGGTCTCCAGGGGGGCTATTTCCAGTGAAACAGAGGGGATGAAGTGGATGAGCCGTTGAATGACCGAGCGTAGATAGTCATTCGCGACAAACTTTGGGTGCTCACCGGAAACGAGCAATACGCTGCGAAATCCCAGTGCTGCCAAGTGTCTTGCTTCACGCTCCACCTCTGCGACGGAGAGGGTGACGCGAAAAATTGAATTGTCGCGGGAAAAGCCGCAATAGTGGCAATTATTGATGCACTCGTTGGAAAGATATAGCGGCGCGAACAAACGCATCGTCCTTCCGAAAAAGCGACGCGTCAGCCGTTGAGCCTCCTTCGCCCGATCCTCTAATTCCGTATCGCTCCATGGTTCCAGCAAGCTGCCGAAGCGCTTGAGAAGTTGGCTCTTCGAGCGATCGGGCCCACGAAAATATTCGGCGAACGTCATTCTGACAGAATTTGCGATGGCTTGAGCAGATCGGCAACCGATTAGGTTCGCTTTTGTATCGGCACGCCGACACGTTCGTTCAACGCGCCGACACGCCCGTACGTACTTCCTACCCGGCTGCTGGCGGTTTGAGCTGATAGTTCGGGAACCGGGACTTCAACTCGGAGAGTGTTTTGGTCGCTTGGGACTCGTCTCCAGACTGATGGAAGGCCTGGTAGGCTTGCTCGAGCGCGCGAGGCGTTACCTCTGGATCTTCATAAAGAACCGCAACGCTGAGATACGATCGCGCAGCATTTGCATAATTGCCCTGCGCTGCATCGACATCGCCAAGCAACATTCGAGCGTCCGCGTTCAATCGACCTTCGGGTTGCAGGGTAAGCGCCTGTTCAGCCGATTGCCTCGCCCCGTCGAACTGTTGAGCTCCAAGCTGCGCGCGGCTGATCGCCAGAAAACCTCGGGCTCGGTCGGCTGGATCAGCAGCAAGCTCGAGATAACTGTTTAACGACCCGACCGCATCGGCGTAACGCTTAAGTTCAATTTCCGACTTACCCAGGAGAAACCAGACGCCTTTGTCGAATTTGTCACGTTCGAGATTTTTGGTGATCAACTCCAAGTATTTCGCTGCCGGCGCGTAATTCTTCTCGTCGTAAAAGCTGTTCCCCAGCCACAAGCAGGAATCGGAAACGAGAGGACATCGTTGTGCATCTTTCTGGAGAAAATCATCGATCTCTTTCGCTTCTTCGGTCTTCCGGTTAAGAGTTTGGTAACAAAAGATCATTCGGAGCGACACTTTCTCTTCGTATTCCTCCGGATTTCGCTTCCGGGCCTCCGCGAGCGGCGCGATCGCGTCGGCGTACCTCTTCGACTCGAACGCTGCCCAGCCGATCCAGTAGTTCGCCTGGGCAGCGCCGGCGCTGTTCGGATAGTCCTTCAATAGCTGGCTGAACGTGGCCGTCATATCCTGATAATTCTCTTGCTGACCTAAGGTCAGGCCCTTTTGCAGCAGCGCGGTTTCGCGCTCTGGCGACGGTCCGTAGTCGGTAATGATTTTACTAAAATCTGACAGCGCGCTCGGATAATTTTTGATTTCTTGATAGAGTATTGCTCGCTTGAGCAGGGCTTTTGAAGCCATCTTGTAGTGAGGGTATTTCTCGATCAGGCCGCTGAGCGCATTAATCGCTCCCTGGGTATTGTTAAGCTGGCTAAAACTATAGCTGGCAGCGTAGTAGCAGTCCGCCTTGTACGAATCAGGCAGAGAAGAGTCCGCAAGTTCAAGGTATAGCCTGCCGGCAGGATCGAACTTGTTCTGTTGGATCAGGGCCTGCGCCTTCAGGAGCTTCGCCTTATCCGCTCGATCCCGACTTGGGTAGGTCGCCAGGAAGGCGTCTATTTCCGGGATAAGGCTGGGGTCCTTCGTCGCATCCAGAGAAACGAGTCGCTGAAATCGCGCATCGGTCGCTTCTGGAGAGGCCGAAAACTGATTGATAAGCTGGTTGTAGACATCAAGGGCCTTTTGTTGTTTTCCAAGCTGCCGGTATGAATTCGCGACGATCATCAGCACGCTCGGTTTAGTTTCGTTGCTGAGAGCACTCATCGTTTTGGAATACGAATCCAGCACTTGGGAAAATTTGTCGCCTTCGTACTCGAGTTTCATTAATTCAAGCCAGGCGATCTGCTTCCATTTTCCTTCGCTGCTGAGCGCGATCACAGACTTAAAGAACTGCTCTGCCTTGTCCCGCTGTTTCAACTCGCCGGCAAGAATTCCTGCTCGGGTCATCGCTTCCGCTTTCACGGCAGGCTTTCCGGCTTCGCTGCCAAGTTCCTGGAATCGATCCAAAGCCTCCTGCTTCTGGTTGTTCTCCAACTCAAAGTAAGCCAGCGAAAGCCCGGCCGCGTCGCGATAAGGATTTTTTTCCTTGGTTTTAAAAACCTCCTCGTAGAGAGGTTGCGCGTCTGCCCGTTTGTTGGCTATTTCCAGACACTTCGCCTGGTAGTATCGCGCCGTCAGTTTCACCTCGGGCGCTTTGGCATTCGCGTATGCCTTCTCATAGAGCGGTATAGCGTCCCAGTAAGCCTTCCGGTCGAACTCTCGAGAAGCAAGTCGGAAAGCGGCGCTACCAACAAACTCCCCCGTTCCAATCTCATCGACTAACATCCGGTAGGTGTTTAACGCTGGCGCCTCCTGCCCGAGGCTCTGGTAGCAGTCAGCCAACCGGTACATTGCCGAGGCGCGGCCGGAATCGTCATGGTATTGGCCAAGGTATTTTTCGTACTCCGGAACCGCCAGATCGTACAGCTTGCGTTGATAGAGCCCATCGGCGATCGCGAGTTGTGCCTTGGCCGGGTTCTCAGGATTTTGAGATTGTGCGCCAGCCCCCGGAGCCAATCGGATTTCGTCGTCAGCGACCTGGTCGCGCGTCTTAGGATCGGGTTCTGCCGCGGTCCCGGAGGAAGTAGGAGCAGTCGGTGCAGGCTCAGCCGTTCTCTGGGGGTTCCCAAGCGGCCTTTGGTTAAGGAAAGGCTGTTTGATACCTTGGTTCAGGATCGAATCGCCGGGGGCCTGGGGTAGCTCGGAGGGATTGACCGGCAAAGCCCGTGGAGCCGGCCCAGGGGTTGGCGAGATCGGCAGGGCACGGCGGACTTCCTGACTCCAGGCCTGCGCGAGCAGGCCCAGACTGAGCGCGCATACTGACCAGAAACGAAACGTCATTGCTCGGGTCTGCCGGTCGCAAAAGCGACGTTCCAGATGTCCGCCTGGCGGCAAACGTCGAGAACCTCCACGATATGCTTGTAATCGACCGCTTCATCTCCGCGGACGATAACCGCCTGGTCTGGGTATAGTTGGGCGAGTTTTTTCAACTGGTCTAAGAGTTCTTGCGCGTTTTTCTCCTGACGATTGACGACGATCGTCCCGTTCGCCTTCACGTTAATTACTACTTGGCCCACGTAGGGCTGGGGTTCGTTCGCTTTTGTCGCGCTTGGTACCCTGACGTCCAACTCGTTCTCACTCAGCGCGAAATTCCAAGTGACGATAAAGAAGACCAGAAGGACCATGAGGACATCGACCATCGGGGCGATCATGAACCCGAGAATGCGGGGCTCGGCATGTTTACGAAAATTCATGACACTCAAATCTCATCGCCTTCCAGCACGCGTGTTCGCTCCTGCCGTCGCGTATGCTGAGAAGTGATGATGCTGAGAATATGCGACGTCGCTGACTCGAGGTCCGAGATCATTGACGCAACTTTGCCGCGGAACATCGAGTAAAACGCCATGGCTACGATCCCGACCACTAAGCCAGCCGCCGTGGCCACAAGCGCTTGGCCGACACCTGCAGCGAGTAGCATCTGACGGGGTTGAGTTGGATTGCCCGCCAGAACGCCGAAAGAATTAATTATCCCCACGACCGTTCCAAGAAGTCCAAGCATTGGGGCGAGCGTTGCGATGTCTGCCAGGTAAACAATTCGATGGTTGAGGCTACTAGCTACTCGCGAACCTTCCGTTTCCGCAACCTCGCGAATCGATTCAATCGGCGCAGCGGGATTTTTTGTAGCAAAATCCAGGGTTCGGGAGGTAATGCGGGCAATAGCCTCGGAGTGGCGATTGGAAACTGCAATCAAGCCCAAGTAGTCCCGCTTTCGCAGAAGAGCTTCCGCCGTTTCCATGAACCGTCTCGTAACGACTGTTCCGCGGCGAAGGGTGAAAAGACAGGCCAACACCAGGGTCAGCGTGAGCACTGAGGCAAGGACCAGCGGTATCATCACCCAGCCGCCGGCTTCCAATAGCTTCAGGAGCGTAGCCTGAGGCGTACCCGGGGCGGGCGTAGATCCCGCTGCTTGAGCAAGCAACAGAAAACGCGAGCAAACAAATAGATTCATGCCGATCGCCCACTATTTAAACGCAGTAAGTTACGAAGTGCAAACCCCTTTGGGTCCGA
>JBAUZZ010000359.1:0-3746 GCA_049585495.1 Chthoniobacterales bacterium | reverse complement strand
CACCACGGAGTGTTTTTGGCTAGCCCAATCTAAGCCACCAAATGCCCGGTGTTGTTGCCACCGCTCTGCTCCTTGCTCGCAACCATGCATAGTTTTGTTTTGCCGCTTCTGGGTTTTGCGTCGCTTTGCCCTGCTGTCCATCGAGCTGATATAATGGCCTTCTTGAGGCGTCTTTCTATTAGATGTCGGAGCAAGGGCCTTCGGCTCGCCCGGTAGTCTTTCTATAACCCTCGCAGGGTTGCTCTTAAATGACCGTGATCGAGCCGAGGCAGGACGTCCGCCAGCCCTATTTTGGCTTGCGGTGCAGTTATTCACAACCTCGCTCTGCCTGGCTAGGGCCGGCCGCTTCGCTCGGTCGTGAATAACTGCGAAACTGATATCAGCTCTTAAACAGACACTGCGGGTCTGTTTAAATTAAAACCTAAACTCCGAAATTCCGGCGACGACGAAGCGTCGCCCTCCAAGGCAATTTCGGAATTTGGGCTAAAGTCTGTTTTAAAATAAATGAATCTAAACAAACTGTTTCAAACTCTCATCTCAAAAGAAGCAGCGAAATTTCCGGCGGAAGCCGGAGAATTTCGCTGCCTGAGCCTGCATCGCTCACAAATCTCTCAGGATTTGTGAGCGATGCAGGCTAGGCGGAGAGCCGCGCGCCAGCGAACCTCGTTTCTAAAGCCTTGATCAATCTCGGTACTTCGGCTTTCTTTTGCTCGCGTTCTGCGGATATACAAATGAGGCAAGCCGACAACAAACTGGTGCTTTCGCTCGGGCGACCAGCCTTGGTGCTGGTGATGCTTTCCTTCCTGAACGCCTGCGCGCATCGGCCGGCTCAACCATTCGCCGGTGGACCCCGAAATTTTTCTGTCGTCGTCATCGATGCCGGACACGGTGGCAAAGATAATGGGGGAACGAGTGGGAGCCGCGGACAGTTCTTGGTCAGGGAGAAGGACGTAACGCTCGATACCGCCTTGCGAGTTCGAGATATACTGAAGCGATCGGGGTTAAGGATCGTCATGGTGCGCCAGGACGATCATTTCGTTGAACTCGATGATCGCGTTGCTCTCGCTAATCGGCAGGGACCCGGAGCGATTTTAGTTAGCATTCACTACAATGCAGTAGGAAGCCCGGCACCGAATGGAGCACAAACCTTTTTCTGGCATGCCAACAGCCACGGCCTGGCTACGCGGATCCAGCGCCACGTCGTCGCTGAAACCGGCGAGAACAGCGTTGGAGTGACCAGACGCCGGCTGCGTCTTACACGCAATCCAGAAATCCCGTGTGTTCTTTGCGAGTGCGCTTATTTGACGAATCCGGTCGAGGTCAGGAAAGTGGTGGATCCGAACTATCGCCAACGGGTCGCCGAGGGAATTGCGAAGGGTATCCTCGAGCAGAATCAACGCGGTGACGAAGGGATCCCATCCGTCCCTGAAATCTGGGCACCGCTCTCGAAAGCGTCGGATCACAGGGAATGACCTACCTTGGCGTTCGGCGTTAGTTAGCGCCGGAGGCCCGACATATTAATAGCCCAGGGCGCCAGCCCTGGGTTAGGTTTGAATAACGGTCCGGTCTGCAGGACCGGTGGAAACCGGGTAGCGAGGTCCTCCCTGGCATTGTCGAACTTCTCGCGCACCTTCAGCGCGCAACACTCCTTTTCCGACTAACCCAGGGCTGGCGCCCTGGGCTATCGATATGTCGCGCCTCCGGCGCTGAAACCTGTGCTACGGTGTGGCGCACTGAAGGTGCGGGAGAGTAATTAGAGGTGGGTACGAAGCAAAGCTTGCTCCATCGTTTTCCGTTTCAGCGATACCAGTCGGCGCGGGTCAGTGGCAGATCGCTGCGACCTTGGTCGGGCTTGAGCAGCAAGGCTTGGTAGATGTTTAACGATCCCCTGGCAAAGGCATGGGCCGATCCGGGCAGGAATAGCCGCCACACGCGGTAGGTGGCCTGATCGACGGCTTGCAGCGCCTGCTCACGATGAAGCTCAAGACGGCGTGCCCAGTGTCGCAAAGTCAGCGTGTAATGCTCGCGCAGGCTCTCCAGGTCGCGCACCTCGAAGCCGGCTTCTTCGGCGTAACGCAGGGCCGCGTTGACCGACACGAGGTCGCCATCCGGAAAGACGTAGCGGCTGATGAAGCCCAGGCCGGTGGGCTCCGGATCGGTCGCTCGTCGGGCGATACCATGGTTGAGGAAAACTCCACCCACTCGCAGGAGTTGCCAGGTATGTTGAAAGTAGAGTGGAAGCTGACTTTCGCCCACATGCTCGAACATGCCAACGCTCACAACTTTATCGAAGCTGCCTGGTTCTTTCAGCGCGCGGTAATCGCGCACGTCCGCCCGACAACGACTTTGCAAGCCGGCCTGGACAATGCGCTCATTGGCGAGTTTCGCCTGGTTCTCGCTCAGCGTGATGCCGAGAGCGTCCACGCCATAGTGCTGGGCGGCATGGATAATCAGACCACCCCACCCACAACCAACGTCAAGGAGCCGCTCGCCAGGGCGCAGACGCAGCTTGCGGCACAAGTAGTCGAGTTTGCGCACCTGGGCAGTGTCAAGGTCATCGTCCGCAGTTTCAAAATAGGCGCAGGAATAGACCATCCGCCGGTCGAGCCACAACGCGTAGAAATCGTTTGAAACATTGTAGTGATAGGTCACCGCCTGCCGGTCGCGCTCGACGGAGTGAAGTTCGCCATGCAGCCTCGCGGGCTGGCGGCCGTTTGATCTCGACCGGCCACTAGCAGGCAGGCGGAACAACTCCCAACCGGCGCGCAGCAGGTTCGAGGTGGGCAAGCGGCGCCCCACTAGGTAGTAGGCCAGAGGTAAGGCCGCTTCAAGGTCCCCCTCGACCTCGAGATCCCCCCGGATATAGGCCTCAGAAATAGAGAGATCGTTTGCCGTATTCCGGAGCATGCGCCGCAAGGCCTGGGGATGTTTAATGGTAAGGCAGAAACAAGGGGAGCTCGTCTCCGCCGGCCACTCAGTACCGTCCCAAAAAGAAATCGCGAAGTCGCGCGGATGATAGTCTTCCAGCAGCAACTGAAAAACGGCCAGCGCCCTTTTCGCCCCATCGTCTGATAAATTAACTTTCTTCGCCATGGGAGCTGTCATATTTCGCGCCGTCAACCAACGGCTGCACGCTGAAGGCCTAAGAGAATTTAGCTCAGAGTGGAGCGTAGCGGAACCCTGGGTATTCAATTAATTTGGATACCGCTCTGTAGGAGCGGAAGAGGCGAATCGCCGCGTCGCAGATTATCGCCGCCGCCATCGAAATACAGCGCGAGTTTCTCTGGCCCTCGGCGTTGAGCGGGTTCTTCCGCTTCTTCAGAGCTATGCTACGTTTTTTACAGGTACCCAGGGTTCCGCTGCGCTTCCACCCAGGGCTAAGTTCCCAAAGCCCTTCGGGCCGCAACGCAGGCCGAAGAACCTAGATCAAAGCAACGAAACCTACGAAAATGATCAACTTAGGCTGACTGACGCTCTCGCAAACCCGGCAGCCGGAGTGTTCTCCTTGCGGCGCGAATTTCGTCGCGGAGCTCGACAAGTGCTTCACGGGTCACTTCGAGTTGTTCAGCCTTCCGCTGCGCCCAACGCTGGGCAGTGTCCTGGAGGCGGTGGTAAGCATTCGCCACGTAAGCGGATGCGGTGTCGGTGAGGCCGGGGCTGCTAAGCTTCCGCTCGAGCCGGCGCTGTGCTTCGACAAGTTCTGAAAGGAGAATCTTTTCCGTAGGGACACGTCGAAGCTTGCTGAC
>JBAUZZ010000358.1:0-4626 GCA_049585495.1 Chthoniobacterales bacterium | reverse complement strand
GTAGCCTTTGGGGGATAAGTTTTGGGGGCGAATTTGTTGTCGCAACCGTTTGAGAAAACGATTACGTAATCGTTTACACACGATTGAAAGTGAAGTCAAATGCAAGTGTACGGCACAAAATTCAGACTTTGGTTTCGGCCTAAGAACGGGCGGGCAACGGAAGGGTGGAGGAGGGAGTTGATACACTGCAGCTTAGTAAGTTAGTTATCAGGTGCTGATTGCTTTTCTTTCGCGGCCTATCTCGAAAACATCCCGGTTCGCCGCAAACGATCAAGCTTGAGTTTCAGTAGCGCGCTGACCGGGCGAAGCTGTAGAGCATCGCGGCAATAAACGCGCCGAATAGTAGTTTCCGCTTGCTTTGCAGAGTGTTCATGATAGCGGCCACCTTCATTAAACGCGCCTATAAACGATTTTAGAACCTCGAATCACCAGCTTGCGGTGGCCGAAGCAATAGCTCCGGCGATCACAGTTGAATCCGTTCAACCTCGCCGATCGTGATCTCGTCTTTGGTCCGGTCGTAGAGCTTCGTAGTCCGGGGCGACTCTTGCCCGGCCATCTGCTCGGCGCGACTCAGTTGTTGAGACTCTCGTTTGCACTTCGCGTCTTCTTTGCCGATCAAGGCCGGCTTGAGTCGACAGTATCGGCGCGAACCTGCATCATTTGGCAAGTTATTGCTCCGCAGCTGTGGCCGGAACAGATATCAAACACCAACTGAGAAGCGGTACGGAGAGAAGGATAGCGACTCCAATCGAAAGGAAAGCCCTTAACAGCGAAAAGTGGCTGCTGACCGGGCCTGCGACCACGTTGCCTCCCAGCGACCCAATCGTGTAGGCAATACTGAAGATGGCATACACCGACGCGTAGGCCCCGGTTGCGCAGCGATCCACGGCATCGGCAAGCTCGGTCAGAAGAGGATTCATCGCACAGGCATAGGCAATGGTGACAAGGCACAACACCACGCCCACTATGATCACGCTGGGGAAAAGCACCAGGACCGGCATACCGAGTGCCATAACGATCAAACCGAGCGAAATCGCCAGTCGCCGCCCACACCACTCAACGCTGGCGACCTCTTTATCGTTGCTGGAGCAATTTGTTTTGCGCTTTACACGGTGTTGCTCCGGCGGGCAAACTTTGTTCTTGAACGCTTGCCGCTGCTGGTCGTACTGCTTGCTGCCGCGGCGATTACCGCTTCACCATTCTACGTTTGGGAAATGCTGCACGACGAACGAACCGCGCTCAAGCCTGCCGGGCTCTTGGGACTTGCCTACCTGGCTGTTCCCGGAGGAGATCTGATGTACTACCTGTTTAACTGGAGCGTGGAAAAGCTCGGCGCGTCAAAAGCAGGAATGTTACTATATTCGCAGACGGTATTTATTGCGGTTCTGGCGTATATTTTCCCCGGAGAGCGCCTGTACCCTTATCATGTAATTGGCGCTGCCTTCATCTTGGCCGGCGTGCTGTTGGTCATGCTGCTCAAGCCACAGCCACTAGGTTCGGCAGCCGTCCCCTCGAGAGCCGAGCATTGAGCTGTTGTGCCAACAGTACTGAGCGCTATTCACCCATGGAAACCGAAACGTCGTGACCTGGTTGTAATGATCTCACGTCGTATTCGAGGTTAAAGATCGCCTCTCCAAACGGCCACGCATCCTCCCAACGAATGAAGTCTCCATTCGTTATGTTAAACGCTTGGCCGTTATATTGATCATTTTCGCCGGCCCAAACGATGGCCAGAAGCTCGATTCTTGACGGACGCGAGCCAGAAGATCAATTGGACCAAGTATGCTTATTGCAAGCGAGCACTTGGAGGACAAGAGCTTGCATTTCTCTGAAGCGCTGAATCCGGAAACGACGGAAGATATGCACTGTAGACGCCCTGAAAGCTATACGAGGGAAAATCATCGGTGACTAGTCTACGATTTAATTGAAAATCGACAGCTTGCGCAGGATCCTTAGAAAATTGCTCTTTTCCTGAACATGGTACGCGACTGGTTCTATAGCCATCCGACTTGGCTCAACGGAAGCACTATCGTGTTCAGCGCGGTTTTCCTTAGCCTGGTTTTTCTCACGTGTTTTCATAAATTAGTTCCGTGGGAAACTAGACGTGTTCACAACGATGTTGCGGGGTTCATCATTGCCATAGTGGGGGTCATATACGCTGTGCTTCTAGCCTTCATCGCAGTATTTACGTGGGAAAATTTCAACAAAGCGCAAGATACCGCCGAATTAGAGGCGAATATGGTAGCTAATCTCTACGTCGACTCCGCTGGGCTCCCTCCTAAGATCGCTTTCGCCGTCCGTAGGAACTTACGGGACTATTCTCGGCTAGTGATTAATAAGGAATGGCCCGCTCAACAAGCGGGACACGTCAACACTGAGGCATGGAAGCCCCTTTTCAAACTTAATCTGGCGATTGCCAGATTTCGCCCTGCCGAAAGCGCGGGGCCGATCGAGGCTGAGATTTTGCATACCGCGAACCAGCTCTACGAAGCACGGAGGGACCGATTAGTGGCAGCAGCTTCGGGGATTCCGAATGTAATGTGGGCAGTCACCCTCTTAGGTGGGGCGCTGACGGTCGGATTCAGCTTCCTCTTCGGTGTTCCCAACTTTCGGCTCCACTTGATAATGACCGGAATCTTATCGGCTTCCCTATCGCTCGTGATCGTGCTCATTGTCGCCCTTGATTGTCCCTTTAGAGGGCAGCTGAGCGTCTCTTCCGACATTTACCAGCGGATCTTCCAGAGTGTGGTTCCGGCGATGACCATTGATCTTGCAAATGTGCGAAGTGTTGAGCCCGATTACCGCGAAATGACTGACTCAACCTTAACAGATACAATTTATTCGAAATACTTCTCAGACCTTCCCCGCGGATCATTTGATCGTATGCTCGTCTCTGAGCCTCCATGAGATTTTTTTGTCCGCCGCTTAGTCTTGCGACAGGAGAGCGCGAGGGCTTGCTCGGAGTAAACGCTCATTCAAAGCCGCTTGGGTAGAGTTGGTCTGTTCTCGAGTTCTTCAGCTTTTGGAATCCACGGACCTGGCGCACGGCCTTGGTTCATTCCTCGCGCTGAATCAGCGCGTTACGAGGACTTTGCTCGTTTGCCGCAGTGCAAAAAAAAGGAGCGTGTTGACCGTCCCATTGCATACCATCCCATTAGCCCAGCGAGTCTCGGTACATGATCTTAAGTAGAGCTTGGTGGTCCGGGGCGAGTCATGCCCGGCCATCTGCTGGGCATGCTCGAGCCGGCCTCCGTTCTCCAGGTAAACCGTCATACCCGTCGCACGCCAGGTGTGGCACCCGACGGGCGTCAGGAAACCGGCGTTCCGGGCGCGTTTACGGATGGCTGCTGTAGCGATTCAGTGCCCGGCCACTAAGCGCTGTCCCAGCCTTATTCAGGCTCTGGAACAGAGGCTGACCGTTCTCACTAACTCTAGAGAAGCACTCATCGATTCCTCGATCTCATGCTGGGCCGGCATTTCGTGCTCCTTGCCGCCTTTCTCATGAAACCGCAGCCCGGAGCCTTGGCCCCTGGTAATAGAAAATCTTGTCGTTTAAGTGACAGAACCGCTCTGACCCGGGCAAAACTAAAGAGCATGGTCGAGATCAGCGCGCGATCGCGCAGCCCGGCCAGATCATCGCGCGATCTGGCGTCTAAGCGCATTACGTATTTCGCGTAAATAATGGTGTAAGCATTTTCATTTCAAGTCAGTTACTTTTATGGAATCCTCCCTTTCGTCCTCGCGCTCGTCCTCGAATTGCTCTGTCGCGGGTACCAGGTATCGCTCAGGATCGAGGAAAGGAGCACGCTCCGTTCATCGGCGCAGCACGGTAAACTGGCTGTTGTCTTACCCGAAAGGGCCATTGCGCGCGCTGAGTAGTCGGATAGTCGATCGTTCCGGGGTCTGTGCCCTGGTCGATGGTCAGGCTCAGGTTCTAGCCTGCCATACGTTGCAGCAGCGTCTCTGAAAAGACCATCGCGAACCAGTTTCCCATGAAACGACGACTACGAAGAAAGAGTCCGGCAAGACTGGTATTATACGTAAAATTTTCAACTTAGGAGTTTAAGACTCAGCTTCAAGGCTGGATCCGCTCCTCGTCCTCGTCGTCGTGCTCGTGCTCGATGGAGAGAAGGAACCCTAATCGAGAAAATCTCGAACACCTGTCCGCCATTTCCAAGAACTCCAGATTGTCTGGCTAACTCGGGGACGAGGGCGACGATGAGCACGAGGATGATTCAGAGCCTAATATCTGACTCGTTCCATGTCCTCCAAAAGAACCTTCTGGCCGCGACGGTCGTAAAGCTTGGTAGTGCGGCTGTCGGCATGCCCTGCAATGCGTTGTGCAACCTCGAGACTGCCGCCGTTCTCAAGATAGGTCGTAATGCCAGTCGCCCGAAATGAGTGCGCAGAATACTGAGTATTTGCGCCAGCGGCTTTAAGCCTTCGTTTCAGCATTCGCGCCGCGTCGATCCGCGTCATTGCGCGGCTGCCGAGTCTTTTTGTCTTGCCAACTGTGATCGGGAAAAGTGGTGAGCCAGGCAGGGCCCGCAATCCAATGGCATCCAAATAATTATCGAGAATATCCTCGAGTTTGTGATGCACCGGGATCTCTTTTTGTTTACCGCC
>JBAUZZ010000357.1:0-3413 GCA_049585495.1 Chthoniobacterales bacterium | reverse complement strand
AATTTAAATCCCGCTCTCCTTCCGAACCGCTTTCCAAGCGGCTCCACAGCCCGAAATCTCACGAGCGCTTTGGCTTGTGAGATTTGCGGGCTAGCGTCTTGGGTCGCGCAACTCAATGCGGATGTCTCTGATTTCAAATGCCGGACGGCGAGTATCGCCGTTCCCCGGGCTCGCAGCCGTATCGGGGGTAACGAACCGAAGTCGGTTCTCGCCCGGTTCCAGATAGAATGTCGGAACAGTTATATTGATTGTCTCAGGGGTGAGCGCGCCTTGCCATATTTCCCGGCTGCCTATGACGAGGCTGAACGTCCGTCGATCGAGGCTGCTAATGCTGAAATCCAATTTGGCCTCGACTGCGAAAGCGTGCGGGTTTTGCACGGTCACCGTTGCTGAGCCGGGGCTCCAGCGCCAGGAGTCCAAGCCAAATCTTCCACTTTCCGGGGCATACCACTCCGGGCCAAAGCTGAGAGTAGCCGGTTTGCCGTTGGCAGCTACCAGTATCGAACGTGGTCCGGTCAAGGACGCAACTTCTTTCGGCGGCAGTAGCATGAATAAAGGTCCACGCCGCCAAAGCGTTAACTCAATTAACCGAAGAGATCTGCTCATCGGATTGTCACCCCAGTCCCATAGGCGACCGGGAGCTAGATCCACACTTTTTGGGGAGCTATTCCAGTCTGTGGGGACATATGCACCCAAAGCTTGTGTACCGCAGCTCCAGGTGAATAAAATGAAGAAACCGAACACGCCAAATTTGAATCCGGGTTGTTCAAAAATGGTTTTGCAGACTGGAATCGAGGCCAGCAGCAAAAAGGGTTGAATATCCGCCAGCAGCCTGGGGCCATAGGAATGGCCACCCCACCACATACTCCATTTGGACACCGATACTATCCCAGCGGCGATGAAGACAACGAACGTGAGATAGATCGAGCGGTGGGTGGCGGGTTCGCGAGTGACTTTCGTTAGCCCTAAGATCGCGAAAAGCGTCAACGGAAAATAGATCAGCAAGCCGCGGGCCGGACTGAATAGAACCCCGTCCAGACCTGTGAGAAATGGGGTCTCAAAAGACATGCCGTAGATACCCATAAAATTTCCATAAAAGGCCCTGTTATAGGCGAGCAAAGCGATGACAATGACAGACGTCGATAGGAGCGTTAAAAGAAAACGGCGAGGTTGTTTACACAGGATCCAGTATAGAATCGGTCCCACGAAAAGAACGTTGTTAACACGGACTGCGATTGCGAGGCCACAAGAAAGTCCCAAAAGGAATGCCAGTTTGGAGCTTGGAGCTTGCGCCTGCCTGAGCGCCAGCAAAGTAGAGAGCAACATAAATAATATGCCCGGACCGTGCATCCATAATCCCTGTGAGGACGTTGACCAAGCTTCGCTTCCAAAAGCAAAGGCGGCGCTGAGCCAAAACGCTGTCACTTCCCGGCAGTTCAAGGCGCGACAAGTGTAAAAAAATACGACAATGGAAATGGAGACTATGGCTGCCGCTGCCACTTTTTCCATGATGCCGGCAAAACTTATCCAATCTTCGATGGTTGGACTGCGGGTGACCTTCCACCACAACACCGGCATGGCATAAACGGGTGTAGCTAACAAGCCTGTGGCAAGTGGATAGCTCGACACAAATCCTCGGTTGGTATGAACAAAAAAATAAACCGGATTTCCAGTATCTTTGTAATGTTGCTCGTATGAATCGAAATAGATGCGCCCTTCCGTCAATAAAACGATAGGAAGCAGAGAGGCCGGGACCGTATCCTCAGCGGCGATAGTTTTGAAATTGCTTAAGTAGGTTACGAAAGAAACCGCGGCCAGGCTGAGGGAAATTGCGGCGTCGCGAGACAAGCTCAGATGCAAAAAACGCCTCATCTAGTGCCTTCTTGTGCACGCTAGTCGTTCAAAACGCAAATCTCGCGTCGTGGAGGCTCCATTTTTTGCAACTTCGTTCACCGCCGGAATCAGCTTCGCAGCCGCCTCCGTTAGGCGCACCGCTAGGGGCAGATCTCCGAGCTGCTCCCGGGACCGACAGGGTCGCCTCGGAGATGCAACCCAACCGACGGACGGAGACGATCCTCGTAGCGCACCTCCGGTAGGGGCAGATCTCCGAGCTGCCCTTGGGACCAAGACGGTTGCCTCGGCCTGCCTCGCCTCCGGCGGGAGATGCGACCCTACCAGCGCTTCGTTCATTGCTTATGATCTGCGAGAAACTGCTGAACGATTTGCGCGGATGGCCAAGGAGACTTTGCAACTGGTGACAGAATGGCTCTTGAGACCGGATTATCTGTCCAATTCCACAGGCGCTCTCGAGACCAGTCAATGTCCTTTGGCTCAAAGTCCCAGTTGCTCTGTCGAAATGCGCCTATCGCTTGAATCGCGACGCTCCAGCCCAGGCAAAAACAGAATGCGATCAGAGCTAATCTATTTGAGGTAATCGCGCCCCAGGCTGGAGTGATGAGTAGCAACAGGATCGGCTGTGTTTCGGTTAGCAGCCGCGGACCGTAGCACCACCCGCCATACCAAGCGACCCATTTGCCCCCCAGAATAAAGCTGAAGAGCACGAAAGCCGAAAGAGCGACGTAGATACTCCTCGTTCGAGTAGCCAAAAATGGACCGGCGATCGAAAATGTAGCGATCGGGAAATAGATCAACAGGCCGCGCGCCGGGCTGAACAACAGGCCAGCCAATCCCTTGAGCAGGGGCTCGTTGAAACCGTTCGGGTAGGATCCGGTCGGGTTTCCGAACATCGCATAGTTATAGGCGGCAACCAGGGTTCCCAAAATCAGCACCGGAACCATGCACCAAAAAAAGGAGCGCCGATCCTTGACGAGAATCCAGCAGAGCAGCGGGCCAACAAAGAGCACATTGTTAACTCGGATAGCGATCGTTATGCAGCAGCACAGCCCGACAATAAGCGCTCTTTTCGCTGTCGGCACCTCAGCGAGTTTCAGGCTCAGCAGAATTGACAATAAAATGAACAATACGCCTGGGCCATGCATCCAAAGCGCTTGACTGGAAATGGCCCAAGCCTCGCTCCCGAAGGCATAAGCGCTCGTGAGAGTGGTAGCGCACATCCGGCTCGCCCCTAGCGCGCGCGCCAGGAGCCAGAAAACACCAACAGAAAGTGATGTGATCAGGGCGCCGGAGATTTTCTCCATGACGACAGCAACCTTGATCCAATCATCTGGCGCAGGTCGCTTGATTGTTTCCAGGAGTAAAACTGGAACAACGTAGATCGGAACCGCAAGGATCCCGCTCGCCAATGGATAGCGAGAAAAATACCCTCGCTCGGTACGCACGAAGAACGTCGAACTGGTTGGATCATATCGATAATGCTGCTCGAACATGGAAAGATCGATCGATCCGTGGAGCACTAACGCAATCGGGAGAAGCGACGCTGGTTGCGTGTCACC
>JBAUZZ010000356.1:0-29434 GCA_049585495.1 Chthoniobacterales bacterium | reverse complement strand
ATTTTCTGAGGTTTTTTGAGTTGGGGCGTTACTGCGTCGGGATAAATCATAGAGACGAGATGCCGGGGATAGTTGGAATCATCAGTCGGAATTTTCCCGACGAATGTATGCGTCTGGTGCAGTCGATGATCCGCTGCATGGAATATGAAAGTTTCTATGTTTCAGGAACCCATTTTGTCCGGGATATGGGAATCTATGCAGGCTGGGTAGCGATAGATGGGTCTTTTGCGGCCAAGCAAGTTTTCACTAATAAGCGAAACGACATTGCGCTTCTTTTTGCCGGTGAATGCTTTCCCGATTTTGAGGTGCAGATCCCAGTTGAGCGAAATGGCAGCTTGCGTTCTGAAAAGGAGGAAGCATGGTTGGTTGAGCTTTACGAAAAACAAGGCGACCGGTTTTTCGAAAGTTTGAATGGGCTCTTTAGCGGGCTCCTGATCGACAAACAGCGGAACCGAGCCTTTCTTTTTAATGATCGTTACGGGTTGGAAAGGCTCTACCTGTGTGAGTCGAAAAACGCACTCTATTTCGCCAGCGAAGCTAAAGCGCTGCTTAAGATTTTGCCGGAGTTACGGGCGTGGGACGAAAACGGGATAGCACAACTTTTGACTTTTGGATGCACCTTTGAATGGCGAACGCTATTTAGCGGGGTTCAGTTGCTTCCCGGTGGGTCGCTTTGGTCTTTTGAAGGCGATAAGGCTCTAAAAAGACGCTATTTTCGCCCTTCGACTTGGGAGTCGCAAGAGATCTCCAATGCCGAGGATTTCGAATCCAAATTCGATGAAACGCTCAAGAGAGTTGTACGTCGACATTTCGTTGCCTGGCAAAAGATTGGTATTTCGCTGACTGGCGGCCTTGATACCCGAATGATCATGGCTTGCCGACCAGAGACTTTTCCGAGAATAATTTGTTATACCTTTTCTGGGGAGAAGGTACAGACGTTGGACGCACGGCTAGCGGCGCTAGTAGCGGAGGCGTGCGGTTGGGAGCATAGAATCCTCGCTATAGGTGCTGACTTTTTTTCGAAGTTCACCTCCTATCTCGATCGGACAGTCTATGCGACCGACGGATACTCAGGCGCTTTCAATGCCCATGAAATCTACTTGAATGAACAGGCGCGCGGATTGGCACCGCTTCGGCTGACTGGCGTATTCGGAAGTGAGGTCCTCCGGGGGATGTCAACTTTCAAACCAATTAAACTCAGCTTGGACCTCTTTAACCCTGACTTCAAGCGATCTGTAAACCTTCAACCTCGTGAGCTAAGAGATACGAAGGAACATCCGATTACTTTCGCAGCATTTCGAGAGATACCTTGGAACATTTTTGGCAGTATTGCGGCGTGTCGCTCCCAAGTCACGTTTCGAACACCTTATCTAGACAACGAGATCGTCGCGCTGGCCTATCAAGCGCCGGCGGAAGTCCGGACATCTTCGAATACCGCATTGTGCCTCATCAGCCGAAACGATCCGTCTTTGGCTAAAATCCCGACGGATCGGGCATATGGTGGAAACACGACAACGATTGGCGGGCTGCTATCGCGGGCACTTGCTGAAGCAACCTTCAAACTTGATTACCTCTTCAACGAAGGAATGCCAGATCGGCTTCTGCCACTCGACCCGCTTTTTGGATATCTAAATTCAAGCTTGCGGATTATTGGACGCCATAAATTCTTGCACTATAGACGCTGGTTTCGAAATGAACTCGCTCCGGCCCTGAGGGAAATCCTCGCCGATTGTTCAACTAGACAAAGCCCATTTTGGAATCCCCAATTTCTCGGTCGTATAGCCAGTCAGCATATCCGTGGCCAGAGGAACTACGTGCGGGAAATCAATGCCGTCCTGACGGTCCATGCAGTCGAGCGGCTGCTTATTCAAATGTCCTCGAGGGACTAGCGAGGAATGTATTGATAAGCACTTCGAAAGGCAAAAACGAATTGCAGTCGAGGGAGCTGTCGTAGGCGCAATGAAGGCCCGAGCGCAAGTCCTTCTCCGCCGACTCGGTATTTATCATCGGTTGAAGTCTTCTTATTTATACGATCTCTACTGGGCAATGGCTGACAGTAGGCTAATTGAGAACAGACGCAGAGAGGTTGAGTTTTATCAGAGAACTCTGACCGAATTCAAAAAAGGAGATCTGATTTTTGATATTGGAGCAAACGTCGGCCAGAAAACGGACGTTTTTTTAAGATTAGGCGCAAAGGTCGTGGCAGCAGAAGCTGACCCGGTGAATCAAGAAGTTCTACAGCAACGTTTTTTAGCCTTTAGATTGTGGAAAAAGCCGGTCGCAATAATTGGCAAAGCAGTCAGTGCCGAAGCCGGTTCCCAGATACTGTGGATTGATGAACCCGGGTCAGCCAAGAATACGCTGAGTCCTAAATGGGTCGAGACCTTGCGGTCTGATGCGAGCCGATTTGGTAAGAGGCTGCAGTTCGCAGAGGTTAGGGAGGTTGAAACGACCACTCTAGAAGAATTAATCGGGTCCTATGGTCTTCCTTTTTACGTGAAGATCGATGTAGAGGGCCATGAAGTGAGTGTTCTAAGGGGTTTACGGACCGCTGTGCGCTTTGTTTCTTTCGAGGTTAATCTGCCTGAGTTCAAGCCGGAGGCGCTTGAATGCATCGACCATTTGGAACAAGTAGCTGGAGGAGGGTTTTTTAACTATGCATCGGATTGTTTTTCCGGGCTGGCATATGAGTCGTGGATGTCAAAGCATAAATTCTTGGATGCCTTAAATAACTGTAAGGAAAATTGCATCGAGGTATTTTGGAGAGCAGCGGGTCGCGCAGAATTAGGTAGGCACGACGCTTCGCGTGCAAGCCTCGTAGCTGGGGGCGGGCAAAATTAAAAGATGATCAGATTCAGCGAGAGGGCTTGGAGAAAGGAAGTAGAAGAGTACAAAGCGAATGAACGTTTTAATTATCAAATTGAATGCGGCTGGTGATGTCGTTCGGACGACGCCCTTATTAAGTTGCCTTGAAGGCGAAATTACCTGGATAACGGCTCGAGGTAACCTCGGGTTGCTTGATCGACTAGCTGCTAACCTCAGGAGCGCAGCATGGGAAGACCGCGAGATTGTTCGGAATACAGACTACGACCTTGTAATCAATCTGGAAGACGATGCGGAATGCGCTGCGTTCACTAGAAACGTGCGCTACCGACAGCTGTTCGGAGCGTACCTGGGCGCGGCAGGGAACCTGACTTACTCGGAGGACTCACGAAGTTGGTTTGACTTAAGTCTGATCAGTGTCTACGGCAAAAAGCAAGCGGATCAACTGAAGCTTCGAAACCGTCGTTCCTATCAGGAAATGATCTTTGAGGGTCTCGGCTTTCAATTCCGAGGCGAGACATATCTAGTGCCCGAGGCTGTTCCGACGGACCTGACCGGAGATGTCGCGATAGCTCCTGTTGCAGGGGCGGTATGGCCGATGAAGAACTGGGCGTACTACAAGGAACTGAAGCATCAGCTGGAAGCAGAGGGCCTTAAGGTGAACGTATTGCCACATCGAGCGTCACGGCTCGAGCATTTGGGCGACATTCAGAACCATCGCTGTCTGGTTGGTGGCGATAGCTTGCCAATGCATTTGGCACTGGGAAGCGAAACTCCTTGCGTAAGTCTGTTCACCTGCACTAGCCCGTGGGAAATTTATGACTACGGGATCCAGAGGAAGATAGTGTCCCCTTTGCTCAGGGAATTTTTCTATAGGCGCGATTTTGACGTGCGGGCAACCACAGCTATCCGTATGGACGAGGTACTTCGGGCGACAGTGGAAAAACTCCAGGTCCACGAAGCGCAAAGCTCAAGTTTGTCTCATGTTGGAATCTGAGGGGGAGACTGGGCCGGAGTTAGGGGCCATTCTTCCAGCGCAAGCTGATCGGGTGTGCGCAGTGATTGAGTCAGGGGCTGAGCGTGCGAACGATGCGGCGAGCCCAGAGACGCCGATTCTAGTGGGATTGCTAACTGGCGGAAACGACAAACCATATGCACTCGGGTTGGCTTCGGCGCTTGTGGCTCAAGGCATTTTTGTGGACTTTATCGGCAGTGACTCGTTGGACGTTCCCGAGTTGCATGATAGACCACTAGTGAACTTTCTGAATCTTCGTGGAAATCAAGGGGAGCACGCAAGTTTCAGGAGAAAGGCGACCAGGCTTCTGCAGTATTACAGACGGCTCCTATGGTACGCGGCGATTTCACGTCCGGCGATTTTTCACATTCTGTGGAACAACAAATTCGAGGTTATCGATCGCGTTGTTTTGATGTTTTATTACAGGGCGCTGGGGAAGAGAATTGTATTTACCGCTCACAATATTAATGCTGCCAAACGAGACGGCAAGGATAGTTTGCTGAATCGGCTATCGCTGAAAGTCCAATACTGGATGAGCGACCACATTTTCGTGCACACGGAGCGGATGAAACGCGAACTCCT
The DNA here is from genome assembly GCA_049585495.1 of Chthoniobacterales bacterium. Taxonomy (GTDB): domain Bacteria; phylum Verrucomicrobiota; class Verrucomicrobiia; order Chthoniobacterales; family JAFAMB01; genus JBAUZZ01. Next base: position 25,014 of record JBAUZZ010000356.1, on the reverse strand, counting down.
GACGGAATTCGACGTTCGTGAAAGTAAGGTCACTGTCATTCCATTTGGAATCAATAATACGATTCCGACAAGCGAGATGACAACTTTGGAGGCGAAAAGGGGCCTCGGGTTATCTGCGGACGAGAACACAGCGCTGTTCTTCGGCCAAATTGCCCCCTACAAAGGACTCGAATACTTGGTTGCGGCAGTCGCAGAGTTGGTAAAGCGAAACGGAAGACTTCGCCTCATCGTTGCCGGGAAAATCAAGCGAGGCTACGCGGGATACTGGCGACAGATCGAAAACGAAATTGTTCAGAGGGGTATCAAGAAGAACATAATTGAGAGAACCCAATTTATTCCAGACGAAGAGGTTGAATTGTACTTCAAAGCGGCGGACGTTGTGGTTACCCCATACACTGAAATTTTTCAAAGCGGCTTGCCTTTTTTGGCTTATAGTTTTGGCCTGCCGATAATTGTAACGGATGTTGGATCCCTAAGGGAAGATGTTGTCGAAGGAATGACCGGGTTTATTTGCAAACCTCGAGATTCAGCTGATCTGGCGAAAAGCATCGAAGGATATTTTTCCAGCGAACTATATCGGCAGCTTTCGAGCCGCCGCCACGTGATCAAGAATTTTGCCAACGAGAAGTATTCATGGGCAAAGGTTGGCGAAATCACGGGCAATGTGTACAGGAGTCTGATGCAAAATAAAAATGGCGTCACGCTGGCACGCAATGACTTAAGCGAGTAGCAAAGCCGTTGGTGGACGAGCCCAGGCTTGGAAGTTCGCTGGACGTTGCACTCTCGCCTTGACTCGATGCTAAACGGCAAAAAAGCGCGCCTCTATTGAATGGTGAAAACTGCGTTCCCGCTCTCTTGCTTCTTCTTTGCTAGCGTGTGCTTAACCGCTGGTTCGTTTGCGCCCAAAGAAACGACATATTATGTCGATCAGACATTCGGAAGCGATCGTAACAGCGGAACAAGGCCTGGGGCACCCTGGAAGAACTGTCCTGGAATGACCGCATATTCGGGAAGCGGAGTGCTTCATGCAGGTGACACGGTGTATTTCAACCGAGGTGACACCTGGCTCGTCTCAGGGACGCAGGGAATACAGCTAACCGGCGGTGTCACTTACATTGGCAATTCCTGGGGCACCGGAGATGGCAAAGCGCGGATACGGGCGGACGCGGATCTTGACGCCGGTGTCGTGCGATTTAGGGATCATCCAACCTGTCAGACCGTCTTCGAGGGTTTTGAGGTCGATGGGAGCGGCAAAGTGACATCCGGTGTTGACATCAACCACCGGCATTGGTCGCTGATGAATGGAGCGACGAAGCGCGTGCAGGATTGTGAGGTACATCATATTTGGAGCAGGGAAGCCATCGGACAATACAAGTACGGTATTATTGTGAGCAATTTCGGTGGCGTCGACGGATACAGCGAAAATGTTGAAATTGTCAATTGCGTCGTGCACGATACGTCCAGAGATGGAATCTGTTTGTACCCGGGGGATGAAAACGAGAATTGCCGGATCAAAAACATCATCGTCCGCGGTTGCGAGGTTTACAACACGGGACAAGACCCGGACTACGATGCTGGGGCGGGCATAGTCGTTAAAGGATACGTTCAAGATGCGGTTATTGAATACAACTACGTCCATGACACCAAGGGTGCCACTATGTTCATCAGTGGGAATGAACGGAAGCACTATGGAGTCGGACCCACGAATATCCACATCTGTTACAACATCTTCACGGGCAATACACCACATGGAGCGATACGCATTTATGATGGGAGGAGTGGTAAGGATCCGAAAGATCTTAAGATTTACGGAAATTTGGTTTGCAACAATATGGCCGGCGGTGGACTCTACATCGGTTCTGACCTTGGGAACACGCTTAGTTTGTTGGTCTATAACAATACCTTCTACAACGCACCTGTGATTGTTTCGCCCAACTGCGCTATCGTGACCGCATTTGCGTTCAAGAACAACATTGACTTCTACGGTGTCGGCGTTCCGCTGACGGATGCCATGGGCCAGATTGCTGCTCATTCTAACAACATATACTGCAGCGGCAGCGGAACGGTGGTGGCATCAAGGGGGCTGAAATATAATTCGAGCAGTTTGAAGAGTGGCTACGAGGTGACCGCGTCGAGCAGTGATCCGCTATTCAAGGGAGCGGCAAATCTTCCCACAGGGTTCGTGGGAGCTTACGGGGTGAAGATGAAACCAAACAGTGACGGACTCAGTCTCCGGCGCGGCTCTCCTGGAATAAATAAGGGAATCGCTTTGAGGAACCGGTTTTGCGGCAGCATCAATTCTGTCCACCGACCGACAACTAGTGGATGGGATATCGGAGCGTATCAACACAGTCCTGCTGTCAGGCGGGCGAGAGCCCCTTCGACAAAAGTCGGGATTGTCCAGGGAATCGGCATTAATTCACGGGTGGTCAACAACCCGCGGGGTGCAATTGCCTCCCCATAGTGTTTGAACTCGCAATGAGACTCCTGCGTTATCAAACTGGAATGTTAAGATAGCCGGGGTGGGAATGACAGAGGCGGACCTCTGGCTGTACTAAACTGCCATAAAGGCGCAGCGGGGATCTCCAGAGGCCGAGTTGACCGAATAGGTCGGCGGAAAAAGAAATCGCGTGAGGGGTTCGCGCAGTGTTCGTTGCGCTACTTGGGATGTGTGACGTGCGAGCGATTTTCGCTTAAACTGCGATGCTGTCAGGAGCAATGTTCTCAACGATTTCATACTCCGTGTGTAAGGCGTGGTTGTAGTTGAACGTATTTAAGGTCGGAACGCCGCTCGAAGCAGGGCGCTCGGTGCTTCAAGGTTGTGTCGCATTGTGACATGCCAAAATAATGAAGCCGTTAGTCTCAATTCTCATCCCTGCGTTCAATGCCGAGTCTTGGATCGCCGACACAATCAGGTCGGCTATCGGCGAAACCTGGCCACGCAAGGAAATCATTGTTGTGGATGACGGGTCGACTGACCAAACTCTGGCGATCGCGCGACAATTTGCGTCGAAGGACGTTGCCGTTCTCACGCAGGAAAATCAGGGCGCGGCTTCGACTAGAAACCGCGCATTGTCCCTTAGTCAAGGTGACTATATCCAATGGCTGGATGCAGATGATCTGCTTTCGCCAGACAAGATCAGTAAACAAATGGAAGCCGCAGAGGAATGCCGGAATCCCCGGCTGCTGTTCTCGTGTGGATGGGGTTCTTTTGCGTACCGAACCGATCTGGCGGATTTTTCTCCGACAGCGCTGTGGTGCGACCTTTCACCGATTGAATGGATTATCCGTAAGATGGCGCAAAATCTGCACATGCAGACCGGCACGTGGCTGACCCGTCGCGAGCTGACAGAAGTCGCGGGAGCATGGGACGCGCGTCTGTGTGTTGATGACGATGGCGAGTACTTTTGCAGAGTCCTTCTGGCGAGCGACGGTGTGCGTTTTGTGCCGGGTGCCAAAGTGTTCTACCGCCTTACCCCGTCCAGCCGCCTGAGCTATATCGGGTGGTCGGATAAGAAGAAAGATGCTCAGCTTCGTTCGATGCAGCTGCATGTGAAATATATCCTGTCACTTGAAAACAGCGACCGGGTTCGGGCCTCGTGTATGGCCTACTTGCAAACCTGGCTGATCAATTTTTATCCGGAAAGACCTGATATTGTGCAGGAGTTGGAAGGACTTGCGATGAGTTTGGGAGGTCGGCTGGAGGTGCCTCGACTTCGTTGGAAGTACGCCTGGATCAAACCGCTATTTGGCTGGGTCGCGGCGAAGAATGCACAAATTGTGCTCCCGCAACTAAAGGCTTCTATAGTGAGATTTTGGGGTAAAACGATGTACGAGCTTGCCAAATCAGCCCGGAAAAACTTTTCGTAACACCGTTCGAGAACAAAAAGACCTATTGATTTGTTTCAGGCTATGTATAGCTCAGAGATGACTTCGCTCATAAGCCTCGCTGGCAGCCTCGTCCATAACGTTAAACCCGAATGCCCTAAAGGCCTTGTGGAGCTAAATGTTCGTGGAAAGACAGTTAGGTAGATGTTGAGCAAGGGGCGGAACGTGCGCCGGAGTTCTCAGATGCAAGAACGTTGCGCAGACATTCAAAATCAGAACTAACATTCAGTCGCCATTTTCTTACTTCTGAAAATTTGGATTTTGCCTCTCAGGCTAACTCTCGGTATGCGGTTTTGCGATTTCGTCTGAAGAAGGACACACGCCACCGAGGACCAGGCGCACTGCGGTTGCTATGCAGCGCAGGAAACAGGTTATTTATGATTCGAAAATGTCTCGAGGCATATTTACTTCAAAGCAGGCGGATTTGGCGCCGCCTCCCTAGTTCTTTGAAGAATCGGCCAGTAGGCCGGACTTACGGCAGGCACCTGCATGCCTTAATCTGCCGTTATGCCAGGCGAGGCCAGAGCTATGGAACTTTTTTCTTGCGAAACCGCCCCGAGATGGAACTTATGTGTCGCTTGGTGGGCCAGACAGCGCCTGGGGCCAAGGTGGCGATTGCTGTGCTAGGGTGCAGCAAAGGTGCGGAGGTCTATTCTATTCTGTGGAGCATCCGTAGATCGCGTCCGGACCTGAAAGTCGCCTTGCAGGCAGTTGATATTTCCGAGGAGATTGTTGATTTCGCTAAGGAGGGTACTTATTCGCTGAAAGGTCCTGCTAGCCTCAAGGCCCTGGACCGCTTGGGCCTGACCGAAGAGGAAAAGCTGATTTTGATTACCTGCAGAGATCAAGGCCCAAATCAAAGTTTGTCCATCTTCCGGTGTCTGGATAAGTCCGAAATGGATGCAATGTTCGATAAGAAGGGTGATCAGGTCAAAGTTAAATCGTGGCTCAAGGAGGGCATCACTTGGCGGCTAGGGGATGCGAGCGCTCCGCAGCTCATCCACGAATTGGATCCCCAGGACGTGGTAGTGGCAAACCGGTTTCTCTGTCACATGGAACCTGCTGCGGCGGAAAGATGTCTGCGCAATATTGCGGGTCTGGTTAAGCCGGGCGGCTATATCTTTGCCTCCGGAATCGACCTCGACGTGCGGACAAGAGTCGCAAAGGAGATGGACTGGAAACCGGTATCGGATCTGATCAGAGAGATCCATGAAGGCGACTCTACTCTGGCGATGGGGTGGCCGCTTGAATGGTGGGGGCTCGAACCATTTTGCGAGGACTACCCCGATTGGAGGATTCGCTATGCCTCCGTCTTCCGAGTCAGCGAGACCCGTTGTTTCGACCTTGTCGGCGCTACAGCCCAACTTCTTGGATCATCAAGTAAAATTTAGTTGGGCAAGGTTGAAATTTGCTGTCAGAGGAAAATAGCATTTTTCGGTCACTGCATGCGCTTCACGGAGACGGATATTTCCTGTGCCAAAATGATCGATCCCAGTCCGCACGAGGACCATCGTGGACGGTTCATGCGCGCGTGGTGCGCGCGAGAATTTGCAGATCACGGTATCAACTTCCTACCTGTACAGGCTAATATGGGATACAGCCTTCAAAAGGGAACGATCCGAGGTATGCACTTCCAGGAAGCGCCCGCAGTTGAGGCCAAGTTGGTCCGGTGCACCAGAGGAAGCATCTTCGATGTGGTACTCGAGCTTCGGCCGGAGTCTCGGTCCTACGGAAAATGTACAGCCCGGAGTTGAGTGCGGAGAACGGTCGAATGCTGTTCGTACCCGAGCACTGCGCGCACGGATATCAGACTCTAGAGGAGGAAACCGAGATGTATTATATGGCTTCGCGGTTTTACACCCCAGCCGCCGTACGAGGGGTGCGATATGATGATCCGAAATTCAATATTCGATGGCCCTTGACTGCAACAATCGTATCGGAACAGGATCTCAACTGACCGCTTCATCGGAGTCGCATATGATAGTAGATACCGCACTTCGAGAGCGTGAGTTCTCGGGTCATCCGATTCGGGTTGGGATGGTGGGCGCCGGTGCAACGGGTCGCGCTATTGCTTTGCAACTGGGAACACCGGTACCGGGGATTCGGCTTGTGGCAATCGCAAATCGGACGCTCGACCATGGGGAGCGAGCATTTCGGGAGTCCGGTACCACAACCTGGAATCGAGTCGCGTCCGCGCGGGATGCGGAATCGGCAATTTCCAGCGGGGTCCCGGTGCTAACGGACGACCCATCGGTGCTGATCTCCTGCGATGTCATCGATGTACTGATAGAAGTGACCGGTACTGTCGAAGCCGCAGCTTGTGTCGTGACCGACGCCTTTGACCATGGCAAGAACGTCGTCTTGGTGAATGCGGAACTGGATTCGCTTCTCGGCCCGATTCTGAAGGCAAAAGCAGACCGTGCCGGCGTGGTAGTTACTCACACAGACGGGGATGAGCCAGGAGTGGCGATGACCCTCCTGCGGTATCTGCGGTCTTTGGGATTTCGGCCGGTAGCCGCGGGCAATATAAAGGGCATGGTTGACTATTATCGGAACCCCGATACTCAGCGTGCATTCGCTGAAAAGAATGATCAGGACGCCAGGAAGGTCACTTCTTTCGCGGACGCCACGAAGCTATCGATGGAAGGGACCGTCCTCGCAAATGCAACGGGATTCCACGCTGGCCGGCGCGGCATGCACGGCCCCGCCTGCGACCACGTACGGGACATGGCGCACCTCTTGCCAGCCGATCAGTTGCTTGGCACCGGTCTGGTGGATTATGCTCTCGGCGCGGCGCCGCACACCGGAGCTTTTGTTATCGTCCACGAGGAAGCGCCGTTGAAGAAAGCCCAACTCGCGTACTACAAACTGGGCAATGGCCCGTTCTACGTTTTCTATACACCATTTCATCTACCTCACATCCAGATCGCCTCGACCATCGGCCGGGCGGTCATCCATCGTGATCCGACCGTCGCCCCCCTCGCTGGCCCCGTCTGCGAGGTCGTGACGGTAGCCAAACGCGATCTTAGAGCCGGCGAGCAGCTCGATGGGATTGGCGGGTTTTGCACATACGGTCTCATTGACAACGCCATTACAGCTCGCGCCGATGACGCTCTGCCAATCGGCCTGTCGGAAGGCTGCGTATTGCGGCGAGATGTGGCGAAGGACGAGGTCATTTCGTTCAAGGATGTGATTGCACGGCCTGATGGGCTGGTAGAAGAGCTCTGGCGGGAGCAGAACGCGTTATGGCCCCCTGCAACGCGAGAGTTGGAGGCGTCATCGGTGCAGTATGCGCCGGTAAGCGGGATGCGGTGAGAATAGCGTTGTGCTCCAACGGAGAACCGTTCATGGCTAATCGAGCGTTCTGGAAGGGACGCCGGGTTTTCCTTACCGGACATACCGGTTTCAAAGGAAGCTGGCTCTCGCTGTGGCTGGAGGCGCTGGGGGCTGCTGGGCGCTCTTATTCTGAAATTGGCAAAAGGCTGGGATGCACCGATCGTTACATTAGCCTTTGGAAGAAGCGCTTTCTGCTAGAGCGATTGGTTGGCTTGGCTTCGCGTTACCGCGGAGCTGCGCATCGCCGTCACACGGCTCTGACCGAAGCGCGCATTTTGGAACTGACTCGCCGCAAACCGACCGACGGCTCGACCTATTGGAGCAGTTATCGGCTCGCGAAGGAGTTCGGAGTCAGTCAATCGACGGTCAGCCGAGTGTGGCGACAATTTGGACTCCAACCTCACCGTTCGCGCAGCTACATGGCCAGCGGACGATCCGGAGTTTGAAGAAAAAGCAGCTGATATCATTGGACTGTACCTCAATCCGCCGGGACATGCTGCAGTATTCTGTGCCGACGAGAAGAGCGCTATCCAAGCATTGGATCGCTTGGACCCCGTTTTGCCCCTTTCGCCTGGCCGAGCCGAACGGCATGGCTTCGAATACTATCGCCATGGAACGCTTTCTCTTTACGCCGCGCTCAACACTCAAACCGGAGAGGTGCTGGCTAAGACCAGTGCTCGCCACACCAGTGCCGAGTTCGTCGATTTCCTTGCGCAGATCGTAGCCAGTCAGCCGCCGGGACGCGAAATCCACGTTGTTGTCGATAACTTGAGTGCGCACAAGACCAAGAGGGTTTCTGAATTCCTCGAAGCCAACCCTACTGTCCGCATCCACTACACCCCAACCTACTCCAGCTGGCTAAACCAGGTGGAAATTTGGTTTTCCAAGATTCAGCGCCAAGTTATTTCTCGAGGTGTCTTCACTTCCGTTACGGATCTCGCGCGCAAGCTGATGCGCTACATTCGCAACTATAACAAAACCGCTACGCCCATCCGCTGGATCTACAAAAATGTCGCTCACAGAATCGCTCCTGCTGCTATATGAGTCTCAGACTTAATGCACTAAGTAAAACCATCGGTCTCCTGAATCACATGGGGGGCGGCAATCTTGGAGACGATGCCACCCAGGAGGCGGTGATTCACAACATTCGAAGCCGCTGGCCCAGTGCCAGTATCTTTGCATTCTCCATGAACCCCGCCGATACTAATGTTCGGCACGGCATTGGTTCCTATCCTATTCGACGAAGGACGTGGACCCTCGGGGCGGCTTGCACGAACAGCACCAGTAATTTCAGAAGCCAGGTCAAGGCAGCTGCGCACCTGCATCCTGCCCTTTTTGCAATACTGCGAAGCTTTTATTCCGTGGGTTTCAAAATCCCGGCAGATCTTTGCGCGGAGGTGTACTTCCTCGCGAAGTCCTTGCGCATTCTGCGCTCCTTTGGCCTTCTAATCATCAGCGGCGGTGGCCAGTTGACGGAGTCCCGGGACGGTCCTTGGGGATTTCCCTACACTATTTTCAAATGGATCTTTCTTGCTCGTCTGGCCCAGGTCAAATCAGTCTTCTTGAACGTCGGGGCCAGTCCGCTACCTGGCCCGTTGAGCAAGTATTTCATTCGTACCGCTCTTTCACTCGCCGACCATGTATCGTTCCGAGATACCAGATCGGCCGAGCTTGCTCGCCACATCGGTTTCCGAGGCAGCACGCCTGTTTTTCCCGACGCGGTATACAGTCTTAAGATCGATGCCTGTCCTGCGCGACGTCCTGCGCCCCAGGGCCAAGTCAATGTTGGCATCGCACCGATGCCCTACGGACTTGCACCGCTCTATGCTGTCGGGAATCCTCATGTCTATGACTCCCTGATCCGCTCCCTTGCGGCTCTCGGATCGCGCCTCCTTGCAGAAAAAAGCCGCATCACTCTATTCTGCACCGACATTGGCGTCGATCCTCTATCGGTTGGGAACCTCCAGCGTGAATTAAAAAATTTCACCAGGCTTTCGACCGATGATCTGGTCAGTACCGCCATCCCGCGGTCCACAGCAGACCTCTTCTGCACGATGTCTGCCATGGACTTTGTCATTACCTGCCGCTTTCACGGCATTATTTTTGCTCACCTTCTGAACATACCAATCATCGCCCTCTCGCATCATCCGAAAATGACGACTCTGATGGATGATCTTGGGCTGTCTCGATACTGTATGGATATCAAATCCCTAAACTCGGACAACCTAACGGATAGATTCTTTGAGCTAGTTGCAAACGCAGCTCAGGTTAAAAAGCAGATGAGCACGAAGGACTCGTTTTATAAAGATGCGCTAGCATGGGAGTTCGACAATCTATTTCCTAGCAGCGTCGGCTTGTAACTATGCAATCTTCGACTAGTCCCGACCAACCTCTGGTTAGCATACTGACCCCTGTCTATAACGGCGCGGACTTTTTGGGCGAATGTATCGAGAGTGTGTTAGCGCAAACCTATCAAAACCTCGAATACATCATCGTTAACAACTGCAGTACGGATCGATCGCTTGAGATCGCTTTGAACTATGCCAAGAAGGACAAGCGTCTCCGGGTCCACAGCAATGAAGCATTCGTCGGCGTTATAGAAAATCACAATGTCGCCTTCAGACTTATCTCGCCGGAAGCGAAGTATTGCAAGGTGGTTTGCGCCGACGATTTTCTGTTTCCCGATTATCTTGGCAGGACGATCGAGATTGCCGAAGCTAATCCTAGGGTCGGTGTCATTGGATCTTACCAGCTCAGTGGAGCTTACATTAAATGGCAGGGCTTTGATTATCCGCGAGCGGTCATTCCCGGGCGCGAACTCTGCCGGCGGATCTTTCTCGGCGGCGACCCGACATTCGGGTTTGGTACGCCAACTTCGCTCACGTATCGCGCCGACCTTGTGAGAAAGACCACAAAGTTTTATCCAAATCCGTCGCCCCACGCTGATACCAGTGCCTGTTTTAAGTGCTTGACAGAGTCTGACTTTGGATTTGTACACCAGGTGCTGTCCTATGAACGGATCCACGATGGGACGCAGACCTCCGCGTCGGTCAGGCTCGATCGGTATTCATCGGCGTATCTGAACGACCTCCGACAGTATGGGCCTTCGTACCTTGACCAGGCCGAGTTGGACCGTCTGATCCGCCAGGCGTTGCGTCGCTATTACAACTTCTTGGCAGTCGAATACATTTTGGGGTTTCGAAAAAAGGACTTCTGGAATTATCACCAGGAGCGTTTCGCCGAGTTGGGGTATTCCCTTTCGCGCATGGTGTTGCTGAAATCTGCGGCGTCTCATTTAGGGCGGGAGCTTCTGAACCCTGTGCGCGCCATGGAAAAGCTGGCGAAGCGGTTGCCCAGGAGCGAAAAACGCTGTCATTTGGCGCAGGTGGTCAGCCGGGGGAAATCAGGATCGCCGACATGATGGGAATGAGCCAACGAACGATTTAAAGGAGAGGACCATCCGAGGGGGGTTCCGAGAATTTATAACCACGGCCAGCACGGACCTGAATGCGTATTTGTCCACCAAGCTGGGCGACCTGCTTGAGTATGACCCGTTTTACCTGAGTCAGGCTGAAATGGAGCGGCGTCTCAAAGAACGCCTGGACGAATACTACAAGTTCCTGGCGATCAGCGGGTACACCTGAGAAATAGGCGCTTTTGGATGTATCACAGAACCAGGCCCAAAGAGCTTGGGCATCCGCTGAATGCTTTAAAATTGGGCAGGGCCATCCTGCGCGGCGATGATTGCCAGGGATGTAAGGCAAGTGCCCAACCGCTTTGATGAGGCCGTATTGGACGTGAGCAGCGCAGAGCAAATCGATGTCGAACGCCTGGGAATATTCTGGATCTTGAATTTTTCGGATGGCCATCACAGTTTGCTCGACACTGCCGAACGTGCCCATATGCCGTTCTGGAGTCTGCGCGAAGGCGCGCGCCGTCTTGAGGAGTATGGTCTGTTAACCGTGTCGAATGACAATGTCTTTGAGTGAACCTTCAGAACGCTTCGGGGGCGTTGATCGAGAGGCCTTCGACGGTCGCACCGTTCTGGTGACCGGAGGCCCGGGCTTCATCGGCAGCGCCCTGACGATGCGCCTTAAGCAAGCCGGCGCCGAGATCCATACAGTAAGCAGGCGCGCGCTGGAATCGGCGGGGGAGGGACGACATTGGCGCGCGGACCTCAGCGACGCCGATGCCGTGGCGAGGCTAGTGCGCGAGGTCGGGCCGCGTTTCGTGTTTCATCTCGCGAGCCACGTCTGGGGGGCGCCTGATCTGCATCACGTCCTCCCCACTTTCCAGAGTAATTTGCAGACAACGGTTAATCTCTTGAGCGCACTCGCGGAGGTTGGCTGCGGTCGAATGATCATTACCGGCTCACTCGTTGAGCCGGAAGACGGTGGCCGGTCGATCCCGAACTCACCATATGCTGCGGCGAAATGGGCGGCCAGCGACTACGCCCGCATGTTTCATGCGCTCTATGGATTCCCAGTCGCGATCGCGCGCGTCTTCATGGTTTACGGCCCGGGACAGCAGGATGAAACTAAGTTGGTGCCGTATGTGATCCGTTCTGTACGGGGGGGGGAAGTTCCAAAGATCACAAGTGGCAAGCATCGTATCGACTGGGTCTTCGTCGAGGACGTGGTCTCCGGCCTCATGAAGCTCGCGGTCGCTTCAGGCGTAGACGGCAAGTCGGTGGACCTTGGCTCCGGTTCGGTAATAACAACAGAAGAACTGGTCGATGAGATATGCATGCTCATGAAGACAGAGATTAAGCCAGCATATGGCGCTTTGCCGGACCGACCGCTTGAGCCGCTTCGCGTTGCAAATACCAAGGAATCGCTTCGTTTGATAGGTTGGTCACCGAGGATCCAGCTCGCCGAAGGGCTTCGTCGAACGATCGAGTGGTATGGACGGCGCGACATCGGAAGATGATGGATTCAGCGCAAGACAATTTAGATTGACGATGCAGAGCATCGGCAGGAGATGTTGAGGTGAAACCGGTCGCAGTGCTCGGGACCGGAATGGCAGGGCTTGGTGCTGGTTACGGCCTTGAGCGAGCGTCAGTTCCTTTCGTTTGCTACGACAAGAATCCTTACTTCGGTGGGCATACGAGATCGTTTCGCTACGACAGCGGCTTTGTGTTCGACGAAGGAGGCCACATTTCATTCACGAAGCACGACCATGTGAGGGACGTTCTCGCAGAGAACGTTCGTGGCGTCTTTGAAGAGCGAAGTCTGCCCATTGATAACTATTGGCGTGGCCACCGAATTCCACATCCGGTGCAATGTAATATGCGAGGGCTACCAGCGGAACTTAAGATCAAGATCATTCAAGACTTTGTTTCGGTCCAAGGCCGGCAGCCGCACGCCGGACAGAGCTATGCGCACTGGCTGCACGACACGTACGGCAAGACTTTCGCCGACACATTCCCGATGGTTTACGGGCACAAGTATCACACGACAACAATGGACCGGCTTACAACAGATTGGATTGGGCCACGAATGTACCGGCCGAGCCTCGAAGAGATCTTGCGAGGTGCCTTCGAAGGGGGCGTTACAGGCGCTCATTACGTGGGAAAGTTCCGTTATCCGAGAGGCGGCGGCTTCGTAAGCTATCTTGAGCCCTTTGCCCAGCGATTTGAGATCAAACTGAGCCATCGGCTAGTCGGACTCGATCCAAAGCAAAAGGTGCTGCGCTTCGATAACGGCAGGCAGATTGCTTACGACGAAGTGATTTCATCGATTCCGCTGCCGGATCTGATCCCGCTGATTGATGGAGCACCGAGAGACGTGCTCGACGCTGCAGGTAGGCTTGCGTTCACTCAGGCTGTGTTAATCAACATAGGCATAAATCGATCGGACCTATCTGATACTGCAATCACGTACTTTTACGATGGAGACGTGATTTTTTCGCGAGTCAACTTGCCACACATGTTCTCCGAGAAAAACGCGCCACCGGGCTGCGGGACTATCCAGGCCGAAGTATACTTTTCGGACAAGTACCGGCCGCTTGGGGGCACATCCGCTAGTGACCTTATCGAACCGGTCATAAAGGATCTGCGTCGTTGCGGCTTCATACTCGACAACGATTCCATCATGCTTAAGGAAGCTGCGGTCAATCGATATGCCAACGTGATATTTGATATGGATCGTCCAAGAGCGGTCGCTACGGTTCACGCGTTTTTGGACGACATAGGAGTTCACTATTGTGGACGTTACGGAAACTGGAATCACGCATGGACTGATGAGGCCTTCCTTAGTGGTGAGAAGGCCGCCCAAATGGCGCTGGATGCTCGTCGGTAATAACTGGAGAAGATCGGCTTTGGGCTCATTTATTTTCAAACGGACCTGTTCAGGTATCCGCTCTTTTGGTGGATCCGCTCCACCGCCTCAAGCGTGCGTTTTGCATGCTCCAAACCCGGACGACAGCTAAGCCTAATGTCCCACGGTTTTCGATGATGAACAGGTTAGTGGACTTCGTTCCAGCACGACAGCATAAACGGGAAGGACCTACCGAAGGACGTAAGCGTTCTGCCTGGGCGGTAGGTGTGCCGCCTGGGGTTGCTTCGGGACCACGTGTTTGGAAATCCTACGAGCTTGCTATATCGTTCAGATTTGATCCGGGAAGCCGCCTCGTTCTTTCCGCATTCCCAACCGCATGCCGACATAAGTGCATGCTACGCCTACTTGCGTAATCGCGATTTCGGTTTCATCCATGAGGTACCTCTGTCGAGCGGGTGCATGAGGGACGGATTACAAAAGGTGTCGAGGAACTCGAGGGGGGCACCCTGGCGTATATCGAAACTCTCATCCAGTATGGCCCAGTGTATCTCAGCGAGACTGAGCTCGCGGGGCGACGGAAGGAGCTGCTGGCCGATTTACTACCAGCCCCTCGGAGGCTGCATGCTGAAGATGAAGCGCCGGAACTTTTGGGAATTCCAAAAGGCGGGGTTGAGCCGGATTGGCTATTCCTTGGATCGGCGACGGGTGTTCATTGAGGCCACGCGCGAAGTCGTTACCGAGCTCAGAATGCCTTTGACCGCGCTACGCAAGTTCACCTCAGTACTTGAGGAGAGGATTCGGCGGTGAATCCCGGAACGGACGAGCAGCCGCGACGCTCGAGGGTTTCCTCGACTGTATAGAATGGCCATGGCTGACCGACGCGATTTTATACTTGCGGGTCCGCGTTCGAACGCGGGTGTCGCAGACGAACCGGACGGAGCCGGCGATCTCGGCGCAAACCCTGCCGCGCATGATCTCAAGGGGAAGACGGCTCGTGGGGCTTTGATCTCCACATTCAGCCAAGGTGCCAACCTTGTCATGCGTCTCGGTTCCATGATGCTTCTTGCCCGCATCTTAGCCCCGGCGGATTTCGGCTTGGTGGGAATGGTAACAGCCTTCACCGGGTTTCTCAGCCTGTTCCGGGATGCCGGGCTGTCGATGGCCACGGTCCAACGAACGTCGATTTCGAGGGAACAGATTTCCACTCTCTTTTGGGTCAATTTTGCGTTTGGCGGGGTACTGGTTGTACTCTGTGCGGCTGTAGCGCCCATTCTTACCAGGTTCTATCATGAGCCGCGTCTGTTCTGGATGACGGTTGTCATCGGAACCAGTTTTATCTTCAACGGAGCGGCAGTGCAGCACCGGGCAACCCTGCAGCGGGCCATGCGGTTCGTGGTGTTATCGGTCATAGACATCGCTTCAATCGTCGCGAGCATTGCAGTAGGTATCGGGATGGCGATGGCCGGTCAGGGATACTGGGCGCTGGTAGCCATGGTTGTATTCCCAAATGCCGTGGGCCTAGTGGGTGTTTGGGTCGTTGACGGGTGGATACCCGTCCCGCCACGGCGCTGCGCCGATGTCGTCTCCATGCTTAAGTTCGGTGGCACTATCACGTTGAACAGTCTCGTAGCGTACGTCGCCTACAACACCGACAAGGTGCTGCTCGGACGATTCTGGGGTGCGGAAACCTTGGGCATTTACGGCCGGGCTTACCAACTCATCAATCTGCCGACGGATAACCTCAATTCGACGATTGGCCTAGTGGCCTTTCCCGCACTATCGCGTCTCCAGAACGACCCAGAGCGCTTAAGAAATTACTTCTTAAAGGGTTATAGTCTCTTTCTATCCTTGGTAATGCCAATCACGATGGCTTGTGCGCTATTTGCGGAGGATATCGTCCGGTTTTTTCTTGGTCCCAAATGGGGCGAGACAGCCCCATTGTTTCGTTTGATGGCGCCAACGATTTTCGCGCTCGCACTGACGAATCCGCTGGCTTGGTTGATGCTGGCGACTGGCGGGGCGGCGAAAAGTCTCAAGATCTCGGTAGTAATTACCCCGTGCGTGATTCTGGGGTACGTTGCGGGTCTGAGTCATGGTCCGACAGGAGTGGCTGCAGGATTCTCGATTGCGACTACGCTCCTGGCATTTCCGGTCATCTTTTGGGCGACGCACGGCACACCGGTTACCGGTATTGATGCCCTCAAGGTGCTGGTGCGGCCATTGTTGTCCATATTGCTTGCCGCCGGCGCGACGTTGCTCGCTTGGAAATTTATTCACTCTCTCGAACCAGTCCTGATCCGGCTCATTGTAGCCAACGTGGTATTGTTTGGCGTCTACGCGTGTATGCTTTGCTTTGTAATGGGTCAAAGGGAGGTTTACGCCGGAGTACTTCGGCAGATTTGTCTTTGGCCGTTCGCGAGGACGGCGCAAGAAAAAAAATCCGCGGAATGCCGTGAGGCCTAAGCGCCGAGTTCGCCAAATGCGGACCAGTTGTGATGTGGGGCCGGCGAGCGAGTTGACTCGAGCGATTGGTAAAAGCGAGGTAGACTTTGATAATGGTTAATCTTCTTACTGCGTAATATCGACTATGCATATACTTCTGACCGGAATTAATGGATATTTAGGTTCACTACTGGCGCCGGAACTGCTTCGACGAGGCCATCAAGTCGTTGGTCTGGATACCGGCTATTACAGAGAGCGCGCGCTTTATCCGGAGCGCGGGATCCTGCCGCTGACTCTAGTTAAAGATTTGCGTCGGATCGAGGTGGAGGAGTTGGAGGGCACAGACGCCGTTGTGCACATGGCTGAGCTTTCTAACGATCCAGCGGGCCAGCTTGCTCCCCATATTACTTACGAGATCAATCACAAAGGGTCAGTGCGCTTGGCGGAACTCGCACGAAAGGCGGGCGTCCGACGCTTTGTCTATATGTCCTCATGCAGCGTTTACGGCGTCTCTGGGGGCGATTTCGTCACCGAGGGATCGCCTGTAAATCCAGAGACTCCGTACGGGGTCTGTAAGACGCTGGTGGAACGCGATCTGCGGCTTCTAGCGAACAAGGAATTTGCACCAACTTACATGCGAAACGCTACTGCGTACGGAGCATCGCCGCGAATGAGGTTTGATATCGTCCTGAACAATCTAGCGGGGTTGGCGTGGACCACGAAAGAAATAAAAATGACCAGTGACGGCACGCCTTGGCGGCCGATAGTTCACGGGTTGGATATAGCTCAAGCAATCACCGCTGTGCTTGAGGCGCCGGTTGAAACTATAGCGAATGAAGTATTCAATGTCGGCGATACTGAACACAACTATCGAGTCAGGGAGATCGCGGAAATTGTCGGTGGAGTGTTCCCCGGTTGCAGCGTTTCGTTCGCCCCGTCGAGTCCTGACAACCGAAGCTACCGCGTGTCATTCGAGAAGATTCAAAAGCATCTGCCTGGCTTTAAATGCCGCTGGGACGCGCGACGGGGAGCAGAACAATTGCTAAACCTCTTCAGACGGATCGACATGACGGAAGAAGTGTTCCAATTTCGGACGTTTACCCGGCTGAAACAGCTGGAATACCTGATTCGCACGCACCAGATCGACGACGACTTTTTCTGGACGAAATAGTGCGCTTCACCGCCACAAAGCTAGAAGGCGCTCGTGTAATCCAGCCGCAGTATCACGAGGATAACCGAGGGCTCTTTGCGCGCACCTACTGCGCACGCGAATTTCGCGAACAAGGTTTAGTGGACACCTTCGTTCAGTGCAACACGTCGTGGAACGCGCGCAGGGGGACTATCCGGGGCCTGCATTACCAGGATCCGCCTTCAGCGGAGGTTAAGTTGGTCCGTTGCACTGGCGGCACGTTGCTGGATGTGATCGTCGATCTCCGCCCAGACTCAGCAACGAATTTGCAGCACTTTGCCGTCGAGCTCACCGCGAAGAATCGACTGGCCCTGTATATTCCCCAGATGTTCGCCCACGGGATCCAAGCGCTCGAGGATGGTACCGAGGCTTTTTATCAGATGAGCGAGTTCTATGCGCCTAACTTAGCCCGAGGGCTTAGCTACGACGATCCGAAGCTCGGAATCAGATGGCCGCTTCCTGTGCCTCCATTTCCATCAAGACCGCATTGGGCGTTTGTTGAAATAAAATTCCCAAGGTAGCATAGGCTTCCGGCCCTCCAGAACGGCTTTGCCTAGCAAACCATGACGAGCCAACCCCAAAATAAAGCTGACCTGGCAGACCGCTCTCTACGCGACGTGCTCCAGACCCTTAACCCGTGTAGCGAAGGCGACGCCTGCTACAGGCTTATTGAAGCCCTCCACCCCGATCTGTCGGAGCATCACCGGAGACGGGCTGCGCCAGAGCTTGGGTTTGCTTCAGGCAACCATCCCTTTGCTGTTCCCCAGGCATTGATTTGCCGGTCGGATGTTTCATGCGGACCCCGAACGGGCGCTATCTGCAATACCATACCTCGGCGGATGACCTTACTTTTGTCACTTCGTCCTCGTTGGGGGAGTCGCTTCAGCAACTGCTGCGCGTAATCCAGGTGCTCGAGGAAAATAGCCGTTATCTGAACCTCAAGCCGAAGTGCGAACCGCAGCTTGGCCGACGAGGGCTGTGTCGGCAAATCGGTGGAACGAAGGACGCCGCTAGAGACGGCCTTGCTTTGGGTCCTGAATCTCTCGAACGGCCAGCATGACCTCCTTGAAATTGCGTCCGCTCCGGGCTCCCCTTTGACTCGGTCAGCCAAGCTGCTGATGCGCTCCGCGAGGCAGAATTACTGGCTGGATTGTGAGTGCCGAAGAGATATGGTCTGAAGGCTATCGCCCTCGGTAGGGTCCGCCTCTCCGAACAGACGTGGTTGCTTTCGGAGAGACGATCCTGCCGGATGGGTTGCTTCGTAGCCGTCCTCGTTTGACTTACCGCCAACGTTGCGATGACGGAGCGTCGCCCTCCAGGGACGTTAGAATCCGTGCTAAGGGAGACAGGAATCTGGAATCTTAGATCTAAATCCGCTCCCTAAAAGGTCGGATAGAGGAATGTTGGATTGCAGGATTGATATGAGCAACACAATCGAACTGGATGAACTAGAACTAACTTCACGCCAAACGGAAAGCGCGTTCGCAAGCGCGCGTTGCCGCTTCTGCAAATCGCCGCTGCGACACACCTTTGTCGACCTGGGTATGTCGCCATTGTGCGAGAGCTATCTCACGCTTGATCAACTTAATCGATTGGAGCCCTTCTATCCGCTCCACGTGCAGGTGTGTGAAGCGTGTTACCTGGTGCAGTTGGAGGCATATGTGAGCGCAGAGCAAATTTTTACGGAATACGCCTATTTTTCTTCCTACTCCGATAGTTGGCTCAAGCACTCGTCCGATTACGTGCAAATGATCTCGGAGCGACTCGGCTTGGGTGCGGACAGCTTGGCGGTGGAACTGGCCAGCAACGACGGCTACCTGTTGCAGTATTTTATTAAGAAGGGTGTTCCCGCTTTAGGAGTCGAGCCGGCGGTCAATGTCGCTAAAGCCGCGGAACAAAGAGGCGTATCCACACTGGTTAAGTTTTTTGGATGCCAAACTGCCAGGGAAATGGTCCGGCGCGGTCAAGCGGCAGATCTGGTGATCGCCAACAATGTCCTCGCCCAAGTGCCGGACCTCAACGACTTCGTGGGTGGCATCCGGATCGTGCTCAAATCGCGCGGAGTCGCAACACTCGAGTTCCCGCATCTCGTACGGCTCATGGAGGAGAACCAGTATGACACAATTTATCACGAGCACTTTTCCTACTTCTCGCTTATTACGGTCGAGAAAATTTTCGCAGCGCACGGGCTAGTTCTCTTCGATGTCGATGAGATCCCAACGCACGGAGGCTCGATCCGGATCTATCTCCGGCATGCTAATGACGCGACTAAACCGATGAGGCAGGCCGTCGTGACCTTACGCGAGCGTGAACTTGCCGCTGGCTTGGACCGGATAGAGACTTACGCAACCTTTGCGGAGCAAGTTGCCGAGTCTAAACGCGCGTTGCTTGAACTTCTCATCGGGCTCCGCCGGCAGGGAAAACGCGTGGCAGGCTACGGAGCGCCAGGCAAAGGGAACACGCTGCTGAACTACTGCGGTATCCGAACCGACTTTCTGGAGTTCACCGTCGATCGGAATCCATACAAACAGGGGCGCTTCCTTCCGGGTACCCACGTCCCGATTCTTCCGGTAGAGCGAATTCGTGAACGCCGTCCGGACTATATCCTGATTCTGCCCTGGAACCTGAAAAACGAGATCGTCTCGCAATTGGCCTACGCGCGAGAATGGGGCGCGAAATTCATCGTGCCCATTCCGACAGCCCGAGTCCTGGACTGAGCCAGTGTGCGATCGGACTCACTGACCAATCACTAACCTGGAAAAAATCATGAAAGGTGTTCTCTTTTGTGGCGGCCTCGATTTGCGGATGCGGGAATATTCAGAGGCCGTGACCAAGCGGATGGTGCCGATCGGATACCGGCCAATCTTGTGGCACGTGATGAAGTACTATGCCCATTACGGGCACAAGGACTTCATTCGTTGCTTGGGTTATAAGCGGACGTGATCAAGAACTATTTCCCCAACTATGACGAATGTGTATCCAACGATTTCGTGCTGTCCGGAGGCGGCAAGAACGTTCAATTGCTGAGCAGCGATATTGATGACTGGCGAATAGCCTTTGTCGATACGGGTCTCAATTCGAACATCGGGCAGCGTTTAAGGCGGTTGAAAAACATCTGCAGACTGAGGAGGTGTTCTTAGCGAACTATGCAGACGGACTCTCCGACGTGAACCTGAATGCCTTGGTTGAAAGCTTCTTACAAGGCAAAAAGACTGGCTTGCTTTGTGAGTGTGAAGCCCAGAGCAAGCTTCCACATGATTGGCGTTGACGGGGGGAGGTATCGTCAAGTTATCGCGCGATCGCCTGTCGCCTCAGCCTCTTTGGCTGACTTTGACGTGCAGCACCGCTGCAATGT
Organism: Chthoniobacterales bacterium; assembly: GCA_049585495.1. GTDB lineage: Bacteria > Verrucomicrobiota > Verrucomicrobiia > Chthoniobacterales > JAFAMB01 > JBAUZZ01. The sequence goes on along the minus strand of JBAUZZ010000356.1, from coordinate 4,526 downwards.
CCTTGCGCCGTTTGCCCTCACGCAACTTTTTCTGCCGATGCTGATCAAGAGACATGGCTATATTGTCTTCGTCAACTCGACGGTTGGTGAGCGGGCGCGGCCAGCCTGGCCCAATATTCTGCTACCAAGCACGCTCTGAAAGCCTTGGCGGACAGCTTGTGGGAAGAAGTGAATCCGGATGGAGTCCGGGTCTCGAGTGTCTACTTGGGCCGGACAGCCACTCCCATGCAGGCCGAGGTCCATAAGTGGGAGGGGAAACCCTACGCGCCGGAGCGGTTAATTCAGCCAGAACAGGTGGCTGCTGTGGTCATTGCCGCGCTCTTACTGGGACCCGAAGCTGAGATCACGGACTTAAGCATACGGCCGGCCATTAGGCTTGGGACACCCGAGAATCAAACTCGAAGAAGCCCGAAAAATGAACCAGTGAGCTGGGCAACATGCAGAAATACGATTGTGTCATCCTCGGAGGTGGCATCGTAGGGTTGTCAGTAGCGTGGGCAATTCTCGAAAGGAAGCCCGACATCCGTGTGACTGTCCTTGAAAAAGAAGACGACTGGGCACAGCACCAAACGGGTCGAAACAGTGGAGTTATTCATTCTGCCATCTATTACAAGCCGGGAAGTCTTAAAGCGAAGTTGTGCCGCGAGGGAAACCGCCGGCTGGTCGAGTTTTGCGACCTCTACGGTGTCCCCTACGAAGCCTGCGGAAAGGTAATTGCGGCGACCACGGCATCTGAGCTTCCCTTGCTGGAGAGGCTTTACGGGCGCGGGATCGCGAACGAATTAGCTGTGAGGAAGTTAGCCGCCTCTGAGATGAACGAAATCGAGCCGCATGTGAGTTGTCTCGCGGGAATTCATGTGCCATCCACCGGCATCGTGGACTTTGCAGCTGTCTGCCGCAAATTGGCCCAGTTGATTGCAGCCCGCGGCGGGCAATTGCGGTTGGGTACAAAGGTCCTAGGGCTCCGTACGAATGAGAAAGAAGGGGTTCTGGAAACCTCGCAGGGTGCGTTCGCTGCCCCGCTGGATCATTAATTGTGCGGGTTTGTACAGTAATCGGATAGCAAGATTGGCGGGCCACACAGCCCGGGGCGCGCATCGTGCCTTTCCGCGGTGAGTATTATGAGATAGAGCCTGAGAGCCGGCGCCTAGTGCGAAACCTCATTTACCCGGTGCCGGATCCTCAGTTCCCATTTTTGGGGGTTCATTTCACGCGCATGATCGATGGGAGCGTTCACGCTGGACCAAGCGCTGTGCTTAGCCTCAAGCGGGAAGGCTACCACCGGACATCGTTCAATTTTTCGTGATTTCATCGACACGATGACCTACGCTGGATTTTGGCGCCTAGCGGCGAAACATGCCAGATCGGGGCTCAGAGAAATGCATCGATCGTTCAGCAAAAAGGCTTTTGTGCGAAGCTTGCAAAAACTGATACCCGAGATCTGCGAAGAGGATCTTGTTCCCGGAGGGGCCGGCGTTCGTGCTCAGGCCTTATGGCCGGATGGAGGTCTGGTCGACGATTTCCTTATAGTCAGGGGATCGTCCACGGTCCATGTGTGCAACGCGCCTTCCCCGGCAGCTACCGCTTCGCTTGAGATCGGGCGGGTTATTGCAGAGCAAATCCCGCTTTGCGAGAAGATCCGCGCGTGGGCTCGCCGAAGAACGACATAGAAATGGAGAGGCCCCGACTATGCTGCTTCCGGCAAAGTTCCATGCGGCCGCCGACGTATGAGCGCTAAGACATTCAAATTGCACGAATTTGGGCGGGCTGCCTTAAAGCTTGCCGCAACGCTTGACTGGGGATGCCAGTGTTAGGAAGGGAAGCGTATCGATCTTATCTGAATCCCAGAACCAGCAAAGCAAGGACCATAGAGCTACGGTGAAAACAGCATAGTCCTTCCAACACAATGTGCTTGCGGATAATGTCCATCATGTCCTGCACCAGAGAATCGCCGCTGACTTGCTCTGGCCATGGATCAACCTCAGGGAAACTGATACTCCTGCCGACGGCGCCCGGTTGGGCGCCGATAGCGCGCAGCATTTCAACTTTTACCCCCAGGGAGCGACCAAGTTGCCCACAGAGCTGGTCGCGATGCAAGGCGCCTAGGGCGACCTTTTCGAGTTCAGATTCGACCGCATCCAGATCTACTTTCGCTTTCGAAAAGGTCTCCCGGAAGGGCTGCGCATCAACCAGCCACTTTTTGGAACACAAAACAGCTCGTTTGGATCGCCGGCATGTGGGACCAAAGGAGGATGTCGAACATCCTCAAAGCCTATGCGAATAACGAAGCCCAAGCGTTTACAAATTTCGGCGAAAGCGTTGACGAAGAACACAGATTTTAACCAACGGCCAGTTCGCCTAAAGATGATTCTATTTCTGATCGTGCTTCTGAGTTTTGCAGCTCACCTTGCAGCGTTGGCGTACTATAGAATTCCGGGGACTATCAATTCGGAGGGCGCCGAATATGCAAGAATAGCCGAGAACCTGCGAAATGGTGTTGGTTACGTTGGGATCGCGACACCTGGTGCCGAAGTAAATTTTCCTCCCCTTTATCCTCTGCTGATTGCTGGAACTTCTTTTTTAACGCACAACTACGAATGGGCTGGACGAGCCGTTGCGATTATTTTGGGAGCTCTCGTTCCTTTGCCGGCTTTTGGCATCGCATCACAAATATTCGGCAGGCGCGTCGGATTCATTGCCGCTTTACTCGCATCGCTGCATCCGTTATTGGTCAATTTGTCGTGTGCTGTACTGTCGGAGGCACCGTACGCGACTCTGCTACTTTTGTCTGTCTATGTAGCAATTCGCGCTCTAAATATTCAGTCGGTTAAGCTTTGGGGGGTAGCAGGAGCAGCGTTTGGACTCACTTATCTTCTTCGAGCAGAAGCCACCGGTATATTCGCTATTGTAGTCCTATTCGCACTTGCCACGACAAAGGACGCAATGATCGCCAGATGCAAACGCGCCGCAATAGCAATTTTAGCATTCTTGGTACTCGCTTCTCCACAGGTCATATTTCTCTATAAATCGACCGGCAAATTGCGGCTGGAGGTGAAGAGCTCAATCTTTTTCTACACCGCCGGGCGCGTTCTGACCGCGGAAACTACTCCTGGCATTAGTTACGAAACGGCAGATGGAGGCCAGGAAATGGCATCTCCTGCGGCGAATATAGATTCGTGGCCAAGGTGGGAAGAAAAGTGGGCGATGTACGGTATCGATTCGCGATGCAAAGGAACTGGAACTGCTATGCGCTCGTTTACCGCCTCAGTTCGAGACGCGCAGATAACGCCTAAAGACCTGTCCTTTCTGCTAAAGCGTATCGTCCAGAACGGAGCAACGGTGCTTCACCAGCTAGGCTCAACCTGGCTGGGTGCACCCCTTCTGCCCGCACTCGCTCTGCTGGGTGCCCTTCGCCGCCCCTGGAGAGGACCGCGGGCGCCGAGTCGATTGTTCTTCAGCCTCGTAGCGGCGATTCCTCTGTTGGCCAGTCCATTTGCTCTCGACCCCGGCGAACCAAGATATTCGTTCATATTTGTGCCACTGTTCTGTGTTTGGGCCGCAAATGGTCTCTTCGAGGTCGGACTTTGGACCAAAGCATCCGCCGCTTCTGCCGGATGGAACGTTCTGGCGCGCCCGACGGTAGCTGAGTGCATCATACCTGGCATAATTGGACTGGCCGCCGTGACAATCCCTCTAAAGGCGGTTAGAAATCTGGCCGAGTTCACGGAAAGCGCCCTCCCGACACGCGTCGATAAGGAGGTAGGTTTGTGGATTGGACGCCAGCAAAACCGGTCGGTTCGAATCATGGATCTGCAATTGCCTCTGGCTTATCATGCCCGCGCGCAGTTCTCCTATTTTCCTTATTGCACAAGTGACTTGGCGCTCGGTTACCTCGACGCGGCAAAAATTGATTACATCATTCTGCGTCGGGGAGAGAACTTCACCAAGTATTATGAAAAATGGTTGACACAAGGCATTTCGGATTCGCGAGCAGAGGTCGTACACGTATCCCCGGCCGCCGACGCCGAATTTGTTATCTACCGTTGGCGGGGAACATAATTCTTTGGGAGCGATGAAACCCCTTTCGGCCCAGATGGCGCTGGGAGGTAGAGCTTAACCTTCGCCCTAGTCAGGATATTGCCAAGTCACTGATTTGGATTGTCCTAAATAGATTGGGCGATTGGTGGACGCATCCCATCTTGCTACTGCTGATTCTGGCCATTCTCCTGCGCTTCAGGGTTAACGGGCGGCAGATTCAGGGTGTTGTCGCTGCCAGGCTCACATTGACCTTACTGTTCGCCGGCTATTGCGGAGTCTACCTGATTACACCGCTGGACCTGCGCTTTCATCTGGCCACTTCGCTGGAACGGCTTTACGCGCAGGTGTGGCCCAGTTTCCTGTTCGTCGCCTTTCTCGTGCTAATAAGTCCAGAAGAAAGCGCTCTTCTCCCCCAAAAGTGAGGCAGTAGGCGGGCTCCGTGCGATACGGTCTAAATCCGGCCGGAGTCAACCCGATATATCCTAGTG
>JBAUZZ010000355.1:0-3307 GCA_049585495.1 Chthoniobacterales bacterium | reverse complement strand
CCCCAACCGGGTAAGTTAAAGAATCGACGGCGATCCCAGGTTATTGAAGAAAATCGGATTTCGTAGGGAAAAGATCACCTGTTAGCGCATCAGACATTAACGGGCCTGGAGGATGCCAATGCGGCTCGCCGGAGGCTCGCCCTACCCATCACTGGCCAGGAAACGTCAGTCGGTAGGGCGAAGCTCCCGCTGAGCCGCCGGACATCCATAGCCTATACGGAGCTCCGCTCCTTGGGTTGCGGCTCCGCCGCGGCGCCGCCCTCCAATCGAGGTTCGATGACGTTCCGAGGGTCAGTTCTCCGAACTGAGCGCCCGCGGTCGTTTCGGAAAAACGACCTACCAGACAAAACAGCGCGGGCCGAGCTGGCAGCTGGAAAAGTCTTTAAAGAAAGGATCAGAAAAGCCGAAAAGGATAAAAGGCAAGAAGGAGTAGAGCAAACCAGGCTTGGTACAAATGCATCGAGGCACGCCTTTTTCCCGAGTTCGGCTACACCAGAAGCTTTCAAATCGCTTCCTTATCTTAACCGCCAGTTTTTTTGCAATATCCGGCGCCAGTGTCTTCGCCGAATCCCGGCACGCGAACAATCCTGACTTCGTAAAGTACGCCATGAAGTTGCGCGAAAACGCGCTTCGAAAGGCCACCCCCAAGGTGATCATGGCGCCAACACCCTTCGCAGGTCCGGGGTGTGAGTCCGCTTTATCCTTGAGCGGTCCGGGAGGATATCCCTGGAAGCGTGACGTCACCACTACCGTCTTCTGGGTAGGTGAACTGGCCACCGAACATAACCCGGTTTCGAACGATCAGAGCGCTTGGGATAGTCAGTGGTCTTCAAGCTACGGCGGCTACGACACTCCTGACTCGTCGGCCCGCCGGAATTTTGTCCCGACTAGTTTTTCCCCACGGCAGAACCCGTTCTACGTTGCTCTCCCTTACAATGACGTTGACGATCATCACACCAAGCCAGAAGCAGCAAAGGTAATTCCCTGGTTCAAGAACGCGTTTGTCCGGGATGGACAATCCGTCTGCAAAGGCCGCTGGATAGCGATCCGGCATGGAAACAAAGTTTGCTACGCCCAGTGGGAAGATGTTGGACCATTCCACACCAACGACTGGAAGTATGTCTTCGGGAACGGAAGCCCCCAACCGAATCGAAACCAGGATGCCGGCTTGGATGTTTCTCCGGCCATTCGTGATTATCTAGGTCTCGGCGGAATGGATGTCTGTAATTGGAAGTTCGTCGATTATCCGTACGTGCCACCAGGTCCGTGGGCCATGCACGGTGACAACCATAGCCTTGCGGGCCTGCGCGGGAAGAGCCCGACCTCATTAGCCAGCCGTACCCAGTGACCAGCCAAAATGTAGCATAGGCGTCCCGCCTGTCCGTCCAGCTCAGTCTCTGGAAACCTACAGGCTGGAAGGCTATGCTACTTTTAGACCGTTGCCAACATAGGAAAAGTATGTAGAAGGGCGAATGGACATTCGCGAGTTTGAGATCCCGGACCTGAAGCTAATTGTCCCGAAGCGGTACAGCGACGGGCGCGGGCATTTCCAGGAAACCTGGAACGACCGCCTGTTCCGGGAAAAAATCGGGAATGTGACCTTCGTTCAGGATAACCAGTCCCGGTCGATAAAGAGAGGGACGCTGCGCGGCTTGCATTTCCAAAAGCCGCCGTACGAGCAGGGCAAATTGGTGCGAGTCGTTCGTGGTTCAATCTTCGACGTAGCGGTAGACATTCGGAAAGGGTCTCCAACCTATCGCCAGCATCTCCCACTCAATATCGATGCTTTGGAAGGCCAACAGTTATGGGTCCCGCCGGGTTTCCTGCACGGTTTTTGCACGCTCGAAGACGAAACCGAGGTCTTCTATAAAGTAACCTCCTATTACAGTCCCAGCCATGACGCGGGTGTACTCTGGAATGACGAGGATCTGGCTATTGATTGGCCAATCGCTGTCGAATCCGTCGTGCTTTCTGACAAAGACCAACGGCTCCCGCGCCTCCGTGATCTGCCCGACTTTTTTAAATATTAATCGGCAAAAGAATCCTCCGTGGCCTCCGTACTGCTATCTCCGAAATTCGTTGTTTTTCGGGAGGATTTCGCAGGGAAAAAATCACCTGTTAGCGCGTCAGACATTAACGGGCCTGGAGGATGCCAATGCGGCTCTCCGCCTTGGCGGATCGTATACCCCATCACCGGCCAGGAAACGTCACTCGGTAGGGCGAAGCTCCCGCTGAGCCGCCGGACATCCTCAGCCTGTACGGAGCTCCGCTCTTTTGGTTGCGGCTACGCCGCGCCAGGGGCTCCGTGCGAGACTCAATCGACATCATATCCTGATCGCGGTGAATTCCGGGTATGCAGGTGAGCCGAATTCCATTGCATGCCTCGTTAATGTCGCCGGCTCAATCTGACGAAGAAAACAGAAGAGGGCCTCGCACGGAGGCCACGGTGGTCACGGAGGGATTGAAGTAACTTAGACTTTAAAGTTCTGTCTGGGTCCGCTTAGCGAACCTGCACCTCTGCCACGTTCTCGATTTGGTGCAGCCCATTTTAAGGCCGGCATCAGATAAACCCTAAAAAGAATCCTCCGTGACCACCGTGACCTCCGTGCGAGACTCAATCGACATCATATCCTGATCGCGGTGAATTCCGGGTATGCAGGTGAGCCGAATTCCGCCTCCATGCCGGGTCAGTGCCGGCTCGACCTGACGAAGAAGCAGAAGAAGGAGGCTCGCACGGAGGCCACGCTGGTCACGGAGGGATTGACAAATACTGTATTTATTTTGTTGTTGCTGAATGGATGAAGACAAACTTTGTACAATGATTCTAGCTGCCGCCTTCCGGGTTCACTCGCGGCTTGGTCCCGGGCTGTTGGAGTCCGTTTACCAGCGAGTTCTCGCATATGAGCTGACCAAGGGCGGCCTGTCGGTCGAGGTACAAAAATCGGTACCGATCGTTTACGACGAACTCCTCTTCGACGAGGGTTATCGCGCGGATCTAATTGTTGAGAAAAGGGTCCTTCTCGAACTGAAATCGGTTGAAGCGCTGCTCCCTGTGCACGCCAAGCAAGTTCTGACCTATATTCGCCTAGCGAACCTCCACCTCGGCTATCTTCTCAACTTCGGTGAACCTCAGCTTAAGAAGGGCATCAAACGCTTGATTAATGGCTAAAGCGAACAGAAGAGGGCATCGCACGGAGGCCACGGTGGTCACGGAGGGATTGAAGTAACTTAGACTTTAAAGTTCTGTCTGGGTCCGCTTAGCGAACCTGCACCTCTGCCACGTTCTCGATTTGGTGCAGCCCATTTT
>JBAUZZ010000354.1:0-6685 GCA_049585495.1 Chthoniobacterales bacterium | reverse complement strand
CTTCCCGTCCAGATCGATTGCGGGCCTGCGCCAAGGCGCTTGCGGTTTCTTTAAGCCGCGAAGAATGGTACTCTCTCTTTGCCGCAGCCCGAGGCGCACCTATGCCCTGAGATTTGCTGTGACACCGTAGCTTTACACTGCCCGGTCCTGTTGAGTCTCTACCACTTCCGGCAACACTTGATAAAGACTTTACACAATTTTGGACCTCCGGCTCAGGCAGACTAAAGAGTGAATCACTGTGCTTTGCGGCGGGATAGCTGCGCGGGCCGCGAAGGTTTGATCCTCAAAATAATGAGGCTGCCGGCCGTAGTAGATTGCCGGGAAACCTGCGCAATTCTGTGGTATCGGCGACAGCCACGAGCCAATACGGGATTGGCTTCTGGCGAAGAGTCGCGCTCTCAATTGAACCGATCTGAGGGCCTCCATGAAAACTGATGATCCACTCCATGGCGATTCCCTCGGCTTTATCTCGGTCTATGGTTGTTGCCACGCTTTGTTCGTCCGTCTCAAAAATATATTGAATTCTCGGCCATCAGTTCGATCTAGATATCGGAACGCCTCGACCGGTCCTGTAGAAGCCAAGGGCTATTGGTCCGCGGTTTTTGGTCGCGAGCGCGATGCGTGGAAGAAGCCGTGGCTGACCTGGAACGTAACCCAGCACCAGCGCCTGCTCAGACGAAATAAATGAGAGAGGCGAGCCGCCGAGCAACCAATAGCATCCTGATCCGCGCGGTGACAGAACGCCTTGTTTGCTACCCTATCGGTTCTCTAAACACACCTCTACTTGCTTCCGTTGCCGGGACTTGTGTCTGTAAGATAACCGGAGGCAAGTTTGCGCAACAGCCGATTTCGATCTTTGCGCAGATCGGCGCCGGTTCGTTGCGAGGGGTAAGGAAGATCACCCTTTAGACCTTGCCAGACGATCCGATTAAATTTGGCAGGGTCGCCAAGATGATCCTCAACGCTAAAATCAAACTCCTTGGTTGCTTCGGCCCAGTAAGCGGCATCATGTGTGGGCTTGGGAATGCTCTTGTAGGAGGCAAAACTCGACTGAGGAATCGGGAGCTGCGTGTTGGGATCGGCAAGCAGGGCAGACGGCTTTGCTTTGTAACTCCATTCTCGTTGGTCGAGATCGAATGCGGCAGCCATCGGACGCTGAGTTGCCGTATAGACATTCAGGTGATCCAACCCGAGCACATCCTCGATCGTCCGGACCATGTTGACTGTGGTATACCGGTTCGAAACGACTGCCCCCTGCTTTACGTAATGTCCTACGACATATGCGATTGAACGCCGGGCATCCACATGATCAGCGCCATCCTGCGCATCATCCTCGACTACAAAAATCAACGTGTCATACTTGTACCGGCTGTGTGCGACTCGATCGATCAGGCGCCCGAGGGCATAATCGTTGTCCGCCTGCTGAAGTTCCACTGTATTCACTCCATCGATTGCGGTGTCAAAGCTGCCGGTGTGATCGTGCATGAATCGCACAAATTCGAGATTGGGCAGGTCCCCATTCTGTTCGAATTGAGCAAACTCGCGTTCCCATTCGATCTCGCGCCAATAGTCAGGGAAAGCATTGTCGTACCCGCGAAAATAAGGGTCGAAATTTGCGGTGAGCGCCGGCATCGTCGGGTAGGTCACCCGCGTCTTCGTCGTAAAGGGAGTGCGATCCAACGGGATGTTGTTAGGCGGCTTCGCACCATAGCGGGTCAGATCCGCGAAGAACCCGTAGTTCCGGATAGAAAGTCCGGCCCGGAGTGCCGCATCCCAGATGTAGCCTTTCTGTTTCTGCGTGTCGCCGGGTCCATCGGCCGCTGCGACATTTCCCGTTCCCGGCAGAAGATTTGAATCGCCTGGGGTCAAAGGATCAGCCGCCTGCTCTCAGCTACTGTAGCCAAACCGACGTTGACACTGCGATTCGTTCCCTCATACTCGTAATCCGTTCCGCGACTCGAATAATTCAGTATAACTGCTTTCACTCCGAAATCGCTCTCCCTTGCAGCCGTGCTCCACGGCCAGCCGTTGGCGCTGACGTCGCCGGAATCATAGAAATTGTCAAAATCGACAAAGCTCCGTGCGAGTCTGTGACAGTTTGGAGTCGTTTGTTCACCGAATTCGACGAGCAACGGATCGCCGTTACCGCGGTCCAGATCACCCAGAATCTGGTCATAAGTTCGGTTCTCCTTTACGATATAGATCACGTGCTTGATCCGTTCTTGCAGCTGTTTCATCACGCGTGCATCCTTGGAATGAGGTCGAATGATCAGCGAGTTATTGGCAGCAACCGTCAGGGTTAGCTGCTCCAGCGACCCGAAGTCAGGTACAGGGAAACTCAACAGAGACGATTTTTCCAATTGCAATATGTATTGATTCCCAGCGTCACGCGTCGGCGATGTTTTCGGCAGGTAGGTAAGATTCGGACCAGTCACACTCTTGCCATTGACGACATAAAGCGTCTGGCCGTCGCCACTCACACTTACCGCGTTGGGATAAAAGCCAGTTGGCACAAGTCCAACCACCTTTAGCGAATTGAAATCAAGGCGGACCACAGCCACGGAATTCAGGCCGCCGTTGGTGACGTACAATACCCGGCTATCGGGCGAAAGTGCCAGGCTATTTGGAGCTGCGCCATGATATGGCCGGACTTTCCAAAGAAGCCAGTCCGGACCAACGGTGTGGATCTTACCAACGACTTGGTTGGAGCCGGTATCCACGACACTAACATCATCGCTGTTATCGGCGGCCACATACAGTCGTGACTGTGACCGATCCAGTATGAGCTTGTTCGGGTTCCCATCTATCTTGATTCGAGTTTTCAGGTTTGCCTGGCCACTGCCGAAGCTAACAACATCCACTTCGCGATCGCGCAGGCTGGAAATATAGGCCGTGTTATTTCCCTTGACGGCAACTCCGAGCGGATATTCGCCTCCTGGAACTCCATTCTGAGCCGGATCGATCTTTCCGGGACGCAGGTCCAGTTCGGCGGCAACGGCGTGCGCGTTGAGATCGACAACTGAAACCGAGTCGTTATAGACGTTAGCAACAACGAGCGAGTTGCCGTCCGTAGTTACATCCATTCCCCCTGTCAGCGGCAGTTCGGATGCCTGCAACCCAACCCCAGCTTGATGGCCAAGGGCGATTAATGCCTCGCCTTCGGCCCAGGTACCATCACTTTGAAGGGTAAAGGTATGGACGGTGTCGTCCACTCCTCCGCCCACATAAAAACGTTGCCCATTCGGGTTAAATGCGATCCCCACAAACGTATTCCGAACCTTCAACACCTGCTTTTTTACAGGTGTTCCCGAGCTGATGTCATAAACGAACACGTACTCTTCGGAATCGGCACTCACGCCTTTTCCATTTTTATCGCTTAGCAAATTGTAGCCACTGGTGAGAATCAAAAGCGTCTTTTGATCCGGGCTGACAACGGAGCTCACGCCTCCGCTTGCTACGAAATCCGGAATATCCGGCAAACCCGGGTTCAGCGGTTGCAGTATTGAGCGCGGCGCGGCGGTCGGAGTAATTTTCTGACCGCTCGAGACATAAAGTGCCTGATCACGATCCTCATCGTTTTCGTCGTCTGCCAGCGCGTGCAATTGAGGCGACGCCAGCACAGCTCCACTGCACAACAGGGTGCAAAAAAAAGTCTGATTAATCGAGTTTCTCATGTCCTTGTGTTGTTGGGTCAACTGTTTCTGCCTAGGACCCTCCGACTTCCGAATCTTTCCGCGCCTCTGACGAAACGCTGAAGAAGTTGTTCGGCAGGCAATCAAAAATGTGTGGGATCTCCCAAAACGTCTGTCCCGGTTTTGTTAAATTTTTGTGACACGGTCAGACGTTCAGGCTGCAAGCCTGTCACGCGTTGGCCCGAAAATCTCGCAAGTCAAAGCGCTCGTGAGTTTTTCGCGCCATAGAGCCGCTTACGAAGCCGCTCGAGGAAAGCTTGGATTTGAACAGGAAGGTGCGAGGTGTCGGCTTTTTGCCAGGTTTGTGGGCGATGCAGGTTTGTTAGTCTGAACGTCTGCGCTCCGTCGCAGCCGTAAGCTACGGAGGCTGTATCATTCACCGCGACGCCGAGAGACCAGCACCCTTGGGCAACCTAGCTTCGAGCCGAAAAGCGCCTGCGTTGACCAAACTCATGCACAAAGAACCGCACCGCAAGCTAGCGCTGCTCAGGTCCAGGATGGACTTTACCCATCCGGACAATGCGCCATCCGGCCTGCTGAACGAGATCCTGTGGAAGAGCGTGAGAGGCGCCCAGGCGAAAGTGCCCGCACTGCGTCACGGCCTCGGCAAAGCAGTAGCGAGTAAGCCCGGCTAACAACAACGAAAGACAACGTTTAGCACGATTGCCTCTTTGTTGGAAGCCCCAAAGAGCCACTTCGATCAGGGAAAAAACTAAAACCTGTCCCGGCCGGTTATCCGCTGGATGGCAAGATTGTTGTCGGTCCACCGGGAGTGGCCCGAGGATCTAAACGGCACGTCGATTTAACAGAATCGCAACTAGAATGTCACATCGACCCGCTAGTGTTTCGGGCTCCGTGCGAGAACTCCGGTTCTTCCACGGAAAGATCAGCCACTCAAACCAGGACTATGACCATCTTCATCGAGAAATTGGTGCACGCACCGCTGAAGAGCACGGCGACCACCGTCCTCTCGCTAGGATTCATCCTCGCCACAAGAGCCGGCGCAATAGACGACCATATCGCCAGCCGTTGTAATGAGGTCACGGTCGTTCTTTTGCGGACCAGGCATGCGAAGACATTCGTCTGGTGTGAGCAGAGGTCGTTGCACCTCGTGCATGGTAGTTGAAATCTGGCTGTTTAAACCGCGCCCGGACTGGGTAACCTGCTCCTTGATGATGGTGGTTTGACCGGTGAGCTTTGAGAGATGCTCAGCAGTATCCAGACGATTTGGAGGGAAGGCTGTCTGGATATGACAATTAGAGGTAATGGTTTCGTCTGGTCCGTAGCCGGTCTCTCGGCTTTTGAGCTGGGCGATGTCTTGGCTGATCAAGTAGCATTTGATGCCGTAGCCGGCGACGAAAGCCAAACTTTCCTGAAGGATTTCGAGTTTTCCGAGGGCCGGGAATTCGTCGATCATCGCCAGGAGCCGGTGTTTGTACGAGGGTTTCGGACGTCCGTTTTCGAAATCGAGTTTGTCGGCCAGGAGCCGCACGATCATGTTGACAACAATCCGGACTAGAGGTTTGAGCCTGGCTTTATCGTTCGGTTTCGTCACGATATACAACGAAACCGGATCGACGTAGTGCATGAGGTCCTGGATCCGAAAATCGGAGCGGCTCGTATTTCTAGCGATGGTTGGATCGCGGAAAAGGTCGAAGTAACTTTTGGTTGTAGAGAGAACAGAGCCGGCTTCGTTTGGTGGCCGATCGAGCATGTCCCGAGCAGAAGCGCCGACTACCGGGTGATTGGCGCCGTTGATGTGAGGAAAAGAAAGCATCTCCGTCCATAGGTCATTGATGGGCCGCTTGGGATCGCTGAGCATTTGACCAAGGGCCGCCAAGGTGGCCGGCGAACCGTCGTACCTCGATTTATAACAAAGATGTAAGATGCAACCGACCATTAAGGAATAGGCGGTTTTTTGCCAGTGATCGTGCGGATTCAGCCCGTGCCCCTGGGGGTCGACCATAAGGAGGGCGAGATTTTGGACGTCGCCAACCTCGTGTTCGGTATTGATGCGCAGTTCGCCAACCGGATTGAAGCAACACGAACCCGAGGCCGCGGCAGGCTCGAAACGGAGAACTTTGTTGTGTGCGTGCTCATGGCGCCAACCGGCAGTGAGCTCGTACAGCTCGCCTTTAAGATCCGTGACAAATACGCTTTCAGTCCAGGAGAGTAGTGTTGGCACGACCAACCCAACCCCTTTACCGCTGCGCGTGGGCGCGTAACAGAGGATATGCTCGGGGCCATTGTGGCACAGGTACTGAATCTTCCCCCGTTTGTCGCGCCAGACGCCGTGGTTGTTCAGGAGGCCTGCGGCCTTGATATCGCGCTCATCTGCCCAGCGCGCGGAACCGTGCAAGTACGGATTCACGCGGAATCCGCGCCTGAACGCGACAGCCAAAATAACGAATGATACCAGGGCAGCCATCACGCCTACGCCGAAAGCCTGGGCGAAAATCGGTGGATTCGTGTGACGCCACAAAGAGGACCAAACGAAGTAGGACCAGGATGGATACAAATGGAAAAGGTGGGCCCCGAGCGACGGATGATAGTTGAGGAGCGCGGCCAAGGTTTGTGTAGCGGCGCTGGCGCCGAGAAGGATAGGAAGAACCAACCAGAGCGCACGGGCATAGCTGGCCTGGAATTGTTTAGCGCCGCCCTGGTGGAGTTGCGACCGACGAGAGTGTTCCGTTTCAAAGCTCTAGTCCCTGGACCGGCGTTTGAACTAATAGCTGGGAGCTGATAGTGAGGCGGGTGCCGCGCGCAATGGGAGCGAGTTGCCGTCGTTGCTGGGGCGAAATTGGCAAAACAATAGTCTCAGCGCCATTGGAGAGTAACAACAAATTCTGGTGATCGACAATGCGTAGCCCATTGAAGGTGAGCTCGCCGGCGTCGGAGGACTGCCAGAGCCGGTGAAGGGGTATATCGCTGACGCGTACCCGTTTGGAATTGCGTTCGTCGATATAAGATTGTGCTGCCCTGCTGACTGGGAC
>JBAUZZ010000353.1:0-27296 GCA_049585495.1 Chthoniobacterales bacterium | reverse complement strand
GTCCGACAATCCCGGCGATATTCATTTGTACGCCGCCAAGATTATTGGCACCGGGGAGGTCTTCCGCGGGCACCATTTCGGCGATAACGGCCGAGGAGGCCGGCGACCCAAACGCAAAACCGACTCCGAAGAGGAGCGCGCTCGCCAGAATCACGTAAGGATTGAGCAAACGCGTGATTCCCAGAACAGCCAGACCGATTGCGACTACCGCTTGCCACAGGTTTACTGCGCATAGCATCCTCTTTCGGTCAGCCAAATCGGCGATAGCACCAGCCGGTAGCGTCAAGAGAGCGAAAGGTAGTGACGAAAGTGTTGCCATGAGGGAGAGAAGCAACGTTGCGTCTGATTTACCCAGAGAACTCAGAACCCAAAAGGCAGCCGTGCCGTGGGCTGCAATCGCGCTGCCGGAGATCAGGTTTGCTATCCAGAGCCTTCTGAAGGCGGCGTTTCGTAACGCAGTCCAGGTTGATGTTCCAGTCATAGGGGGGACGCTTCAGGATTCAATCTGACCTCCAAATGGTCAATCCTGCTAAAGCGGTCGGCGGGCGGGGCTTGTAGTTTACTCTAAAAACCGAAGTTTAGAAGTCGTCCTCGTGCTCGTGATCAACGTCCCATTCACCCAGCTCCGAAATTCGGCGGCGACGGAGCGCCGCCCTCCAAGCTTCTAGAGTTCTGAATCGTGCATTTTCGTGAGGAATTTTGCCGCGGAAAGGCGGTACAAGGGCGAATTCGTCCCGCCAAGCAGGACAATGAGCCTCAAGGAGCTAGCAACATTTGCGGTCTAGGCTCTTCGCCCTACCGTCATCCCGGAAAAGACGGGTTCTCTTCTCGGCGCAGAGGCGCAATAGGCTGGTTATGTTTCCGGCGCCGCGAGCGGCGCCTACGTTCAACTCATTGACACCAAGACCGTGCCAATGACGATGAATGTCACACCAAGCCAGAGCTGTTTCGTCATTCTTTCCTTTAAGAAGAGTGTTGCACCAAAGACGAGCAGAATGCGCTGAATCCCTTCAAAGGGATAGAGATAGCTCAATTCAAAACGCTGCAGTAATCCTAACCAAAAAAAAAACCGAGCGTCATGACAAAAATCCCAGCGGCGAGGCCGATAACCCGTCTCGTGGAGACTCCTGAATGGCCCGACATTGCCTGTTTGAAGAAAATCTGTCCGGCCACGTGACAGGCTTCGCAAAACACCACCGCGAGAAACAAAAAAATCGTCACACGTGTTCCTCGATCCGAGAGACAGGTTGGGCAATGACAACGACCCCAAGCGTAACCGACAAAATCCCGACCCAACGAACCAACGGCACTTGTTCTCCCAAGAAGATCAAGCACGCTAGAGGCACGACGACATGTGTAGCGGCAGCCAGATTGAAGGCGATGAGGAGCGGAACGAAGCGAAGGGCATAGAGCCACGAAGCAAGGCTCGCAAGGATAGAGACTATTCCCAACCAAACCCAAGGCGATCTCAAGGCTGCGACGTTAAACAAAAAACCGGTTGATCCCTGACTGCTGCCAAGTTTGAGGAAAACTTGTGCCAAAGCTGCCAACGCAACGCTTATCCCGAGCTGCAGGAAAGCGTTCAGAAACCAAGGACCGCGAGGAAGCGGCTTGGGCATTCGCACCGAACTGTTTGAGTCCGAAGAGGAAAGAGGCATTTGGGGTATGGCACCGTCCTCGACAGAGCCGTAGCAAGTCTTCGTACTTCAATCGGTCATGTCAACCGGGTTGATGAAGATTCTGGTCTATTCGTTTTCCAGGCTTGGAGTGTTGCCTCACAGCTCCCATGCATTCGGCGAGCGACGAGGCTACACTTGACACTTGGCGGCCGGTATTTGAGAATTCGGGCTGTTCGAAAGGAGGTGTCAGATGAAAGTCCTTACGTATTCAAAATGGGACGCGGTTGCGGTGCTCTGCGGAGTGCTTCACTTCGCTTACGTTGTCACGTTTTTCTTTGTGTTTCCCCATGCGCCTTTGTGGGTGCTGATCGGCATGGGACTCGTCTACTCAGTGAGTGTTTCGTGGAACATCAATGGAGTTTCACATAACCACATTCACAATCCTTTCTTTACTTCCAGAATTCTGAATCGGTTGTTCAGCATCATGGAATCGGTGACTCTCGGGATTTCTCAAACTTTCTACAAGCACGTGCATCACCGGCACCATATGGGAAATAGTGACAGACCGGACGCGGACGGGAAGTGTCACGACTGGATTTCTATCTATCGTCACGGACATGATGGTGAGGCAGAAAACCCCTGGAGCTACATTTTCCTGAGCTATCTACGGGAAGACCCGAAGGCCATCTACGCCGAAATCAAAAGAAAAAACCGAGTCGATGCGCGGTGGGGCATTATCGAAATTGTGGTTTTGGGCGCCACAATTGCCATCGGCTTTTGGCTGAACTGGAAATTTTGGCTTTTCTTTCTGCCCTTTTATTATCTGGGGCACTGCTGCACCTACCTGAACGGTTATTTCCTCCACTATGGCGGTAATCCCGACAAACCCATCGCCTGGGGGGTAAGCTCCTATAATAAATGGTACAATTTGATCTGGTTTAACAATGGATACCACGCCGAGCACCATTTTCGGCCGAAGCTGCATTGGACGAAGATGCAACGGCTACATCAGGAGATTGCCGAGGCGCAGCGCCGGGAAGGCGTTCGGGTAATAGAGCCTCCCCACGCGCTTGGGTTTCTGGATCCTAATCTGCCGCCCAGAAGGCTTGTTGCGCAGGCGGCGGCTCAGGGCACCTCTTCCGGAAAACGGGCGACAGCCCCAGATCTACCAGACGCCAGGGACTAGGGTACCGCGTCTCACCTCATCGTCGATCCCTACCGGAACGCCACCAGCGGATGCAGGCAAGGAATTTTCCGCCGAGGACGTTCTTTTGTCTTTGTCGTCGGCGATCTTCTTCTTAGAGTTCTCCTTATGCCTTCCCCGCCAGGAGCACCGACCGAACCCACCACCGCGCCGGGGTTGGAAAGAAAAAAATCCGAGGATTTCGCTGCTGCTTATCGTTGCATCCGAGAGCTTAGCGAAAAACTCTGCGAGACGCTTGAGCCCGAGGATTGCGTTGTCCAAACGATGCCTGAGGTGAGCCCCACGAAATGGCACCTCGCGCACACGAGCTGGTTTTTCGAAACCTTTATTCTTAAAAGAGCTCTGCCGGACCATGCACCGATCCACGCGCAGTACGCCTACCTGTTCAACTCTTACTACAATGCGGCCGGCAAGATGCACTGCCGGCCTAAACGCGGGCTAATTTCCCGGCCGACTCTGCGCGAGACGCTTGAATATCGGCGCCACGTTGACGGCCTCATGGACGCACTATTCGAAAAGGCGGCCATCGTTGAGAAATTCGCGCCAATCGTCCTGCTTGGTCTCCACCACGAACAGCAACACCAGGAGTTGATGTTAACGGATATCAAACACGTTTTTTCCGAAAATCCGCTGCGGCCCGCTTTTCGCGAGCGCTCAAGACTGAAATCCATGCCGGCTCCGCCGATGCCGTGGGTCACGATTCCGGCGGGAGTTTACCAGGCTGGCTACGAGGGCGGTGGATTCCATTTTGATAACGAAGGCCCGCGGCACCGCCAGTTTGTCGAAACGTTCCAGCTGGCGCCGCGCCTGGTTACGAACGGAGATTATCTCGAATTTGTTGAGGACGGTGGCTATCGCCGACCGGAATTTTGGCTTTCGCTCGGCTGGTACACCGTCAACGAGCAGCGCTGGGAGGCGCCGCTCTATTGGGAAAAACGTGACGGGAACTGGTCAGTCTTCACGTTGGCCGGCATGCGCGAACTGGATAAGAGCGAACCGGTCTGCCATGTGAGCTATTTCGAGGCCGATGCGTTTGCACGCTGGGCGAGAGCACGCTTGCCGACCGAGTTCGAGTGGGAGGTTGCGGCGGCGGGCCTACCATACGCAGGAAACTTTGTGGACAAGGAAAACTTCCATCCGAAGCCGCTCGACGAAATAACCGCTGGCCAGCCGCTCGCGCAAATGTTTGGCGACGTCTGGGAATGGACAAGCAGCTCATATTCCCCATACCCAGGGTATGCGCCCACTGGCGGAGCTCTCGGCGAATACAACGGCAAATTCATGTGCAATCAGTACGTCCTGCGCGGTGGCTCATGCGCCACCTCGCAGACGCACATCCGCAAAACCTATCGCAATTTTTTCCCGCCGAACGCACGCTGGCAGTTCATGGGGATCCGCCTGGCCAAAGGCGTCGGCTAACTCGGTCCGTTGTGGCAGAGGTCGAGAACCTTCTTTGAGCGATGAAAATCCGCAGTGACGCACATCCTGCTCTGCATGACTTGGAACCTTCGCTCGACACGTTTTTCGGCGAGCTTTTACGCGGCCTTTCGCGACACCCCAAGTCTATCGCGCCGAAATTTTTCTACGATGAGATCGGCTGCCAGCTTTTTGACGAGATTTGCTGCCTCGATGAATATTACCTTACGCGCACCGAGATGCGCATCTTGCGGGAAAAAGTTGCCGAGATTTGCGCCCTATTGGGTCCGGAGTGCCGTTTGGTTGAGTTTGGCAGTGGCAACAATGCCAAGACGCGGATTTTGCTGGATCACCTGCGCGCGCCGGCCGCGTACGTGCCAGTCGATATCGCGCGGGCAGACTTGTTGCGATGTTCGGCGGAACTTGCACGCGTCTATCCGGAGCTCTGCATCACGCCCGTATGTGCCGACTTTACTACAGCATTTACGTTGCCGGAGATGCCGTGCGCAATGCGACGGACCGTTGCTTTTTTTCCAGGTTCGACGATTGGCAACCTCGAGCCGGCTGAAGCCGAGAATCTTCTCCGCAGGATCGCAATCCTCTGCGGCGCCGGCGGCGGATTCTTAATTGGCGTGGATTTGAAAAAAGACCGGCTGACGCTTGAGCGCGCTTACAACGACGCGCGTGGTGTAACTGCCAGGTTCAATCTCAATCTGCTCACACGGATCAATCGCTCATTCGATGCCGGGATTCGGAGTGAGACGTTCCAGCATCACGCGTTTTACAACGAAGAATTTGGCCGGATCGAGATGCACCTGGTGAGCTTGGTCGACCAGACCCTGCAATTAAATGGGACCACGTTTTTCTTCGGGCAGGGAGAACCCATCGTCACGGAACACTCGTACAAATATAGCGCGGAGGAGTTCGCCAACCTCGCGGCGCGCTCGGGATGGGCCGTCAAAAGGCTCTGGACGGACGCCGCAAGCCTGTTCAGCGTGCAGTATCTCGTGGTCGAATGATTGAACTCGAATCCGTCAGCAAGAAATTTGGCGCAGCGATCGCCCTTCACGAAACGAATCTGTGCATTGACGCCGGAAAAACAACCGTTCTGATCGGGCCAAGCGGCTGCGGCAAGTCAACGATTTTGAGGCTGATTATCGGCTTGCTCGAGCCCACGACCGGCACCATCAGCATCGAGGGTCAGCGTGTCTCGCCGACCAGCGTTCTGGCTCTACGGCGCCGGATCGGCTACGTGATCCAGGAGGGCGGCTTGTTCGCGCATTTGACTGCCGCGCAGAATGTACTGCTGATGGCTAAGCATTTAAACAAGCCAGCCGGGCAAATGCAAACCCGCCTGCACGAGCTGTGCGAGCTGACTCATTTTCCCGAAAATGCACTCGCTCGCTATCCTGTCGAGCTCTCGGGCGGGCAACGGCAGCGCGTGAGCCTGATGCGGGCGCTAATGCTCCAGCCGAGCGTCCTGCTGCTCGACGAGCCGCTCGGCGCGCTTGATCCAATGGTCCGTGCGCGCCTCCAGGATGAACTGAAGGAAATCTTTCAACGCCTGCAACAGACGATCGTGCTGGTCACGCACGACATGGCTGAGGCCGGCTTTTTTGCGAATCTCATTGTCTTGCTGAACGAAGGCCGTGTTGTGCAATCCGGAACGCTCGACGACCTGCGAACCAGGCCGGCCTCGACGTTCGTCCGTGACTTTCTGCACGCCCAGCGCGGACTGGCGGCGATATGAAATCGGCAGCCAAACTTTTCGCGATTTTCGCCTTCTGCGCGACAGCCTACCCGCAGCAAATTGTTGTCGGCTCAAAGAAATTCACCGAGTCCTACGTGTTGGGCGAGATTGCCAAGACCGCTTTGCAGAACGCCGGCTTTGCCGTCGAACACAGGCAGGGAATGGGCGGCACGATCATTTTGTGGCAAGCATTGCGCGGCGGCGAAATCGCGGTCTACCCCGAATACACCGGTACAATCGGCGAGGAAATTCTAAAAACAAAGCGGCTGTTGAGCATAGACGAAATGCGTGCACTGCTTCGCCAGGAGGGCGTTGGCATGACCGGGGAGCTTGGCTTCAACAACACGTATGCGCTGGTCATGCAGCGGGATCGTGCTGCCAAACTGGGCATCCGCGAGATCAGTGACCTGCGAAGATATCCCGGGCTGAACATTGGCGTGACACACGAATTCCTCGACCGTCAGGATGGTTGGTTGCCGCTCAGCGCACGCTATGGCTTACAGATGCACAACGTGCGCGGGATCGACCACGCCCTTGGCTACGCTGCGTTAGCGAGTGGTTCGATTGACCTCAAAGACGCCTACTCGACGGACGCCAGAATCGCGGAAAACAATCTGATTGTGCTCGATGATGATCTTCATTTTTTTCCCCAATACAAAGCCGTGTTTCTCTACCGGCTCGGCATCCCTTACGGCGCCGTCGCGGCGCTGGAAAAACTAGCCGGGACGTTGGACGAAACGCGGATGAGACGCCTGAATGCTGAAGCGGAAAGCACGAAAAACTATGCGCTGGCCGCGGCGCTCTACTTCGGGGAAAAACCAGAACGCCTGGCCGGGGAGCTCGCCGGAAAAATCGGGCGCTGGACATGGCGGCATCTGGAATTGGTTGGGGCCTCGCTGCTGCTGGCAATTGTTGCCGGCATACCGCTTGGCATTCGGGCCAGTCGGCCTGGACCAGTTAGCGATTTCATTCTCGCCGCCAGCGGAATGATTCAGACAATCCCGTCGCTTGCCTTGCTTGCCCTACTCGTGCCGATTCCATTCTTCGGGATCAGCCCCGTAACCGCGATTTTTGCCCTGTTTTTATATAGTCTCTTGCCAATCGTCCGGAACACCGCTACCGGCCTCCAGGATATTCCAACGGCGGTCCGCGAATCGGCTGCCGCCCTGGGATTGGAGCCGCAGGCACAGCTTTGGAAGGTTTTTCTACCGCTGGCTTCGCGCACGATCCTGGCAGGGGTGAAGACCAGCGCGATTATAAACGTTGGCACCGCCACACTGGCCGCGCTCATCGGTGTTGGCGGCTTGGGGGAGCCCATCATCAGCGGGCTGAATCTCAACGATTACAGTACGATTTTGCAGGGCGCAATTCCCGCCGCCCTGCTTGCGTTGCTGGCGCAATTTGTTTTTGACGGACTGGATCGCGTCATCATTCCAAAAGGCATGCGTCTCAAACAGTGAGCCTCTACAGCCCGAGCGTCTCGAGCAGCCGCGCACCCGCGACATTCTGCGCTTCGGCTAGCGCTTGAACTGGTCGCAGCAAGGCCTTGCCAGGCACGCACGCCCAATAGGAGCACTCCCGCCAACGAGGTCAGCCTCGACAACCACCGCGCGCAATCCACCTTTAACGGCCCGGTCGGCGACGTTTTCACCGGTGGAACCGCCGCCAATGACGATCACGTCATACTCTCGGGCAGCCATGTTTCGACCTCAATTTCGTTTGTTCAGCTTGGTTGTCTAGAGGCTCGCTTCACGCACCAAGATAAGGAAGGCTGTTAGCACAGCCTTCCTCTTAATCCAAATTCCGGCGGCTGACCCAGCCGCCCTACAAGTCAATTTCGGAATCTGGATATTTAATCAGGCACCGGCTTTCGTCACGCTGCGTCTCCCTGCATTATTGGTAAGCCGGATTCGCCCTGAAGACGGGATCGTTGATGTCGTACTTGAAAGCGTTCGCTGCTCTTTTCGCCAAGTAGTCATCCTGGATCCACGGAATCATTTTGGACTTGTCATCCGTGTCCTTCTCGTAGGGCTGAAAGTTCACAAATACGGCCTTCTTGTAAGGCTTTCCATCGAAGTAGGCTGAAATCTGCTGAAACGCAATATCCGCCTCGAGCGTCGGGCACTGATTGACGTCCATAGTGGTCAGTCCCTTGGCCACCCAATCCCAGGACTTCTCTTTGCCGTTGCTGGATCCGAGCCAGTATTTGCTCGGGTCGAGCCCGGCTTCCTGCATGGCCTCGAGGGCGCCGGTCATCATTTCATCATTCTGGACATACGCACCGTCAAATCCATCTGGTCCCAAGGCGGTGATGGCGTCCTGCATAACCTTCTTGGCGGGATCCGCGAACCAACCGCCGGAACCCCAGAACACGACCTGGAGGTCCTTGCCACCTGCCCCCTTCACACCGACACTGGTAAGAAGGTTGCCGACATCCTTGCCCGCCTTCTCGTATCCCTGAATGAAGCCTTGCGTCTGACCGGCAGCGGTGCCCTGGCCAAGTTTTCCTTCAATCATGATCAGTCTTTTGACATTGTGCTTCATTGCCGACTGAGCGGCGAGCTCTCCGTCATACACCCAATCGAACCCGGCGAAGCCTGCGAGTCCGGGCTCGTTGGGCGGATTATGAGTGAGGTGAAACTCGGGAATCCCCGCGGCATGGGCTCTTTTCAGAGTCTCCGAAGTAGTCTGCGGCGAGTTCTGAACGACCACGAGGGCGTCGACCTTCTGGGTAATGAAGTTTTCCACTGCATCAATCTGTTCGGGGGCAGTTCCCTGTCCCACGACGTCCAGCACCTGCCAGCCCGCCTTAGTCGCGAGAGCCTTGAACACCTGGAAGCCTGCCTTGTAGTAATCATCGGAGGCATCCATGTAGTAGCCAATGACCTTCCCCTTCCCTTCAGCTGCCGCTTTTATGCTGCCCGGGAAGCTAATGGCGCCCAGAACAACAAAACCCGCTAGCCACAAGGCCAGACGTTTCGTCTGCTGCTGCTCGTTTGATTTTTTGTGTACAATTTCTTTCATCTTATTTGTGACCATTTTTTTTTGACTATTTTGTCGATTCTACTCTCACCCTCCCTTCGCCACCCGTTGTCCTGCGCCAACGCAACTCCTTCCTTCTTGATATGAACTCCGAAACTCTGGCGGAAACGTCGCCGGCGGACACCGCGATTACTATTACAAGGCCCTTTGCCACAAACTGCACTTCGGACGGTAAACGGAGCATATTCATGGCGTTGCCGATCGACCCGAGAAAGAAGACACCAATCAATGTGCCTACGATGTTGCCCTTGCCACCTTTTAACGCCGTTCCGCCTATGACAACCATGGCGATGGAATCGATCTCCAGACCTTGCCCAAGGGTGATGATACCGGTGTTGACGCGTGCGAGAAGCATGACTGCGCCGATACCGACCAGAAAGCCCATAAGGACGTACACAGAGAGCTTCATGTTCTTAACACTGATACCCGCCAGGTACGCTGCGTTAGGGTTGGTCCCAATGGCATAGATTCTTCGACCATACTTCGTATAGTTCAGAAGCAGCCCGGCAAGCAGCGCGATGACGAAGAAAATCAGGACATAGGGCGGAATAATCAGGTTGAGACCACTGACCGGATCCTTGGCTCCCTTTATTAAGTTAGTCTTAAGGAAGTCCAACTCCCCCTTCATAATCACCTCGCGGGAATTGCAGAGAAGGAGCGCGATTCCCTGAAAAGTGATCATCCCGCCAAGCGTGACAATGAAGGGCTCCACCTTAGTGCGGGAAATGATGTAACCCATCAGGGACTCCAGCACGACAGCTGACATGATTCCGGCAAGGATCGAAGGAGCAACCCCCAGATGCCACTTCGATATTCCCGTCGCGGTCACGATGGACACGAGAGAAGCCAGCATCCCGACCGAGAGATCGATTCCTCCGGAAATCATGACGATCGTCATACCGACTGCGACAATTCCAGGTACGCCGACTTGCTGCAGTATGTTCAGCAGGTTCACGGGGCTGATGAAGGTGGGAAACCGGTGGCCGCCGCCTATGATCAGTTGCAGAAGAACGATAACGACAACAAACCCGACAAAGATCGACAATACCGTCAAATTCTCGTGTCGCTTGAACAGAGAGGCTCGAACGACCTGTTTCTTCTCGGCAATCTCGGCAGGAATCATATTGTCTTGTCTCCTATCGAATAGGTCAGAATATTCTCCTCCGAAACCTCCTGAGCGGTCAGCTCGGCCATTTTTTCTCCGCTCTTCATGACAATGACTCTGTCGCTCATGGAGATAACTTCCGGCATGTCGGAGGAGACCATGATGATGGCCTTTCCCTGCTTCAGCAGGTCGACCATTACCCTGTAGATCTCCTGCTTGGAACCCACGTCGATGCCCAGCGTCGGCTCGTCAAAAATGAAAATCTCGCCGTTGGTATTGAACCATTTTGCCAGCACGACCTTCTGCTGATTACCACCCGAGAGATTCATGACGCGTGTTTGGGAGTCCTTTGTCTTGATGCTCAGCCGCTTGACGAAGCTGTCACCGATCCGGGAGTCATCGGTCTGCCGAACAACGAATCCCCTGGTGTTCATAAGATTCGCAACGGTCACGTTTTGCGCTATGGTCTGCGGCAGGAAAAGACCGGTGTTCTGCCGGTCTTCAGTGATGAAGCACATCTTGCTTTTGATCGCTGCTTTCGGACTGGAATGCTTGACGATTTTTCCATGAATCCGGATTTCGCCAAACTCAAGACGCGCGCCACCGAACAGGACATTCATGAGCTCCGAGCGGCCGGAACCTGTCATTCCCGCGATTCCGAGTATTTCCCCTCTTCTGAGGAGGAAAGAGACGTTCTTTGCGCCGTTGCCAGTAACATTTCTCGCCTCAAAAACAACTTCTCCAATTGGCACGCTCTCCCGCCGATAAAAGGTGGAAGGATCACGCCCGACCATGTCCTTGATCAAGGTGGTTTTGGTTAAGCCATTTAGGTGGTATGTGCTGACTTTGCGCCCATCTCGCAACACGGTTATGCGGTCTCCGATCTTGAAGACTTCTTCCAGGTGGTGGGAGATGTAGATGATTCCCAAGCCGCTGTTCTTGATCTTCCGAACGATGTCGAGCAAGTTTTCGATTTCCACGGAGGAGAATGACGCCGTCGGTTCATCGAGGATGATCACCCTTCTCTTGAAAACCAGGCCTTTCGCAATCTCGACAGTCTTTTGCTCGCCGCTGCTGAGCTCGCCCATCTTCATCTCCGGGCTGAGGTCACTTTTAAGATATTTCAGAACCTCAACGGTCTTTTTCCTCATTTCGCTTTTCTGCAGGAGCCCCCGTTTCGCGATTTCTGATCCGGTAAAGATGTTCTCCGTGATGTTCAGATTCTCGAAGACGATGTGCTCCTGGTATATCGTCTGAATGCCCATCTTTATGGCAAGATGCGGGTTGAGGACCACGCTTGTTCCGTCAAAAACGATCTCTCCGCCTTCATCGGGTTGATATGCCCCCGACAGAATCTTGATCAAGGTGGACTTACCGGCTCCGTTTTCCCCGCACAGGCAATGCACCTCACCTTCGTTCAAGTCGAAAGAGATGTTCTGCAGCGCCAGTACGCCGGGAAAGGTCTTGGATACATTCCTGAGCTGGAGGACCTCGCTCATGGGTCGAAAACTGATGCGGCTTCTGTCAAGGAAAATTGGGTGCGCGCAAAATACGCCGGTCTAAGCCGCATTCCACGTGTCTCGGACAAATTTGTATCCTTCTGTCACCACCTCGCTCGGATCTTTGAAGAAGTCTCGCCAGACTCGAGTCGGCTCCACCAACTCCGGAAGAGCCCTCCCGAAGGCTTCAATGATTAGCCAGCCATCGTATCCGCTTGACTTCATTGCTCGGAAGAGAGCGAGAAAATCGATGTGCCCGCGCCCCGGTACGCCGCGATCGTTGTTTGACACGTGGATATGCGTGATTTCTGGCGCATTTTCGGAAAAAGCCTTCGGCAGGTTTTCCTCCTCAATGTTGGCGTGAAAGGTGTCGAACATAGCCTTGAAGTTGGGGTGATCAACCCGGTGGACGTAAGCAGCTGTGGCGCCCATGGTAGTGAGAAAATAACATTCAAATCGGTTCAAAAACTCCACCGCAAGACGAACCCCCTGGCGCTGTGCTTCATCTGCCACGGCCCGATGGACGTCGATGGCGCGTTTGAATTCTTCTTCTGTCGGCCCGGCTCCGGAGAACACCCCTAAGGCCTGGTGGAACGGCCCACACAAGATATCCGCGCCAAGAATTGCCGAATGGCGAACGATCGTTTTCAGCCGTTCCACTGCCGCTTTCCGAATCGCCGAATCGCGGCTGATGGCGCTCGCTTCCGGTGTGGCAACAGTGATCGTGGAAGTCTTGAGCTGCAGTTCATCTAACTTCTTGCGCAGTTTCTGATAGTGCGCTTCGTCCCCACTAAAGATCGGAATCTCAACACCATCGAATCCGGTAGCTTTAATCCGCTCGAGCTGGGGGTAGTGCTCCTCGGTAACGTGAGTGGCCCAGAGAAGCAAGTTCATGCCGATTTTCATGGTTATTCTAGCTGTTCTAAATGGGGGAATGCTTCGCTCAGAGGCTATACCGCAACGCCTCAGTCTCCGTCCTGATCGCATGAGCAAAATTAACCCTACTAAAACAGATTCGACCAAAATTAGGAGACCGAAAGCGCATTTATTTCACAGGCGAAAAAAAGCCCTGATATTGAAGTGGATTTTCTCGAATAACTGCCCCCTAGCGCAGAATGCGGCTCCTCAGGAGACTCGCTCTAACGAGGACGTGCTTTGGACGCGTCACTGGTAGGGAGAAGCTTGCTGAGCCTAACCCGAAAAGGTCGCAACCCCCGAAGGCTCATTTGTTCCGCTTCGCGGAACGAATTCGCCCTACCGACGACCGGTACGCCTCGCGGCTGGTAGAACGACGCTGGCTGAACCGCCTCAGTTTATGCACGGAATTTAAAACTGCCGATGAAGATTGAAACCGGAGCGGCTAAGCCTAATGTTTAAAAACGGCGAGCAGCCTTGGGCACAGGGTGGCTTATGGGCTGTGGTCGAGTGTGTATCAGCCTCGAAGAAAGATTTCCGACCCTCAATCAAAAATTAAGAACAATACCCGATGAAGAGCCTTGGCAGGTCGCCCGACTGCAGCCCGGCTTTGCTTGCTTCGGACTCCCGGATTTCTGATTCATGCCATGAATAACTTCCCCAAGTTACACAATGCGATGTGGCCAGGATTGGTTGGTAAAGGCCCCGACTCGGAACCCTTTATTGATCTCGATACGATGTTGAAACTCACCGTGGCAGCCGAAAACGAACGCGGACGATTTGAGGGGGTAGACTTGTTCCTATCTGATCCGCACATCAGCATCGATTCGACGGACGATCAACTCAAGCAGCTTGCTGATAAATTCGCTTCGAAAAATCTCGTGGTTGGCTCCGTGGTGGCCCCGGTTTGGCCGCCAACAGGAGGTGGATCCGCTATGGGTAAGCCGGAGGATCGGCGTCGTTTCGTTGAACAGGTCAAGAAGGCAAACCGGATTGCTAACAAGCTAAGCGAACTCGGGATCAGACCCTACGGGATAGTCCGCATTGATTCTGCGACAAATCCTGAGAGTTGGGCCAATGATCCAGAAGGGTCGAAGAAGATTGCGTCCACCTTTCGGGAATGTTGCATTGTCGCCGAAGATCATGGCCAGCGCCTGGCGGCCGAAGGCGAGATCTGTTGGGGCGGAATGCACAGTTGGAAAAGAATGATCGAGCTGTTGGAACTCGTTGGTCGACCCCGGACGCTCGGCTTCCAGGCTGACATGGCGCACACGTTACTTTACACCATGGGATATAACGCTCCGGAAGACGCCATCTTGCCGCAAGGATTTAACTGGAAAGACGCGGGGAAGGTGCAAGAGGCTTTGAAAACCATGACTCACGCGCTGCGTCCGTGGACCATCGATTTCCATGTTGCTCAGAATGATGCGACCGTGAAAGGTAGCGGCTCGCATGATAAGACTGGACGGCATTGTCTGCCCGACGATCCAAATGGGAAACTGAACATTGCGCGGGACGCTGGGCATTGGCTTCGGGACGATCGGGGGCAAGTAACGAAAGCCTTCCAACACATCTGCTGGGATGGCTGCATGTTCCCGAACGAGGTGATGCTGAAACCGCAGACTTGGAACTCCATTCTTCGCGCGATCATCTCGGTCCGCGAAGCGCATGGCTGGGAGGGATAGGGGGAGCGAGAGGCAGTGAGAGGTGAGAGGTGTATCGGCGTACCGCTGTATCGGCGTATCGGCGTCGACACGGTAGGGCGAGGCTCGTCCGAGCCGCAAGGTGAGAGGTTAGCAAGTGAGAAGTATACAGTAAGCCGTTGGAAGGGGTAAAAGGACTAAGCCCAGGGAAGACGCTTCGCGGCACCCGGTCTCGGCTCTGCACCTGGAGAAGCTCGAAACTCAAGATTCAAGACCCATATGAAGAAACTCAACGTTGGCCTCGTTGGCTATGGCTTTATGGGACGGGCCCATTCGAATGCGTACCTGTCCGTCAGCCAGTTCTTCGACGTCAAATATCAGCCCGTGCTTAAGGCTGTTGCGGCTCGAGATCCGGAGAAGGTAAAGCAGTTTGCCCACAAATGGGGCTACGAGTCGCATTACGCTGACTGGAGACGTCTGGTCGACGATCCCGCAGTTGATGTCGTCGACATTGCCAGTCCTAATGATACTCATGCCGAGATTGCGCGGGCAGCAGCTCAGGCCGGCAAGATGATTTTGTGTGACAAGCCGCTGGCCCGAAATCTGCCGGAAGCGGAACAGATGGTCGACGCCGCGAAGAAAGCCGGTGTCCGCACGATGGTGTGGTACAACTACCGCAGAATTCCGGCGGTCACGCTGGCGAAACAGATCATCGCATCCGGCAAACTCGGCCGCATCTTTCACTATCGGGCCAAGTTCTTGCAGGATTGGACGATCTCGCCCGAGGTGCCGCAGGGCGGCGCGGGGTTGTGGCGCTTGGACGCCGATGTAGCCGGAAGCGGGGTGACGGGTGATCTGCTTGCTCACTGCATTGATACGGCGATCTGGCTAAATGGCGAAATAGACTCCGTCTCTGCGGTAACCGAAACGTTCATCAAAGAGCGCAAACACAATTTGACCGGTAAAAAGAAGAAGGTGAGAATCGACGACGCCAGCGCGTTCCTGGCTCGGTTTAGGAACGGATCGCTAGCCACCTTCGAGGCGACCCGATACGCGAGGGGCCACAAGGCGCTTTACACCCTGGAGATCAACGGTGAACATGGATCGCTCGCATGGGATCTGCACGATCTTCATCGGCTGCAATGGTTCGACCATAAGGACGAAGGTTCGCTCCGCGGCTGGCGATCGGTCCATGTTACGGACGGAGAGCATCCATATATGGCCCATTGGTGGGTACCAGGTCTATCGATCGGGTTCGAGCATTCGTTCATCCATCAGGTGGCAGATTTTCTAAACTCGCTCGATGGTAAGAAGCCGGCCGAACCGACTTTTGAGGATGCGATGCTGACGGAGAGAGTCGTGGATGCGGTGCTTCGGTCGGCACGTTCAGGCCGGTGGGAAACAGTCTCTTAGCCCTGGGCTCTGTTTGGCATCGCTCACAAATCCGGAGAGATTTGTAGCTTTATAGTTCTGAGTTGTGCATTTCCGCGAGGATTTTTGTCGCCGAAAGCTGGTAGGGCGAATTCGTCCCGCGAAGCGGGGCAAATGAGCCTCAAGGGGCTAACGACATTTGCGGTTTAGGCTCAGCCAACTTCGCCCTACCGTCATTCCTCAATTACGCCGACCCCCGATCACCTCATTTCATACGAATCATGTTTGGTTTCGGCTACGCTGCGCTCGGAGAAACGACCGCAGGAGTTTGGCCATTTTTCCCTAAGCGTGCCGGTCCGCGCGGTTTGCCTCGCCGCAAGTGGGAGAGCTTACCCTACCCGGCTCGTGGTTTCAGTATTTAGTACCGAAACGACCGTGACCAGATTCCATCGGTTCAGCGATCTATCGTAGCGTGGACCACGACGCGAACAGCGAGTTCTTGCTCTCCGGCGGCAGTCGCTATCGTTCGGCTCATGGCGGCGGAAATGGCACGGCCTTTTTCGGCTTGCGCGCTCCTGAAAGGCACCACCTCGCCTTCCGGTTCAACATTGATCTCCCGAATACCGACCACCCGTGCGTCGGCGGCTTTAGCAACGGCTTCAGCCTGCGCCAGCGCGGTTTTGGTCGCGTTGATAGTCAGTTCTTCGCGGGCAGCGTCAATCTCGCTTTCGCTGGGCATGAGTACAGTTTGGATTATTGTATTTGCGCCGTGTTCGAGGCTTCCACCGAGCAGAGCTGGCAGCTGTTGCGGCGTGGTACGAAAGGAAATTGACAGGCGACCGCCGTATCCCACGATACGGTCCCGACTGTTTGGCTGCGTTTCAGTCTGCGGCTCAACGGACACGTCTTCGGTCCGGAGCCGTTCTGCGGCTTGTTGGCGCAAGAATTCGAGCAACTCCTGTGAACGTTGTTCAAGCAGCTGTGACACTGTCGCAACGTCGCGGCCATCAGCTTCAATCCCAACAACCACATCGGCCACCGTGTTCGGCACGCGTTTGCGCGCTGTCGCACCGATCACGATCGTGCCGCCCGGGGTTGGCTTGGGAGTCGTTCCCTCCTGGGTCTGGGTGGGTGTCTGGGCCGGCATGGGTCCGGCCAGTAGCCAGAGCCCGAGGATGGCCAGCCGCACGAGCCAAACCCGAAGATCGCTGCGGCCGCTCATACCCCACCAGAGCCCTCCCCGACCGGTCTTGTGATTGCTCGACGAATGGCGGCCAGCGGCGCTGAGTCGTCAAAGAGGGTCTGCCCATTGCGCCGTTCGACGCCAAGCTTTTGCCAGAGACTGTTCAGATCGACAGTGACGGGGGTGGCCTTCATCTGTTGGTAGAGTTCGTGCAGCACTGGCACGCCGGTCGCCCGATCGCCGATCTCAATCGCGCGCTCTAACGGCCATTCCGACTCAATCGTTCCGCCGGATACTAGAATGGCACGCAAGGCGTGCTCGAGTCCCTTTTGATTGTTGGTCCGTTTCCGAATCTCGACATCGGCAAGCAGGCAAAAAATCGCCCCGCCCCAATACGTCCTACCCCAGGTGTGAGTAAAATCGAGTCCGCGGTCTCCGTCCGCAGGAAGGCCTTGCGGCATGGCATCGACCATATCACCCCAAACTTTCTCCGCTGTGAGCTCGCCGATCCGGGCCCGAGCCACGGGTTCGATGTAGACGGCCTGCCCCTCCTGAATCCAGTGGTGCCGTTCGTCAATCGATGGAAACGCAAGATGCACCATCTCGTGTGTCGTCACCCAATCATTTGCGAAATCGGCTGCCGTGCTTTCCTCTCCCACGGAAACTCTGATGTGCGCGCCATTCCAGCCAAAGGCCTTGCCCGAGTTGACCTCGTGGCCAGGGTGAAACCTCACATAGATCTGTACATGTGGCACAGGGTACTGGCCGTAGTAAGCGGTGACTGCTTCGGCAGAGGTCGCAATCCGGTTCATAATCAAATCGCGCAGCGGCTGCGAAGGTGCAGCGTCAAAGACAACGTCGATTTCGCCGCGACCAACCCTAAGCGTTTGACGTGTCTGGCCCTCGACGGCCACAGTGGACGCCAGCCAAACCAGGCTGAGCGCAACCAAAAATTGTCGATTCATACTCAGTATGGAAACGAATACACGTGAATTTCGTAGGGCGAAAATTTATTTGAGCCGCGATGCCCGCAATCGCGGGATGAATGCTTTCGAGGAATAGAAATGACTTTTACAGGGTCTAGTTGGTAAGCTGTCGACGTGGGCACACTCCCCTGAGAAGTCAAGCAATCAGACGTTCGCTCGGAGAGAGCTGCCGCACAGTTGTACAAACCCGGCGTGACAGCTGAAAAGAGAAAGACAACGATGATAAAACCATCCAAAGCAGTGATCGCAGGGGCAGCGATCGCCGGCCTCATGACCGGCTCGCTCGCCGTACGCTCCTATGCGGCCAGCACTCAGGGAAAGGCGGGAATTCCCGCTCAGACACTGGACGACGCGCAGAAGGGTAAACATTCCTGCAAAGGGAAAAACGAATGCAAGGGCCAGGGCGGTTGCAAGACCACCGAGGGCGGCCCAGGCCAAAACTCCTGCAAAGGACAAGGGGGCTGCGCGACTGACGGGAGTCCCATGCCGAAGGCAGCCTGATCCAGCCCGCATATTGCCGTTCGTCGAAGGTGGGGCTCGTACCTGAATGGCGCGAAGATATGGTCGCGCCATTGGGGTCATACCACCGTCTTGTCCCAAATCCGTTCGACGTCACCCAAACCTGCGAATTCGTTCGACCACCTGATCGAGCGTGTGCTCGGCATTTTCCACGATCAGTGCCGGGATTCCAGCTGCGCACGCTCCTGCTCCATCGGTTGCGTCGTCGTCCCCAACATGCACCATTTCCTCCGGCTGGACCTGGAATCGGTCTAGCGCTACCTGGAAAATCCTGGGTGATGGCTTGTCCGCTCCCACCTCGCTCGAGATCACCACCTGCTCGAAGTAGCCGCGAATTCCTAGATCGTCCAGGACTCCGTACAACCGCCGGTCAAAATTGGAGACGATCCCCAAGCGCAAACCCAGGCGATAAAGTTCTTCGAGCAACGCTTTGGCACCGGGGCGGAGTTCCCACGCACCAGGCAGTCCAAATTCCCGATAAACGGCCTCGAAGTACCAATCAGGGTCGCGGATTTCATATCCTGCGCAGCTCAACATCCGCGCGACTAACTGGCGCCACCAACCCCGCCCGTCGTCGGGCCGTGGACCATTTTGATCCAATGGCGTTGGACTCTCACGCCAAGCCCTCCGGAAAGCGCATTCAAGTCGCTCTGGATCCAGCCTGTAGCCGAACCTGCGCCCCACTTCAGCGTAGGTAAGTCCAGGCGGTTTCCTGAGGCTGATCAGCGTGTTGCCTGCATCAAACGTCACCACGCGGATCATGCACCATTATATGCGAAACCGTGCCTAACGCTGACCCTACCCAGCTTGACGCTCTATTCATTCGGTCTTAGATTGTTCCACAAGACCGAAACTGGTCAGGAACGCCGATTGAAAAATCCGCGTACCCGTGGCCTGCTCGGTCCGTTATTGTTTTTATGAACAGTGATCTTATCGCCGTACTGGACTATATGGAGCGCGAAAAGGGCATCAAGCGCGAGGTGTTGCTTGATGCCGTTTCGACCGCTTTGCTCACGGCTGCCAAAAAGAGTGTCGGTCCGGCCCGCGACTTGCGCGTAACGATCGAACCGAGATCCGGCGAGATCACTGCTCTTGCCAGTCTGATCGTTGTGGACGAGGTCACGAATGTTCACGACGAAATTCCCTTGACCAAGGCTAAAAGGATTAAGTCCGACGCCGTTGTCGGCGATGTGATCGAAGTCGAGGTTACACCAGAAGGATTTGGCCGGATCGCAGCACAAACGGCCCGGCAAGCCATTCTCCAGCGTATTCGGCAGGCCGAAAAGGAAATGATTTATGATGAGTTTAAAGATCGGGCTGGAGAAATTGTCAGTGGCACGGTTCGCCGCTTCGAACGCTCCGATGTCATCATTGATCTGGGCAAATTCGAAGCCGTAATGCCGGCCCGAGAACGAGTGGCAACTGAAGACTACAACATCGGCGATCGCATCCGGGCTTACGTTGTCGCCGTTGAAAATTCGAGCCGCGGCCCCGAAATCGTCATCTCGCGCAGTCATCCCAACTTCGTGCGCAGACTGTTCGAAGTTGAAGTTAGCGAGATTGCGGATCGGACGGTCGAGATTAAGGCAATTGCACGAGAGGCCGGGTATCGAACAAAGATCGCTGTCTGGTCTTCCGACGAGAAAGTAGACCCGGTGGGCGCCTGCGTTGGGATGCGCGGATCCCGGGTCAAAAACATCGTCAGAGAGCTCAATCAGGAGAAGGTGGATATTATCCGCTGGAGCGAGGATCCGCGTGAGTTCGTGGTGGAGGCTCTAAAGCCGGCCAAGATCAAATCGCTCGCGATTGATGAGGAGCGACACGCAGTCCATCTCAGCGTTGATGAAGACCAGCTCTCACTGGCCATTGGCCGTCGGGGCCAGAACGCCCGGCTAACTTCTCGCTTAACCGGATGGGAGATTAATATCTCCAAGGACGAATCCGCAACCCATGCTTTTGAACAAAAAATCGCTCAAGCCATTACTATGCTTGCGAAAACCCTCAAGATCGACGAAGACACAGCTCGGTCTCTCGCACGTGCAGGTGTTAACAGTATCGAAGGTCTTTTAGAGGTCGATCCGGAGGATATCGCAGCGATCCTGCAGGTGGACATCGAGCGTGCCCGCGAGATCCATGAGGCGGCGCGAAAGGAGCACGACCGAAATTTGGCGTCCATCTGAGAGAGGTGGAGCGATGATAACGTTAGAGAGACAGATTCATGGCCACACGCGCAAGTACAAGAAAAGAGGCACCACCGAAACCCACGATCACCGCTGATTCATCAGCCGAAAAAACCGCCGCGCCCAAGCCTGCTACTGATCTCATCTCTCCGAAAAAGAAGCGAATTGCTTCCAGCGAGTCTCGATCCTCTTCCAAATCCGCCGTCCCGCCGATCAGCCGGACAAAAGCAAAAGACCAAGTCGCCGCGCAGGAGACGCCCCCCCCGCCCCGCCCCGAGACAGTCTCGTTAATCGACGCGAAACCGGAGAAGAAGCCCAGCCAGCCAGGCTCCGGTGAAACGCGTTCGGTCCTTCCCCCGATCTCGAAGATCATTGCACCGACCATACCCAAGCCGGTCGAGCCTGAGCAAAAGGTGACGCTGCCGCAGCCGACGGCAGAGAGCCTCACCCCTGTGACAGAGCCGGTTCAAACCGGCGACAAAATCGTCCACATCAAACCGCCGATTATCGTCCGGGAACTGGCCCTGCAGATTGGCCTCAAGCCGTTCCAGCTCATCCATGACCTCATGGAGATGAATATTTTTGCCGCAATCAATCATACGGTTGAGCCGGACATTGCAGCAGCGATTTGCAAGAAGCACGGTTTCGTTTTTGCGGTTGAAAAAAGGGAAAAAGGAGCCGGCGTTCATAAGGCGGAAGTCGTAGTCGAGGAGCCGCCGCCGCCGGTCATTGAGAAGGCAGAAGAGCTGCAGGCGCGCGCACCAATTATCACTTTCATGGGTCACGTCGACCACGGCAAGACCTCCTTGATGGACGCCATTCGGAAAACCCGCGTCGCTGCCGGTGAAACCGGGGGGATCACCCAACATATCGGGGCTTACGGCGTCAGCTACAAAGGTCAGAAAATCACGTTTCTCGATACCCCAGGTCACGAAGCTTTTACGGCGATGCGTGCGCGCGGCGCGAACGTGACGGATATCGTGGTTCTTGTGGTAGCAGCGGACGATGGGATTATGCCTCAGACAATTGAGGCCATCAATCATGCGAAAGCTGCGAAGGTGCCGATGATCGTGGCGATCAACAAGATCGATTTACCATCTGCCAACGTCGATCGCGTGAAGAAGCAGCTTCAGGAGCGCGGTTTTACGCCCGAAGACTGGGGTGGTGAGACCATCTGCTGCGCCGTATCTGCGACGAAAGGCAGCGGTTTGGACAAGCTCCTTGAGATGATGCTTCTGCAGGCGGAAATCATGGAACTCAAGGCTAGCCCGTCGGTCCCGTCACGCGCAACGGTCATCGAGGCGCAGATCGAACCCGGCAGAGGACCAACGGCGACCGTGATTGTCCGCATGGGTACCTTAAAGGTTGGCCAGCCCTTTATCTGCGGAAACTACTGGGGCAAAGTAAAATCGCTGATCGGTGATTCTGGGCAGAGTGTGAAAGAAGCCGGGCCGTCAACGCCAGTCCGAGTTTTGGGGTTTACCGGGCTCCCCAACGCCGGTGATGAGCTCCTGGAAATGGAGTCTGAGCGATCCGCTCGAACCTTAAGCGAAGAGCGACTGATAGAGCAGCGCAGTCAGAAATTGGCGATGCCGCAGCGAGCCACCTTGGAAAGCCTCTTCGACACGATGGGCGACGGCAAGAAACAACTGCAAATCATTCTGAAGTGTGACGTCCAGGGCTCTGCCGAAGCGATTAGCGCGGCTCTGAACCAGATCGAAAGCAAGAAGATTAGTCTCGAAATCATTCACGCGGGTGTCGGTCCAATCTCAGAATCGGACGTGCTCCTCGCGACCGCCTCAAACGCGGTAATCATCGGCTTCAACGTCAAGACTGAGAATCAGGCCGCAGCAGCAGCGAAGCGCGAGGGTGTTCAGATCAAGCTTTACAGCATTATTTACGAGCTGATCGATCAAGTGAAGGAGGCGATGGCTGGACTACTCGACCCAGAGGTCCGGGAGACGGCAATCGGACATGCCGAGGTCAAGCAGATCTTCGAGCTTTCACGGGGCACAGTTGCCGGTTGCTATGTGACAGATGGCAGAATTGCCCGGAGCGCGCGCGCCCGTGTGCTCCGGAAACGGCAACCCATTTACGATGGCGGCATTGCGACGCTGCGCCGCTTTCAGGATGACGTCAAAGAGGTTCGCGCCGGCGTCGAATGCGGAGTCAAGCTCGGCGATTTCACGGAATACGAGGTTGGCGATATCATTGAATGTTATAACCTCGAGAAATTCGCGCAGCATCTGTGAGTAGGTAAAAGCTCCTGCTTTTACGTTTTATATATAGCGAAAGGAAAACGCCAGCTTTCGCGGGAAAGCTGACCGTACCTAGCCTCAGGGATTCTAATGCAGCATTGGAGGAATTTGGAAGGCTGAGGAAATAAGATGAGACGTTTCTGGAGGGCTACGCTCCGTCGTAGCCGTTGTTTTATCGAGAGCCCCATCGCGGCGATGACGGGGCATCGCCCTCCAGATAACATATTCGGAGTTCCTGCCAAATTCCGCGGAACTAAGAGGGCTGAGCCTGCCTTGCTCAGAAATCTTTCGGAAGCTGGAGCCTTTACCCTGGAGGCAGTATCAAAATGAAGCATCGGCTCGAGCGGGTGAATGAAGTGCTGAAACGGGAACTGAGCGAGACCGTCTCACGCGAGATCAATTTCAGTCCGCAGGTGTTAGTTACGATTCACGCAGTGGAAATCACCTCGGACCTGCGCCAGTGCCAGGTTTTTGTCAGCGTGATCGGCAAAGACGATCAAAAGGCGAAAGCCATCTCCGAACTTACGGAACGCCGTATCGACCTGCAGCGCGAACTGGCCAAACGTGTAGTGCTGAAATACACGCCGCATCTTTATTTCACGTTGGACGATTCTATCGAGCGCGGAAATCGCGTACTCAAGATCATTCAGGACCTGGACGAAACGAAGAAAAATCAGTGAGTTCGGCGTTCCAATCGATTGCAGACGCAATCCAGGCGGCTGAGACGATCGCGGTCCTGAGCCATATGCGGCCCGACGGGGACGCCATCGGATCCCAGCTGGCACTAGCCCTCAGTCTTCGACAGCTTGGCAAACAGTTCGTTGCCTGGAACGAAACTGGATTGCCCGATAGCTTTCGTTTTCTCCGATATTCGGAGCTGATCACGATGCCGCCTGCCGAGGCGCGCGCCTTTGATCTAGCCATTGCGTTGGACACCGCGACCAAGCAGCGGCTGGGCACGACCTTAAATGCCGTTCGGTCCGCCAAGTGCTGGATTAACATCGATCATCACGCCAGCAATCCCGCCTACGGGGATCTGAACTATATCGACACGGCCGCTCCGGCGACGGGTCAGGTTATCTATGAATTTTTGCAAAGCCAGGCGCTGCCGCTCACTCATGAAGCCGCCGATGCGCTCTTTGTCGCGATTTCCACCGATACCGGCTCCTTCCGGTATCCCAACACGGCAATACGAACGTTCGAAATCGCGGCGGAGTTGATTTCATCCGGTGTCAACGCCGGTGAGCTCGCGCGTTGCCTCTATGATAGTTACCCCAAGCGCCGAATCCTGTTGCTTGGCGAACTGCTCCGTGATGCCCGGTTCGACGCCGAGGATCGAGTTGCCAGCATGACGTTGACCCGGCAGACCAAGGATCGACACCAGGTCAAGCCGGAGGATATTGACGGATTAATTGATTCGATCCGCGCGGTTGATACCGTCGTCGTGGCGATCTTTTTCGAGGAGCTCGAAGAAGGCCGCATTCGCATCAGCATGCGTTCAAAAAACTATCGCATCGACGTTAATCGATTGTGTAGCGAACTCGGGGGCGGCGGTCATACCCTCGCGGCGGGTGCCCGGGTCCGAGGCAGTTTAACGGAGGTGAGCGCCAAAGTTTTGGAAAGAGTCATCAATGAAATCGGCCGATCCTTTTGACGGCGTCCTGCTAGTCGATAAAGACCCGGCAATGACGAGCCACGATGTGGTGGCCATCGTCCGCAAGTGTCTGAACACTCAAAAGGTTGGGCACTGCGGCACCCTGGATCCGTTCGCCACCGGCCTGCTTTTGGTCGTCGTAGGACGCGGTACCAAGATTCAGGACCTGCTCATGAGCGAGGACAAGGAGTATTTCGGCACTATGAAACTCGGGGAGATTACCGATACCCAGGATTGCAACGGCCAATTGATTGAACGCCGGGCGCCGGTCGATCTCGACCGCAGGACCATTGAGGCTGCTTTCATAAAATTTCACGGCGATTTCTACCAGATGCCACCGATGGTTTCCGCAATTAAGAAGGACGGTGTGCCGCTGTACAAACTTGCCCGCCAAGGAAAAGTCGTTGAACGGGAGCCGCGCTGTGTCCACGTCTATGCCCACGAGGTGTGCCAGATGCGGCAAAACGAAATCGATTTCCGCGTCATCTGCAGCAAAGGGTTTTACGTGCGCACCTATGCCCACGACATCGGCCTCGAGCTCGGTTGCGGAGCCCACCTATCGGCTTTGCGGCGAACCAAGTCTGGCCGATTCTCCGTGGAAGACGCGATCACGATTAAAGAATTGAAGACGCTCCCCAGAGAGAGCCTGGCCGGTAAGATTCTTTCGCTACCGGACGTCTCGCGTATGCGTGGTGCGTAGGGAGAAACGAGCAACCGAAGGTTTTAAATGAAAATCTTCCATGCGACCGATGGTTTGAAATTCGTCCGTGGTCCGGTCCATTTGGCGATCGGCGTGTTCGATGGAATCCATCTTGGTCATCGCGCGGTCATTCATGAAGCGATCCTTGGGGCCAACTCGAGCGGCGGTAGCTCGGTGGTCCTCACGTTTCATCCGCATCCGGTAAAGATTCTGCGACCGGAGAAGGCTCCGCGTTTACTGACGTCGACACAGCATAAGACGAAGCTCATCGGTCGCTTGGGAGTAGACGCCCTCTTGATCCAGGATTTTACCCTCGATTTCTCAAGGACCCGACCCGAGGTATTTATCCGGCAGCTTGTGACCGCCGCCGACAAGCTTACCCAAATCTGCGTTGGCGAGGGTTGGACCTTCGGAGCCAATCGTTCCGGTACGGTTGCGCTGCTGACAGACCTGGCAACCAAGTTTGGCTTCACGCTCAGCAGCGTCAAGCCCGTGACGGTCGAAGGGCAAATCGTCAGCAGTACCTTGGTTCGCTCCGCGGTCGAAGTTGGGAATTTTGGCCTTGCCGCCAAGTTGCTTGGTCGGCCCTTTACGATCCTGGGAACTGTATCCGAGGGGAGTCATCTTGGCCGCCAACTGGGGTTTCCGACGGCAAACCTGCGAGCTCACAACGAACAGTTCCCGCCCAATGGTGTTTATGCTGTCAAGGCCTGGCATCACGACATCGAGTTCGGCGGAGTTGCCAATATCGGAGTGCGTCCCACCATCGACCATCAGAGCGGAGAACGGCTGCTTGAGCTCCATCTTTTCGATTTCGATCAGGATATATACGGACACGACGTTGAAGTCTGCTTTCTCAAGTATTTGCGGGCGGAAGAAAAATTCGCCGGCCTGACGGAGCTTCGAGCGCAGATCGCGAAGGACGCCGAGCGAGCCCGCCAGATCTACCAGTCCGAGCCCTAGCTTGGCTACCCGCAAGGAATAGAGAATTTTTCAGAAGCGCCGGAGGCGTGAAATATCGTAGCCTGGGGCGCAAGCCCCAGGATAACCGGTTTTATCGGGTCCGGTCTGTAGGATCGGCAGAAAATGTCGAACGTGCGACGCTCGCGTTTTCAGGGCTGATCAGTTCGTAATTACGCCAAGCGTACTCAGCGTCGCTCGATCGATGAAGCCAGTCACTGGCTGTTTTTTGGCCGCCTGATAGTTTTCGATCGCAGATTGCGTATCAGGGCCCAGAATCCCATCCAGCGAACCCGTGTAGTAGCCAAGGCGGCGTAGAGCTGTTTGAACGGCCAGCACCTCACTATCATCGTACTGAAAGTTGTGTCGCGGAGTATTCCCTAGGGATGCACTTCCGGCGCCAGCCCGTGACGTGCTGACGGCCTTACCAACCCCTGCTTGACCTGCAGCAGGATTAATACTGCTGCCGTTGTAAGGCGGATAGAGAAACCGAGAGTTATACGGGACGTAACCATATGGGTAGCCGGCATAGTAGCTGCCGAGATTGATCTTGGGAACGTTTACCGACACCCGCGGTATCTGAACCTTTTGCACCGTAAGGGAGGGATTAACAACCGGCCGATTGATGGCGACTTGAGGCTCAATCCGGACCGGATTGAAGTTTGGCCGAACCACCGGGACATGAGGCACAGCTATCGGGACATGAACCATGGGCTGAGCCCGCACCGGCAATGAGAGCATCAGGAAGGCAACCGCAGGCAGAAGAAAACGAAGAAGTCCACTGACGCCACCGCCCAGCGCCAGTACCGAATGTTCAGGAAGTTTCATGAACTACGATCACCTCCTCTATCCCCTAAGCATAATCGTAATATCCAATAAGGCATCAGGAAAAGTGATGTGGCACGAATGGTCGAAAAGCACGTGACCGAAGTATCTTATTAATCGTCCTATCCGAATTTTTCGCCCTTAGACTATAACCCACAGACGAAGGTCTTTAACCACGCATGGATCTCTTTTCGCCGGGATCGACCATAGCCGTCAAAACAAGCCTTCGTCTGAAACATCGAAGATGCAAAATATTTCAGCCTAGGGCGCAGCCCGACATAAGCGCTAACTTAAGGACTCAGTCTTTGCCCCGAGGGCGCTAAGGCTCAGCCCTGATATTTAACTCAGGGGTTCCACATACCCAGTGGCGCGATTCCTGCCCCGAAGGGGCTGCAGGACTTAGCCCGGGGTTTCAACCCCGGGACCCGCCCACAACAAAGCGCCGCGCCCTGTAAGGGCGCCAAGTC
>JBAUZZ010000352.1:0-3955 GCA_049585495.1 Chthoniobacterales bacterium | reverse complement strand
GGGGAAAGAGTGGCAAGGAAAAAGGGCAGGCGTCTCCCCTAAGCTTTTGGCTTAGGTTAGTTGAAAGGCGTTGAAAGACGTTGAAAAATTTACGTTAAAAAACGTTGAAACTTCAACGCCTTTCAACTTACGATCCGCGCCGTCAATGAGTCGTAGTTCGAGAAGTAAAATTCCGGTTGGCAGCCGGCCATTCCACTCAAAGCTCAGCCCGTTCTTTGATCTGATCGCGAGCTCGCGCCGGCGGAAGAAAACTTGGGCGGAGATTGCTTGGGAAATTTCCACCAGAGGAACTCAATGCACGCCCCAGACCGTATTCATTTTCTTTAAACGCTGTAAGACCCGAGAGCAAGAGAGGGGAAGTCGTTACCCGCTTGGGATGGAGCCGGAAGGGCCAGTTTCAGACTTTCCGGCGCTCGCGGCGGCAGGATCTCCGTCAGTGGACGCTTCAGAAACGTTCGAGATGATCGTCGATGAAGCCGAAGAAAAACTCAGACAGCAAAACAGAGAAAAACCAGTGCCAATTGTCAAACCTGAGCCCGGCACAAAGCTATGAAGAATGAGGTACCGAAGGACTCTAGAATCATTACCTCGTTCCAGTCCACGGGACGGATCGGACGATCAACTGTCGCGCAGGCGTTAATTTCCTGGTTTGGATATGCGGGCATTGAGTTTTCGGCCATCGACGCCGATGGGGAGCATCGTACTCTCTCAGGTTGGTATCCGGGATTTACCATCCACAGACCCTATCGGAACGAGGAAGACTTACTTCCCATCTTAAACGAAACAGGAGGCGCCTCGACTCAGCTGATCGACTACCCCGCCCAGGAAACCCAGAGCATCTTGAGGGCATTTGAACACTTCGACGCGTTTGCGTTGTTCGAAAAGAAAAAGACGAAGTTGACGATCTTGATTTTTGCGAGCGACGAGCGAGCCGCTATGACGTCGGCTGGGCAGATCATTACGAGCTTCGAGGCAAAGGCCGATTATGTAATTGTCAAGAACCCGGCCAGGTTCAGTTCGGAGATTTTCGAGCACTCGAAGTTGCCCACGATGCTGAAAGAGTTTAACGCGCCGACCGTTGAAGTACCCCGGATAACTGGCGCTACCCTGGCGGCTCTCGATGCTGCAAGTCGGCAGCAGAAGAAAGCTTTGACGTTTCGTGAAGCAGAACCCCTGCTGCCAATTGGATCGACGTTCGAATTGCAAAACTGGCGGAACCGCCTCTTCGCGCAGTTTGAAGACATCACCCATCTCTTGGTTGGTTCGCCTGAGCTCGTCAGAAACAAAGTAAGGAGAGTTAAGCAGGCAACCCCGACCAAGATCGATCCGTTCGATTTATGAGTGAGGAAGTGCCACCAGAGTTCAGGGTTTTGCTGGCAGGTCTGTCTGATGAAAGCGAGCGCATGGCGGTGGTACAGGCGTACTATGGTCTGGCGGAAGGCGACCCAAACACGTTACCAGTGCAGCTGGCGGTCCTGCTGAAGGCACATTCCCTGGCGTTGCTGAAGCACTCCGAGGGCGAGCTTCTGTCTCGTACCTCTGCAGTAAGCGATCGAACAAGCCCTGATTTGGAAAAGAGGCTACAAGGGTTGCAGACTGGAATCGACCAAGTGAACGAGACGGTGCAGATGCTGACCAATATCAGCAGCAATCGCATCAAGCTGGGACTAGCCCTGGCCTACATCGGCGGAGTGGTGAGTTATCCACTCTTCGACGCTTTGATTGGCTGGGTTCGCCAGGTCAGTCATTTTTAATTTACCAGCTCGCAGCCATGAACCGTTTCCTTTCCTTGTTCGTCGAAGAGAAGCCAAGGCGAAGAGAGCCAGCTAAAAGAATGGAGGGGCCTTGGGCACTCGATCTCCCCCTGGTCCGGTTCAGCGAGCTCGACGCCGATGTTTGGACGCTTGCCGATTCTTTCCAGGGGGTGCTGATCATGGGGGAGAACGGAAGCGGAAAGACTTCTGGTTCCGGCCAGCTCTTCGCCCGGAAGTATCTGGAGAACGGCTTTGGGGGCTTGGTGCTTTGTTTCAAGACCGACGAAGCAGAGCTGTGGCGCGGTTATCTAAAGGAAGCGGGCCGCGAAGCGGATGGGCGGTTCTTTGGGGTAGGGGAGCAATTTCGTTTTAACTTCATGGATTACGAGGCGCTCTCCAGCGGGGTCGATTTTGCTGAAAACCTGGTCACATTGCTCGTCGATATCGCCAGTGTTCAAAAGCGGGCGGTAACAACTGGCGCGGAACAAGAATTCTGGTTGCCCCAGAAGAAAAAATTACTTCGGAATGCGATCACGCTTTTGCTGATGGCAGAGGAGTCGATCCAGCTGCGGACACTGAATCAGATGATCGTTTCATCGCCAACGACCCTGGATCATACCACGTCCCCAGGCTGGCAAGAAAACAGTTTTCTGTTCAATGTCCTGGAACGTGCTGAAAAGCGCAGCCAGAAGCATCCCGAGTGGGATCTGGTCAGGAATTACTGGATGTATGAGCGGCCGGCACTCGAGGCAAAGACGCGCGGAACGATTGAGGCCGATTTCACCGGAATGTTCGATCCGCTGACTCGGGGAAAAATTGGCGAGCTTTTCGGTACGGTTACCAACCTAACTCCCGACG
Organism: Chthoniobacterales bacterium; assembly: GCA_049585495.1. Classification (GTDB taxonomy): domain Bacteria; phylum Verrucomicrobiota; class Verrucomicrobiia; order Chthoniobacterales; family JAFAMB01; genus JBAUZZ01. The sequence goes on along the minus strand of JBAUZZ010000352.1, from coordinate 1,343 downwards.
ATATTTTTGAAGGCAAGATCGTTGTGGTCGATCTTCCGGTGGCCCGGTATCGGGAGGTGGGCCAGTACGCCGCCCTGATCTGGGCTCAATTGTTTCAGCGGGCTGTCGATCGCCGTTCTTACCAGGAGCCATTGGCGCGGCCCGTATTTCTTTGGGAGGACGAAGCCCACTATTTCACCATCGACCAGGATGCCCAGTTCCAGAGCACGGCACGGAGCAAAGGGATTTCGACGGTTCGATTATCGCAGAACCTTCCCAACTTTCTTGATGCCTACGGGCCAAACGGAAAACACAAGGTCGAAACCCTCTTGGGAAATCACGCAACGAAAATCTTTCATCGTAACGGGGATCCGACGACCAACGAATGGGCGGCTAAGATCATTGCCAAAGAAACGCTGTACAAACACTCGATCTCGACCAGTGGGTCGATTCATGCGCCGATCGGTGTAAACAGTCAAACATCGGTCAGTGAGGTTGAAGAGGATTCCTGCCCGCCGAAAGAGTTTATCGGTCTCAAGAATGGGGGTAGAAAGAACAGCTTTATTGTTGAGGGAGTTTTATTCCAGTCCGGCCGGCTCTGGAAGAAGGATCAAAGGTGGACGGTGAGGAAGTTTAGGCAAAAATGAACGGTACGGACGGAGGGAATCCGGGAACCCCTTTTCAGGAAGCGGTGTCGATCATCACGATTGGCGCGATTTTAGTCGGCGTTGGCTGTTACGCGGCCGCGGTTAACAACGTTCCAGTGTTGGCTCCTACGCTCTACTGGGTTGCCACTGAGGTTTATCACCTGTTTCCGGCACTCAAAGCTTTGCACCAGTCTCAGGTCCCGATGCTTGTGAGCGCGGCGGCGGTCGGAATAGCGTTTTTCTTTCTCACAATTCCACTGGCTAGCTGGCTCGCCGGCGTTTTCAGCAGGGCAGGAATTGACAACCTGGAGCGCCAGACAGCGCGGTTGAAAGAACATCGCGAGAAACTCAAGAAGAAACGGCGCGATCGAGACGATTTCATCGTTTCTTAACACCCAATCGACCCGTGCGTTCCCTCCCGGCAGCAATCCTGATCAGCTTCTTGTTCGTAGACTCGGCGCCGGCGGTTGAGCTGTTCCGATACCGATGTCATGCTGAGGGTGGGGGCGAGTTCGAGTGTGTTTTTCGAGACTGACGAACAGAGCATGCCAAAGACCGTGGATGAAGAGAAGGCGATGTTGAGCCGAAAGTGGCGGAACGGTTGTAAGGTCTAGCTAGCTTATGCTTATCCGGTTGTTTCAGCACTTCGCCTCTGACGTCCACATATTGTGTCGGTTATCGACCACGAGCGGATACGTGGGGCCTTGCTGAAACAAC
>JBAUZZ010000351.1:0-3934 GCA_049585495.1 Chthoniobacterales bacterium | reverse complement strand
GTCTAGAAGGATGTGTCGGGCTCGGACATCAGACCAAGCTTGAGCTTGAAGAGCTGCAACTGGTGCTAATCATGGCAGACACCCCCGATGTCCAGCGGAGCTGCATAACACTCTCACGAGGATAACTATGCTGCGAATAACAAACCCTTTGTCCAGTAAGGCAGCTACCCGTTACTATAACACGTCGCTCGCACAGGCGGACTATTATGCTGAGGAGCGCGGATTTTGGGGAGGTAAGGCTGGCGAAAGATTAGGGTTGGTCGGGCAAGTGACCAAAGAGCAATTCGGCGCAATAGCGGAGAATCGAGATCCTCGTAATCATGAGAGGCTAACGGTGCGGACCAAAGGCGATCGTAGAGCTGGCTACGATTTTACCTTCAGTGTTCCAAAGTCGGTGTCCCTCTACCTGGCTATGTCCGGCGATCGCCGAGTCGAACGGATGATCATGGAATCCTTTCGGGAAACCATGGCGTCGATCGAAGACGCCATGCAAACCAGGGTGCGAGGCAAGGGCCAGGACGGAGTGGAACGGGATTGCGACCGCTGCACCGGCAACTTGGTGTACGCGGCGTTTGTGCACAGGGAAACACGTCCGGTGGAGGGAATATCTGACCCGCACTTCCACATCCACGCCTTTGTTTTCAACGCGACCTGGGACCAAGAGGAAACCAGGTGGAAAGCTGGTCAGTTTGGCAACATAAAAACTGATGCGCCTTACTACGAGGCTGGCTTCCACTCATTGTTAGCCTCAAAGCTTCTGGAGGCTGGATATGCCATCCGCAGGACGGAGCGCGACTTCGAGCTCGCCTGCGTTGGCCGTGAGCTTATTGACAAGTTCTCCAAACGCACGGCCCTGATCGAGCAAATGTTCCGTGAGGAATATACCGTGATCGAGGCCGAAGCGCGGGCATTGGCGAAAAGGACCAAGATCGACTTCTTTGACGCGGTGGCTGAAGTCAAAGCCACGCTTGGTTCCCGTACTCGCGAGCGTAAAAGCCAGCGCAAACTCGCGGGTGATGAGCTCCTCAATAACTGGCGATCACAGATGACGCCCGAGGAACTGGCTTCCCTATCGCCGGAAGCCGTCAGAGCAGCCCTATCAGAAAACCTTCTGGAAACCGATATTGCCAAGGAGCTGGCCATCCAACACCTCTTCGAGCGCGTCTCGGTCGTCCGGGAGCCGCACGCAGCCGCCATGCTGTTGCGTCGTGGTATCGGTTGCGTGTCAATCGACAAAGCGCTGGAGTTTGCTAGGAACGATCCTCGGCTTGTGCGGGCCGGCGGGAGCCTCGTTACAACCCCCGAGGTCCTAGCTGAAGAGTCGGCAATGCTGGAAAGCGTCCAGTCGGGCCGTGGTCAGTATGAGGAGATTGGCCGAGGCTGTTCCTGGACATTTGTTTCTCCTTTTTTGAGCGATGAACATAAAAGTGCAGTGCTCAAGATTCTGCGCTCAAAGGACATGGTCACCTCTGTACGGGGTCCAGCCGGCAGCGGCAAGACATCCATGCTGCAGGAGGCGGTTAAAGCCGTGGCCGCTCTCTCGGGCAGAGACGTGCTGGTGTTCGCGCCTTCATCGTCTGCGGTCAAGGTCCTCAAAGAGCAAGGGTTCTCCGGGGCCAACACGTTCCAACAGCTGATGCAGAGTCAGCTGCTAAAAGATGTGGCTCGAGGCCGAATTCTTTGGATTGATGAGGCCGGCTTCCTTTCAATCAAGCAGATGAGGTGGGCGGTTGATTTTGCTCGAGCTAACGATTGCCGGCTGATTCTCTCCGGCGACACCCGGCAGCATCATTCCGTGGATCGCGGTGACGCGCTGCGCGTGCTGGAAGACTCAGGCAGCATCGACCAAGTTGCGTTAACAAAGATTTTCCGGCAACAGGTTCCGGCCCTGAGAGAAGCAATCCAAGAGCTGAGCCATGGGAGGACGGAAAGCGGGTTCGATAAGCTGGAGGCGGCTGGCGTCATTCACGAAGTTGAGGAAAGCCCAGAGCGCCTGGAGGCGATTGCGAGTCAGCACCTGGCAGCTATCAGGGAGGGGGCAACGTCCTTGATCGTGGCGCCCACCCACGCCGAATGCAGGGCGATTGCCGCGCGGGTGCGGGAGCTCCAGAGAGCTGTCTGTCTGGTGAACTCCGAAGAGCGCCAATTTGTGCGCCTGGAACGGCTGAATCTCACCGAAAGTCAACGGCGCGATGCGATCAACTACCGCGCCGGCCAGGTGGTGGAGTTTCACCGGCGTGCTCGAGGAGGCTTCAAGAGCGGCGAGAAGTGGGAAGTGATTGCATCTGACGAAAAGGGCGTGACGGTCTCAAGAGCCGGGAAACAGACGCTTTTGCCTTTGACCCAAGCCAACAGCTTCGAGCTCTACGAGCGGCGAGAAACCGCGCTGGCTGCGGGTGATGCCGTTCGGATTACGAAGAACTTTCGGTTCGGCACCGAACGCTTCACCAACAACGAGCTTTGCCGCGTGGCAGCGATCGACCAAGCCGGTATTCATCTGGACGACGGCCGGCTGATCAAAGTCGCTGAAGCAGTTCACCTTGACCAGGGCATAGCGGTTACAAGTCACGCCAGCCAAGGCAAGACCGTTGACCAGGTCATTGTTAGTGTCTCGGTATCAGCCTTCAGCCAGGTTAACCAGGCACAGTTCTATGTTTCGATGTCCCGAGCCCGAGCCTCGATGCATTTGTTCACGGATTCTAAAGCGGCACTCAAAGAAGCGGTGATGCGTCCCAGTGAGCGGCTTTCGCCTTACGAAGTGATTTCAAAAAACGGCTGCGGGCGAGACTGGCGGAATGTTGTGGCGGCGATAAATAGAGCACGCCTGCCAAGCAGAAACCCGCCGATGCGATTGCAAAGCGGAAGAGAGCCAGTCAAGGAAACAGGAAAAGAGATACAGAGATGAAATGGGAACAATCACTTCTCCGAAGGCAGGGACATCGGCAGGGTTCGTTTAGCAGGCTAAGAGAAGACAACCGATTAACTTATTGTAGACTGCTTAGTTGCTACTATGAACACTGCCTGGATTAGTGCTTTTTCTGCGGTGATGGGTTCCCTAGTCGGGGGCTTTACCTCTTTCGTCACGACGTACGCCAATCAGCGTGCCCAGTATCGGCGAGACTTTCTGAGCAGACAACTTGCTCAACGCGAGAACCTATATTCTGAATTCATCAATTAAGCAGCCCGCCTCCAAGTCGATTCGCTGGAGCAGGAGGTGGCAAAACCAAGTACATTGGTGGCTTCAGTCTTTTCGAACCTGATGAACCGGCGGACGCTGCCGGGAGTTTAGATTCTCGAGTCGCCCGCGAAGCGGTTTAGCCGTTAGAGTATGCGTGCAAGGGCCACAGAATATCCTGGGGTACAGGCGATATATTCACAACCTCTGCGACACACGATGCGAGGCCGCAGCGGAAAACGGCAAAGCAGCAGTCGAATCGCGGCAGCGGTACCCTCGTCGGCGCGCGTGCTCGGCGAAACTAGTCTCAGCGTGCTCGCCGAACGGGAAACCTTTGATCTCAACGAATGCAGGCTGTAAGAATCCTGTTGTAGTCAGTAGGGTGGAAGATCGTTATGAGCGAAAAAGAAGAGACCGGGCGTTGTTGGGTCGTTCAATGGCGAATGGAGGGAAAACCCTCCGTTTTGCAGGACTTTGTCCACGTCCTCCCGTGGCGATGGAACTCGGAACATGTCGAGGAGTACCTATTCAGCCTTTATTACAACTCTCCTATGATGCCGGTTTCGGAGAGAACCGGCTGGATGGATTCCAAAGTGGGGACGGGGCTGCTCGTACTTAAAGAGAAAAACAGAGTGGTCGTCGGTGAAGGCCCATTCCTTGTAGCTGATCGGGTGAAAGATTTCTCGGTCACTGACGATGCGCGCAGAGGTGTGGAAATTTTGGCGTACACCGAACCGGAGGGTACTCGATTCGATATTG
>JBAUZZ010000350.1:0-1914 GCA_049585495.1 Chthoniobacterales bacterium | reverse complement strand
AATCCCCAGCGCCTGCACTCGGCGCTCGGCTACCTTTCCCCACTGGAGTTCGAAAAACTCTTGAATGACGAACTAAACCTACAAAACTAAACAACTACCTGCCCGTATTTTCGAGGACAGATCACTGTGCTTCACCGGCGAGGTGCTGCACGGCGGCGCGGCTACCCTCGGCTGGCTGACGGGAGCCTCGGGAATCGGTGCGGTTCTGTCGGCGCTTTCCCTGGCAGTCCGAAAGTCGGTCGTCGGGCTGACCCGCATGCTTCAGATCGCGGTCGCGATACTCGGAGGCGCGTTGATTCTCTTTGGCCTGTCGCATACGTTGTGGCTATCGCTTGTACTGATGGTCTTCGTCGGCTTCGGCTTGATGCAGGGTGCCTCGGTCAGCAATACGATCATCCAGTCCCTGGTGACCCGTCGTTTAGACGGCCGTCCTCCTCCCTTAGAGGGAGGGGAGGGAAGTAGTTAGGAGGCTTGCATGTTACTCAAGGCCCAAGAAGAAAACGCAGAAATCATTGACAAAGTGGTTGCGCAGCTTCGAGACCCGCCGCCGGAAGGAAAAATCCAGGCCGAGACGTTCATCCACCAGTATTACGGTCAGGTTGATCCGGAAGACCTGGCGGAGCGCAGTATTTCCAATCTGTGCGGCGCTGCGTTGGCGCACTTGAATTTCATCAAGGAGTTCAAGTCTGGCGCCCCCAAACTTCGCGTTTACAATCCGCAAAGCGAAAGAGACGGATGGGAGTCCACGCACACGGTAATCCAGATAGTCAATGACAACATGCCGTTCCTGGTGGACTCGGTGACGATGGAGGTCAACCGCCAGGGACTGACTCTGCATCTCATCATTCACCCGGTCATTAAAACGAGGCGGGACGCGAAGGGTGGCTTGAGTGAAATTCTGCCCCGCGAAGCCGGCAAGACCGGTGCTTCTGAGTCGGTAATGCATGTCGAAGTTGACCGGCAAACCGTTCCCGAAAAGCTGGTTGAGCTGCAGGCAGGGCTTCTGCGCATTCTCGGCGACGTGCGCAAGGCGGTTGAGGATTACCCGAAAATGAAGGAGAACTTGAATCGCCTGATCGCCAATCTCAGAAAGCCCTATCCGAAAGCGCTCGATCCCGAAACAGTCGAAGAGGAAAAGGCCTTCTTGACATGGCTCGCGGAGAGCCATTTTACCTTTTTAGGTTATCGTGATTACGACCTGGTCAAAGAAGGTGACGAAGACGTTCTACGTGTGGTACCCGGTTCCGGCCTTGGTATATTGCGTGAGACAAGCCGGACTAAGGTTTCGAAAAGTTTCGCCACGGTGACTGCGGAAGTAAGGAAGCTCGCGCGCGCCACCCAAATGCTGGTCCTGACTAAGGCGAATTCGCGCGCCACGGTGCACCGGCCCGGATATCTTGATTACGTAGGCGTAAAGCGTTTCGACGCGAAGGGGCAGGTCCTAGGCGAGCAGCGCTTTCTGGGGCTTTATACTTCCACCGCCTATAGTTCACATCATGCGGACATCCCGCTCCTCCGCCGTAAGGTGAAAAACGTCGTGGCGCGTGCAGGGTTCGATCCCAACGGCCACCTCGGGAAGGTGCTGATCATGATTTTGGAAGAGCATCCGCTCGACGAGCTCTTGCAAATACCCGAAGACGAACTTTTCGAAAATGCCATCGGGATACTGCGGCTGGGCGAGCGCCAGCGGACCCGGCTTTTTGTGCGGAGCGACGTTTACGGCCGTTTCCTGTCTTGCCTGATCTATGTGCCGCGTGAAAACCACAGCACCGAGTTGCGCGAGCGTATCCAACAAATCCTGATGCAGGCGTTCAACGGCATCAGCTCGGAGTCTACGGTGCATCTGTCCGAGTCAGCCTTGGCGCGTGTGCAGATCATCGTTCGCACCAAGCCGGGAAGCGTGCCTGAATTCGA
>JBAUZZ010000349.1:0-12286 GCA_049585495.1 Chthoniobacterales bacterium | reverse complement strand
GGCTGCGGTTTCATGAGAAAGGCGGCAAGGAGCATGAAATGCCGGCCCACCATCAGATCGAGGAAGCTATCGATGAGTACCTTTCTAAAGCTGGTATCGAGAACGGCCAGCCCCTGTTTCAGAGCGTGAATCAGGCTGGCACCGCGCTATCCGGGCGCGCGCTGAATCGGTACAATGCCTGGGCAGCAATCCGTAAACGAGCCCGGAACGCGGGGTTTCTGACGTCGGTCGGGTGCCACACCTGGCGCGCGACGGGCGTGACGGTTTACCTGGAGAACGGCGGCCGGCTCGAGCATGCCCAGCAGATGGCCGGACATGAGTCACCCCGGACCACGAAGCTCTACGACCGGACCAAGGACGAGATCACGATCGGCGAGGTTGAGCGGATTCAACTTTGAGCAAGCTTTGGACCCTGGGTCGGTAATTCGACGTTCTAAAATCGTTTATGGGCGCGTTTGATGTAGGTGGCCACATCACCGAGCGATGGTACGGCCGTAGCGGGGAGACTTTAGAAAAACGACGAGCGGCCGGTGCCGATCCATCTTCCATATAGCCGCCGAACCGAGCGACTCTGCCAGGGTTCGGGGTGTCGACTGAAACATACCCCTGATTGCCGACGAAATGACTCGTCTTCGTGTCATAGACCATGACGCCTTTAAGCACCAAATTACTGTAGGTTGTTTTTTTCCCGTGAGCAAAGAAGCTGGCCCTTCTCCTGCACGACGTGCTGAACAGTAAGCGGGAAGCGATAAAAACGTCCGAAACCTCTCAGGGGGTATCGATACAGGGAGCGCACCGTGGGTCGAATTTTTGAGCCGGTCACCCATGGCTGACACCCCTCCCTTTAGGCATGAACTCAGAACCACTTCACTTCTTCAACGTTCCCGTCGTCGCCCTGGCAGACGTTGGCAATAGACGACCAATCATGACTCTGATTCAACCGGACGAAAAGGCAACTTTCGCCGATGGATCCACCGAATCCTTAATACGGCTGTTCAGCGCTTCTTATTGGAGGTATTCGCCTGTTTGGGTTCCAGATGGAACAGGGTTTGAGCTTTGGGCGGATCTGCCATACACGGAGTTGGAAGAATCAAAAGGACCGAAGTTCCACCGGTCGAGAGCGAAGACTGCTAGTGCGTCGTTGCCAGAGACCGCGACCGCAGAGACCGCGTAAAGATGCAGCGCATTCGGCCGAGGGTAATTTATTAGCGATGAACACCAAACTTTCTACGGACAGTCGTGACCGCACCCTCTTAGCTAGCCTTCCGCTTAGAGAGAGAAGCTCGGTTGTCGAACGACGCCATGCTGACCGAACAATAATGGCAACAGGGACGGGACTGACGTGGAGACGTCTATTCAGACGTTCCATTTGCTTTGTCTTCTAGGGGGGAACCCCGATCGGCTTGCCTGAGCTGAAAATCCGCTTTCTTAAATTAAACAGATGAAAGCGAACGCTTGGGGGATGAGAAAGTTGATGGAATATTTCCGGAACCCCTGACTCGGGTCGGACGGAAACCCGTCCAGCGCTAATGGGCCATTCTTCAGTTCTAAACCGTTTTTAAGTAATGGTGATACAACCATACGGGAGGTCTATTACGAATCTTAGGCGAGTGAGTCAATCATCGAACGTACTGAACATCGGCAACCCGCTTTCTCGAATGGAACTCGTGCGATGGTACATAATTTAAATGTCTGTTACAGGGCGTTGTTAGTTCTGATGAACTTGAGATTGGACAATCAAAAAGAGTAATTGATCAGGAGAGAGGCAAGGATCGTAATACATTTGTGCGGATACTTTTATTGCCCGATATCCGGTACGGATCTTTTCCATCGAAACGACCGACCGTGCTGGCAAGTGGCCGGGTATTGCTGCTGGCGACTAGAGTGACCAGAATTGCCTTGATTGACTTGCTGACGCAATTGTCCATTTGACCGACATCACATCAAAAAACTCATGTACACGGTTCGCGTGAACCAACCTGATCCGCGTTTCGGTAACATGCTCCTGGAGCAATTCGGAGGCGCTAACGGAGAACTTGCCACAGCCATGCAATATTCGATTCAAGGTATCAACTGCGAAGATATGGTTTGCAAGGATCTTCTCATTGACATTGGAACAGAGGAGTTAAGCCACTTAGAGATTATCGGTACTTTGGCGCGAATGCACCTCAAGCCGATGAAGAAGAGCGCTGATGCGGCCGAGCACGATCCTCTCGTCGCTATTGCCAGTGGAGGAGGCGTAACCCTTTGCAACTCAATGGGAACCGCTTGGACGGCCGATCACCTCAAAATCACCGGAGAACTGGATGTCGATCTTCGTAGCAACATTGCCGCAGAGGCGCGCGCCAAGATTGTGTACGAAAGGCTTATCAATTTCTGCGACGATTCTGGCACTAAGGATGCCTTGCAGTTTCTCATGACGCGCGAGATTACTCATCTTAGGGCCTTTATCCAAGCACTAGAAATGGTGACCAAGAACCCAATTTCCATTGGGTTAATCCCGCCGACTCCTGGAATTGTGGATCAATGGTAAAATGACTCCACGGGAGAAGGTGATAACGGCGAAATCGATGCCGACGGACCGTGGAAGACGCAAAAGGGAATGACCGTCGTGGAATCGCCCGCATTGCAGGAATTTCAAGTAGTTAAAGCTACGCCAAAAGTGGCAAGACGACCTTGGATAGTTCCAGCAAATCAGAGAAGTAAAGCAACGATTCGAGGAGGAAACGCAAGAATCAATGCGCGTTCCATTATTACGGGCGAGGCCAACGAGAACAGGGGACCTACTTTGCGAACGCTTCAAATACGACGTCGAAGGCCGCCGGTCACAAGCTGGTTGAAACCTGAAGAGAAAAATAAGTCATGAAGAGAACTAGAAAAAGTGTAGTACAAGAGGGTCTGCCACATCCATGTGGCGCAACATGGGACGGCAAGGGCACAAACTTCGCTCTCTTCTCGGCAAACGCGACAAAAGTCGAGCTCTGTCTGTTCGACGAGCGAGGTGAGCGTGAACTTGAGCGCATCGCACTCCCTAGAAGTGACACTCGAGAAAATCCTAGTCCCAATCGATTTTTCCGAGAATGCCTCAGCCGCGATCGATTATGCGATCAGAATCGGAAAGCTCGCGGGCACGCATATCGCGCTATTATATGTCGTTGAAGTCTCTAGGAACCAATTAAACCTAGACGTCTATTCTGTGTCAGAATGGATCAGATCAACTCTCAATGACTTGGAGACTAAAGCGCTGGATCGCCTTGAATCGCTCTGTAAAGAGATCAGGACGCCCGGTATAGAGTGCGCGGCGAGCGTTCGGATCGGAATTGCATACGAAGAAATCCTTAACAAAACAGAGAAGATCGCACCCGATTTGATCGTCTTAGGAGGCACAGGAGGTTCGGCGTTAGCTCGCATTTTGTTGGGTAGCACCGCCGAGCGAGTCGTCAGATTTGCGCGATGCTCCGTGCTTGTTGCTCGCCATCCTCCGAACCGACTGCGGCCAAGCCCGGCTCAGAGCGGTGTTTCGGACGCCAAACAGTAGGCTACAGTAACTCTGAGCCTGCGGGGTGAGGATGGACGCGCCCGGCACCAACCGGAGATCGTCCTCTTGGCTATGATGGAAAGGGAAAGGGGAAAGGCGAAGACCGTGCAGGTGCCTAGCCGTTTCGGCTACTCACCGAAATCAAGCTTCTGCTCACTGCGTCGCTTTGGTTCGGCTACTCGCCCGGGGTGAGCTTCTGCCAACCAACGGTGAATTCAATGAGAGCGGGCTCGACCGGGAACGCTTGGTGTGTGGCTTTGACTTAAAAATCGGAACCCCCGACTTCCCCGCTACGCTTTCGTCCTCAAGAATTCCAAAATCTTGTCGGCCTGTTCTTTTGTAGGCTCGCCTTTAGCCTCAGTCCAGCCCTGCAGAGTCTGAACAGAAACGCCGACCGCCTCAGCTATCTCGGGAAGGTGTTTTTCGATAATGTCTATATAATTATCCAATGCGCTAACTTGCCTCTTGGTAGGTTCCATAACACAACTCTACACCCAAAAGGGGACAAAAGTCAGACCCAAAGGCGAAACTGTTTGTCGCCTTTCCTCCGCTTTCTCGGCGTTAGAGGGAAGGGCATCGAGGTGCCGCGACGCAATCCCCCAACATACAGTCTCTTGAACTTTCAATATTCAAACTCGTCTCCATTCAAGGTCAGAGAGCTTCGAATTTGAGGGGCACCACGTTTTGAAGGCAATGGAAGCTGAGCAGGCCGACCTCGTCCTGCCTGAAATTGGATGGCCTAACCTGAGCAGAAAACCGAAGGCTGATCAAAAGACACGTAATCTTGGCGACGGTCGTCGCATTACCAGAAAACGCATCAAAAGATAAGCCACCGATCCAAGCGCCAGCTTCTTTTTTATCGGACAATCTGGTCGCTCTTCGTTTGCTATTAGCCACCGCGGCCGCATATTCGCATGCAGTTAAGAATTTTACTGCCAGAAAGAACATTTCGCACTCCGGAACCCCGATGACTAACACTCTCATTAACGTCTCCAATCGTTTGCCGATTCCCACTCTCCCCTTTCCCCTGCAGACTAAACGCGACCAGAATGAAATATTCATCGACAAGTAAAGTCCCCCTTCCTAAATCTGCTTCTTCTGCCGCAACCGAAGCCAGCTGAAACCAAACCCCGGTAATTCTAAACTGATCTCTGCCTTTTTTATCTTCTCATTTGGCCGCTCATCAAAGAGGTGAATGAAATAAGCAAACGTTTTCTCCCAAAGCTTGATAACTATTTTAATCGGAGCCTCCGTCATGTTGTGGGCGGCGACGACCGCGTTCCCGTTTTCGTCCTGACAACTGTGGGCAAAGATTTTCGTCGGTTCAGACGTTTCCAGAACACGATACGTTCCGATACTGAATTCCGGGTATTCTTTACGGGTTCTAATCATCCGCTCCAAATAGTTCAATAACGACTTGGGATCGCGCCGCTGAGCTTGCACATTAACTTTCCTGTAACTGAACGCGCCTTTGTCGATGACAGGACGGACGAGCCTCGATGGCTCTGCTGTCGAAAAGCCGGCATTCATGTCCGCCGTCCATTGCATCGGTGTCCGAACACTGTTTCGTTCTTCTTGATTGAGATCTTCACCCATTCCGATCTCTTCGCCGTACCAAAGAATCGGAGTTCCAGGAATCGTGAAGATCAAACTATAAATCAGTAGCTGCATATCGAGGCGCCCACCGAACATCGGGGCCAACCGACGCCTGATGCCTCGTTGATAAATCTGCATCGTAGGCTTCGGACCAAAAGCGCGGAAACAAATCTCGCGTTCCGACTGACTCAAACGACTAAGATCCAGCTCATCATGATTTCTTACGAAGTAAGCCCAGTGACTGAGGATGGGAATCTGCGGCAATTGACGAAGCGCGCGCTCGATCGGTTCCGGTGATTGCTCGGCAATAGCTAAGAAAAGATGTGGATTGACGAAGAAATTAATCACCATCGTCATTCGCTGGCCCCGCTCGCCGAAATAATTCAAAATTTGATCAGGAGCAACGTTCGCTTCGGCCACCAAAATCGCGTCGCCGGTCTTCCAACGAAGGAACTCACGAAATTCCTCCAAGTAATCAAACGATTCGTGCGGCTGCTTCTCGAAATCCGGACCCTTATATGCGATTACGAAAGGCGCAGCGTCGACGCGAAATCCGGAGACTCCCAAAGCAAGCCAAAAACCCATGATCTTCTTGATCTCGTCGCGCACCGCCGGATTCCCTGTATTGAGATCGGGTTGGTATGAATAAAACCGATGGAAATAGTAAGCCTTCGCAAGCTTGTCAAATTCCCAGACGCCGGATTGTTTGCCAGGGAATACAGCTTGGTCCGATGTATCGCCAGGATCATCCTTTCGCCAAACATAATAGTTATGGTACTTCGGATCATTACGACGGGCGGCTTGAAACCAAGGATGTTGGTCGGACGTGTGGTTGACCACGAGATCGATGACCACGCGAATGCCACGATCGTTCGCTTCCGACATGAAATCGGCGAAATCGCCAAGATCACCCAAACGCGGATGAACCGAGAGATAATCCATGACGTCGTACCCGCTATCTCGATCCGGCGAGTTGTAGAACGGAAGTAACCAGATGCAGGTTACGCCCAAACCAGCTAAATAGCTTAGCCCCTGTCGTAACCCAACAAAATCTCCAATGCCGTCCCCGTTTCCGTCACGAAACGTATCAACGTCGACGCAATAAATAACCGCATTTTTGAACCATCGATTCTCCATCGTGATTTCCTCTGCAGATGAATTTCTTGCTCCTGGTCGGATTCAGCCTGGGCTCACTTCTGCTTCTTACTGAAAATGAGAAGAAAGGCGACCGTTCCGAATGATCCTCTCTAATTTCTTTGTGCCAAATCTCCAATGAGTGATTCTTACAAAGAGTCTCAGGTTTTTCAAAACTATCCGGCTACTGGGCCTATGTCGCCAGCGACAACCCTAGCGCGGCCGACAAACTCGAAGAGGATATTTACGCCGCTTGTGAGCTGCTTGCCAAGAACCCTCGCATAGGACACAAGCGCTTCGACCTGACCGATGAATCTGTCCTGTTCCGGCTAGTGCGTGGGCTATACCTGGTAATTTACCTAGCTGAGACTGAGCCACTGAAGATTGTGCGCATTCTTCACGGAGCCCGAGACGCGTCGTCTCAACTTCAATAACGTTTTCTGTCTAGGCCAAGGTGCTCCGCACCGCAGACCCAGGCAAAAGGCGCGCCATCTCCTTCGTCGCTGTCATGTCTTTTGCTGCCTACCCGCCAGCGATCAAAATGACTTCGATAGCTCAGGCTCCGGGACGCAATCGGGGGAGCCTTCGCTATCTCCGTTTAAGAGATTCTAACGCTCATCGCCGCTAGGCTGGGAGGAGGGTGGGATAGTTCAGAAAGGTTGACAGCACAGCGTAACCGCATCGACACCTGTTCGCTGAGAAGGTCCTGCCCCGACGTAGGACTTCGACGAGCTCAGTCGAGTCGCTTCGCAGAGTCGGGTGAGAGGTGATTGGTGGCGGGCAAATTTCCGGCCAGTGCAGCTTTTATACGATCAAGGCCGAAGCGGAGCTTGTTGGAGCCCCCACTTCTCTTTTCCGGGGTGCAACGAGCGGAGCTCGTCTAACAATCTCCGCAAGCAGGAGGCGTGACGGAGCGCAGCGACGGCGGGCCTCCTACGGAGGTCTGAGTGCGTCTTGTTCGACGGATCGGTACGTCCAGACTTCGAACGAAGCTGCAGTGCATCAACTCCCCTCGCCCACCCTCCCCTCGCCCACGCGTGCGGCGCTGATGACCGGCTGTAACCATGACTCGATCGGCTTCGGCGTCGTGACCCAGGAGTCCACCGGGTACCCCGGCCACGACTCCTTGCGGGCCATGGGCGTTCCCGAACGAGCGAGCGCGGCTAACTGGAATTTACTGAGCGATATTGCGTCGTCTACCCGTCTACCAGACGCTGTGCCGCGGCTCGCAGGTGTCCATGAAAATCGAAGTCCCCCTTTTTTAAGTCGCCAGATCAGGCAGACCAGGCTAGACGCTTCAACACGCGGCGACAAAAGTTTGGTCGGCAACAAAGGCTATCGGCGCTATCTCAAAGTGGAAGGAAGCAGCCACTTCGTCATTGATGAAAAACAAGTCAACGCCGAGCAGCGCTACGACGGCATCTGGGTGTTACGCACGAACACCGACTATAACGCAGAGACAGTGGCTCACGTCTATAAAGCACTCTGGACAGTCGAGGACATTTTCCGCACGACCAAATCCATCCTCGAATTGTCTCATCGCGCTTGTCGTAGATAGGACGGGATTCAAGGCCATGTGTTTTGCAGTTTCCTGGCCTTGCTGGTGAAGCAAGAACTTGAGAGCCGCATGAAACGAACCGATTTGCAATGGGAATGGAAGGAGGTCATTCGCGGGCTGGATGCTTTGCAGCAGGTCGAAGCCAATTTCCAGGGCACACGCTTTCTATTCCGCAGTGAGCTCACGGCCCATGCTTCGCAAACGGTGCGTGCTAACGGCGTGGCGTTACCCCCAACTTTACGCGAGCTTCAGTGATAGCGTTCAGGCCAGAAATGTAGTGCTAAGACCCTTTTAGCTTTACGTAACTCGCTCACGCCGACAACTCAATTTTTCGAACTGTCGAAGAAGGGTTTAAAGAGCTAATATGCCCCGATGTTTGCCAACGTCGGGCACATTCCGCTTGGAAGCATGGTTAAAGATCCTGTTCGACTCGCAAACAAGGAACTAAAGAACCTTGGCGGGACGGTTCCCAAGTTGTCTAGTCTGCCTATCTTCCTTGAAGACCGATTTTCGGTCGACGTAAGTTCAAATATCTCACGAATACGCGAATCGCACGCCAGACATGGGTTGAAGCTTGTCGTGGTTGACTATCTGCAAGTCATCGAATCTTCGAACATCGGCCGCAATACGATCCGCGAACCGCAAATCAGCGAGGCTACTCGAAGACTACTGATTTTGGCAAAGCAACTAGACATCGCGATTGTCTCTATGAGCCACGTCAACGACGATGGTAACCTTCGGGATTGTCGGGCAATATCACATCACGCAGACGTTTGATCCGCATGCAAAACTCTGAAGATGGAGACAAACGTCTTCGCCATATTTGGATTGCGAAGAGCCGGAACATCGGTCAGAGCGGGAAAATTCCTGTGATTTGCGATGGTTGCTTCATGAGGTTCGTCGACGCGGATTCCCACTCCGCGACCAACGGTCAAGAGACGCGAACGCCATACAAAGACGCGGCGATTTCATGACCCAAACGTCAGGATGGCTTAACCAGAACAACGCGATGAACCCGAACCGTAAATCGATTAAGTTTAAGAAAACTCCAATGTGCGAGATCCTCGGGAATACGCCGGCAGAGCATTTCACGCATAGAGGGGGAAAATGGCTTTTTGTTTCAACAGAAGCGCCGGCGGATTTTAACGAGTATCATTTTCCAATTGCTGATTTTTTTCGCCCGCCAGCTTCGACAATCGATTGGCTAGCGCATTTACGTGGAAAGGACTGGTTTAACGCCAATGACTTTTGCGAGATGATGAAGCGATTTCGGGAGGCGACTGACTCATATGGGGGCGCCAAGGACATTGAACGACGCCATTGAACTGAACCTGAGTGAATCGCAGGCCGCGCTCTTTTCCGATTTTCTCAAGGCTCAACACCGGCATGAGAAAGCGCCTTTTCATGGTCGTCATCGTTACATAGTCTGTCTTAATGAGGAAGAGCGCCGTAAGGATGCGCACGATCGGGCGGCAATCGCCATTCATCGGGATGCGAATCTCGTGACTCATTTTCGCCAAGAACTCCGATTTGGTACACCTTTCGCCGCTCGCGCCGCTTTAAAGTCGTGGAAAGACTTACGATTCCAAGTCCTTCCTCTTTGTTTGCACATAACTCTCCAGCTTGCTTGGAATGAAGAACATCAACGGAAGAATGATATAAAGGGCAATCGAGAGCCGTGTATCGACGAAGGCGAGCAATACCGCAATGGAGTGAAGAACTGGGTTGATCACGCTTCTTATCATAGCCAGTTTGAGCAAGTATCGGTCGATTCTTTCGTCGACCAGTTTGCCAACGTAGAATGCGTAATAGCGCATCAGGCAGAAACTCACTCCAGCGAGAGTCGTTACTGTGCCGTACCCCATCACAGCGATTCGTTCGCCCGGAAAATCTCCCATCAGAGCTGTGGGAAACGGGATAAATGCGAGCCATAAAAGAAACAGGCTATTAAGCCACAACAATCCACGGTCGGATCTCTTGAGGATATGAAAGAGGTGGTGGTGTGCGACCCACCAGATGCAAACGAGCACAAAACTCAGTATATAGCTGAGAAATTTTGGCGTCATCGCCAACAGAGCTGTGTTCCAGAGTGGCGGAAATATTCTTGTCCTGCACTTGGGGAACGTGAATTTCCAATACGAGAAGAGTAATGATGATCGCGAAGACTCCATCGCTGAATGCCTCGATCCGCGAAGTCGGCATTTCACCGACCCTAAAAATTCTGGGAAACCGTTTGTGCAGATTTTTCTTGTATTCAGCCAATGGTGGTTCGGTCAATGCTATGGCCTAGCGTACGATTTTGTCCATTTGGCGTAGTGAGCCCAGTCGATCCTTGAGTCCCCGGGTTCGACACCTTGCTCATCGGCCCCTACGATCTGTCAGCCAGCAAGGGTATACAGGTCAGTTCAGTCACCCCGATGTGCAGCAGGCCATCGGAAAGATCAAGGCCGCATACTCGGACAGACGCTGTACCAACTAATGGCAATCCATGAGTGCGTTCCGACACTATTACGAAGGAGAGGCACATCAAGCCCGAGCAACAACCGAGGCAAGAAACGTCGTGCTGCATTCCTTGCCGCACTATCGCCCACGCGCTCTGGTACTGATCCTCAGCGAGGCAACGGACTGATGAGCGGCAGCGCCGGAGAAAAGTTTGCTTCAAAGGGGTCAACTGGTAGAGCCCGACGAGAATGACCAACGCCCCTGCGACCACGCGGCTACGGATTGCCATTGTCTCTGATAGCAGATGCGCGGAATCGAGCGCCCACTGCAGAAGTGTCGCTGCGAAGCTGAATCCGGTCCAAACCATGAGGTACCCGGCGGCGAAGAACAGCGCCGTCGAAATGCCGCCCACCCCCTCCGGTCGCTTATGGGCGCGGCACTTGGCAACATCATCGCCACCATCATGATGGCCCACATGGCAAAAACGAGAGCGGCGTAGCTCGGCCTCCACGTTGGCGACATAGCATCATTTTGCCGCCGCCCATGCCCATTTGCTCCATCTCGACGCCGACGCTGGCGAGGAGATAGATCCACGCGATTGCGACGACACAGACGAGGCCGAACAGTACCTTTCCGGCGTCGCCGCCTTGCGACATATCGAATGAATTGGCGGTCATGCCGGTCTCGGGTGGAACAAAACTCGACGTTGTCCTCCGCCTCTTCGGATCAGGAATCTGGGTGGCTTCTGTACCCATCCTCGATGTGCGAAGAGATCATCGACCGTATTCATCATGGCGGCGCACCCAGAACTGAGGGCTTTCATGACCAGCCTCATCTCGACCCTTGGGTGTCAAATCAATGTAATGATAGGCACCATTCAACATGTCTACGCCGCGCGAATAACATGAATAGGTGTGAAACACAGTCCCGTCTGGGTCTTTGTAGAACACGCTGATACCAACGGCTTCAGAATCGTAGGCGTTCCCGTTCGCCACCTCTTCCGGCGTGAACGATACGTTGTAATCATAGTTGAAGTCGGCACCGAACGACGAAACCCACTTGAAACTCCATCCCATGCGCTTCTTGTACGCTTCGAGCTTCGACAAGGGCGCGCGAGAGATCGCAAGAAAGCTAACATCGCGATGCTTCAGATGTATGTCGATTCCATTGAAATTGTCCGCCCAGAATGAGCAGCTCTTGCACCCCGCCTCCCAAGCTGGGTCAAACATGAAATGGTAGACGATCAGCTGAGATTTTCCGACAAAAAGCTCCGACAGAGTCTCCTTACCGTTCGGCCCCTCGAAAACATACTCCTTGTTCACTCGCTCCCAAGGCAGATCGCGTCGCTGCTGACTGAGCTGATCGCGTAACCTAGTAAACGCTTTTTCTTTCGCTAAGTGCTCGGCGCGTGCCGCAAGCCACTCCGTTCGCGAAACGACTGGATGGTTTTTCATGTTTTTATCAGTCATACGTTCTTTCCTTGTGTTTGTGCGGTAGTGATTAATGAATTAATCGGTGCCAACTCGTCCTCCGGAATCGTTAGGCTTCGTCGCAAATTCCCAGATAATTAGAAGAGGCACGGGTCAACCCTTTGTTCCTGAGCTTAGGAGGGCCTCCAGATGTATGAGGCAATTCGTCCAACCCTGCCGATGTGGCGCGATCATGTCGGCCGGCAATTCGTGAGTCAGCACGAGTTCGGTCCCTCCGTCCCGCTCAAAAAGCTCGATGGCAACTTTTGTGTCCTTAACAGAACCCTCCGAGGTCCAAGTAAAGACTACCCTTTCCGGAGGAACGATTTCCAAGTAGATACCGTGTGGCTTGCACTCCTCCTCCCCCTTCTCGTTGAACATTTCGATTTCGAAATTACCGCCGGGACGAAGGTCAATGGTCACCTTGGCCTGACCAGTTTCCATTCCGTAAAACCACTTCGCCATTTTGGCTGGATCAGTCAGGGCGGAGAAAACCTGCGCCCGATCATGTTTGAGTAGTCGTCTGATTACGAGCTTGTTAGGGCTTAT
>JBAUZZ010000348.1:0-4304 GCA_049585495.1 Chthoniobacterales bacterium | reverse complement strand
GCGTACCGATCGGGCCTTGGCCAAAGGCGCGGGGTGGTCGGAGAGGGGTAATTTGATGGAAAGCAGAAGAGGTATCGTGGCAGACGAAAGTATCCTGTGGCACGAGCGGCGATAAGGAAAGAGCGCGGATCGGCCCTTTTTTGCGCCGCATAACCGGTATAGTTTAATGAGCGGATTTCAAGCCATAAACGACGCGATCAAAGAGCAGTACGGCTTCGACGACTGGGGCAAAACGACCGCCACCCATCTTGCAAGTAGATCGTTAGTTCTCGGCTCTCTTCCCAGTGTGGAGAAGCACGATAATTTCCAGCTCGAAAGGCGGGTGGAGCTGCCTGATGACCGTCCGGGATTTCGCGCTTATATCGACTATTACAAGAGCATTTCCGATGAAGGGATCCGTTTTGCGGTGACGATTTTGCAGAACCAAACTGTTGAACAAGCCCATGAGGAACTTCTGGAGGAGCTATCAAAATCTATGGCTCCCTCTCTGCCCCGGGCAGAGGAAAAGAACATTCATGTTGGTCACATTGCATTCGCGGGGCATGGGGCTACGCAGACCGCTGTGAGGTTTGTGAGAGGGAACCTTTTTATTAAAGTTGAAAGCGTTGGGCCCAAGGATGCCGATGTTAAAGATCTTGCTGAGGCGATTGATAAACAGATGTTGGCGCATTCAGGTGGAGAATGATAGGCCACAGGCTCCCATCTCGTACAGAAGACTGAGATTCAGATCTGCGTCGTCCATCTAATCCGAAACTTGCGCGATCCGTGGATTGATCTGCATGGCTCCGGCCCAGTTCACTGCAATGTAGATCGCACCCGCACGCTTGCGATGAGCATCTGGCTTCAATCATCGCGAGGATCAAGCCCATCAGTGGACTAATGACTATAAGGAAGTATTCCCCCAGTTGCCATAATGCTAGAATCGGCGGGAGTGCGCACGGCTTAAGCGCCGCTAACGACGTTAACAGCGACTGAGTCCTCCCGCAATTTCGGACACAGCAATAGTTCATAGGAACCTTAGTCCTTGGTTGTTCGATGAACTTTCTAAACTCAACATCAATCTCGAGCCGCGCACGAAGATTCGATAGACATTGACGGTATGATGCGTGTTCTGCTGTTGCTGGGGCTGCTCTGCCTTCTCATGCCAGAGCCGTGCGCAGCCGACGATCTGCTTATCCTCGCGCTCTTCGCCCGGGTTACACCGGCCGGCCAAGTCGAACCTGTGCCAGATCCATTCATCGAATCAATCCTGAACGGGAAGCTCCGCAACCCTCTCAAGACGTTCAGACACTGCCGGGAGAAACTTACCAGATCAGCTCCGGGCCCAAGGACTTTGAGTCAGAGTTCGATGGCATCCAAGGCCAGCGAGTCGTCGTCAGCTTTACCGCCCTTGTTCTAGCCAACGGTACATACGCAGTAACCGACTATCGAATTCTCGGCATCGCCAAAGGGCCGCGGAAACCAGCTTGTGGCTCCGGGCTCTTCTGAACTCGTAAGTCGGGGCGGATTCAGTATAACACCGGTCGGCATTCCACAGTCGGTCACGGCAAGCGAACGACCAGGTTCCCGTCCCCACCCGCCTTTCACTTCATTCGAGCCTGATAATAATCCGGCACAACCGTCCCTGGCTTCGTAAACCACTGCTTCACGTCAACACCCGAATACAAAAGGATGTTGCCCCAAGGATCGAACGCTCCCGCGCGAACGATAAACTTCGCTTTGTGAGACAGCGGTCCAAGAATGTCCGCATGCGACACGCTGATTAGTTCAGCTCCAGCAAAGATGCGGTCGACCTTCTCTTTCAACCGCGGATTATTTTGTGCCATCTCCGCCGCGTAGGCGACCTTCTCCGCGATAAACTCGCGATTGATCGCAGTGAGAACCGTTTCGATGTCCGGTAGGTCAGGAATCACTGCAAGATCGATGCGAGGAACCTCGCTCGGGATCGGAAAACCTGCATCACAAACGATGAGCAAATCACCATGTCCCATTGCAGCGATTGCCTGGCTGAGACCTAGATGTCGAGCGGGATCACCTCCCCGGTCATGATCTTTTGCTATGCTTGAACGGCGCGGGCACTGTGGCGTCGCGTAATCGCCGTTTTCGGGTGGAGAAAGGCGAGCTCGCGTGGATATCCGGATACCAGCCACACGCTCACTGGGCAGACCCTCGATCGCCCTGGGAGCTGTATTGGATTCGGATTGACGGCCGGGAGATTGAAGAGACCTGCAACATACTATCCGTTTACCGAGCACCCGTCTTCTCACACGTTCCTCTAGAAAAACTCCGATCCGAATACGAACGAATCTTACAGCTGATGCACGATCGCCCAGCCGCGCTCGACGCTTACCTGAACGCAGCTGTCAGTGAGCTTCTCGCAATTCTCTTCGAAAATCGCCAAGCCGAGGTAGCCCAAACCATGGTTGCGGGTAAATCATATAGTCCGGATGTCCAGAACCCGATTACTAAGATGGCACTGTATCCGGACCGGCAGTGGCGAGTGAAAGATCTGGCTAGGCTAAGCGGACTGAGTGAACTCCATTTCTATCGCCGGTTTCGCAAGGCGACCGGTTCTTCTCCGATTGATTGGCTGCGCCGCGAACGAATCAATCATGCGTGCCGCCGGCTATTGCAGAGCAATGACCCGATTAAGCAAGTAGCTGAGCAGGTCGGCTACAACGACCCGTTTTTCTTTAGCCGAGACTTTAAGCGTTATACTGGGCTCCCTCCTTCCGAGTACCGCCGCGAACATTTGCCGATGCGGCAGCGGAAATCGACCTCGAGGACGTGATCCGGGGTAGCTTGATTGGCGCCAACATTGCCGCGCCGCATCACCAAGTACACGCACTTGCAATTTGTTCGAGTGAGGTTAGCGAATGCGGGATGCTCGCTCCGTTCGGGCGGCGGACATGATGCGAGGAGCGCCCGCAGGAACGAGGATGCACTGGACCATAAACCCGGCACCCACTGGCGGAAGCTCTTTCTTAGCGTCGTTAGATAATGTTATGTTCGAGGTTCCTGCCTAAGAAAAGTCGCGACTGAGCAACCACTGAAACTCTGTAGAGATGACGTTCCGCGAGATCATACCAGATGACATTTCGGCGCTCTTTGTTTTGCGAACAGCCGTAAGCGAAAACGCAAATACACGCGAAGAGCTTTATCACGCTGGAATCACAGAGACTACGGTTGCTGACATGCTTCGTAGTACCCACCGCGGTTGGCTATGCGAACGCGATTCGACCGTAGTCGGATTCACAATGGCGAACGGCAAAACCGGCGAGCTCTGGGTTGTCGCCGTTCTACCGGAGTATGAAGGGCGAGGGATCGGATCGAAGCTCCTAAGCTTGGCCGAAAACTGGCTTTGGTCGATTGGTTGGAAAGAGATATGGCTTTGGACGTCTCTCGACACTGGCTTGAGAGCCTACTCATTCTATCGCAAGCACGGATGGATCGACTCAGAAATTCGAAAGAACCAAAGAACATGAAGAAATCCAATTCGCCCCTTCAAAAAGACAGCTTGCTTAGGAACTGAGTACACGAACCTCATTTCGTCATGACGCCCCGACAACCACCGCCGATTCAATTGTCCATAAATCGGGCGCAAGATCTGGTGGAGCGTTGGGATCGAGTCCTCGAGTCGGGTCAAATCGACGAGGCGCGCTGGTACCGAGAAATCGCGGCGATCTCTCTGTAGATCAATGTCTCGGGTTAAGAACGTTGATCCTCTCCTAATTTACTTGTGTCGGGGACGCGGAACCCGGAACCAAGAACTCGAAACGCGAACGGTGCCGCGGCAGGCGGCTCGCCGCCGCTGCGCTCCGTCATGCCTCCTGCTTGCGGATTTTGGTAAAACAAGCTCCGCAAGGTCCTTGCCACCAACGACGTTTGCGCCGTGGAACCTGCCCGGAGGCCGGCAACCGTGCTGGTGCGGCCAAGCTAGCAGAGTGCGTGCGTTAGATTAGATAAGAGAAGACGGTGCGCTCCGTGTACCAATCTCACGCAAGTTGATCGGTAAAAGAGCTGATCTCCTCGCGGAAATCCGGGTACGCCGTCATCAGCTCGTCACGGTTTCCCAACTCGACGTCTGGCGACTCGACCCCAGGCCACGCAGTCGTGCCAAGCAGTGAATAGCTGCTTGCAGGTCGCAAACGCGAGGTATGGAAGGTGCCTCCTGGTATGAGCAACTGCGGGCGCATGCCAGCACTCTGGGGTGTCTTCGATCTTGCGGACAGGTGTAAGCTAAGCCTGAGGCCGTGGAAAAGAAGAATCAGAAACCAAGGAGTAAATTTGGCCGACGCTTTGAC
>JBAUZZ010000347.1:0-4771 GCA_049585495.1 Chthoniobacterales bacterium | reverse complement strand
GGGACGGTATCGGAGAAGAAGTCATTCAGAAATACCGCGACTGGTTTTTGACCGGTACTGAGCCGAGAGTTGTTCATGGCGAGCGCGTTGCCGGCGGCGGCGGCCTTTTGATACCACTCGCGCGCCTTGCCGTAATCTTGGGCAACGCCCCAGCCGTTGTGGTACAGCCAGCCCAAGTTATTCATGGCGAGCGCGTTGCCGGTGTCGGCGGCCTTTTGGTACCACTCGCGCGCCTTGCCGTAATCTTGGGCGACGCCCCAGCCGTTGTGGTACAGCCAGCCCAAGTTGTTCATGGCGAGCGCGTTGCCGGCGTCGGCGGCCTTTTGGTAACACTCGCGAGCCTTGGCGTAATCTTGGGCGACGCCCCAGCCGTTCTGGTACAGCCAGCCCAAGTTGTTCATGGCGACCGCGTGGCCGGTGTCGGCGGCCTTTTGCAAGAGGGGCAGCGCTTTCGCATAATCTTTCGCATCGAGGTAGCGATTCGCCTGTTCTGCCCAGAAGAACCATAAAGCGAAAAGAATCAAGGCTCCGGCCGTCCAGGCTGCGCCCACTGCCCCGACAGCCAGAACCACACGGTGGCGCAACTTGGAGGCACCCTCTCTCTGCTCTTTCGCATGTTGTTCTGCTTCCGCGGTACGACCCGCCTCTACGCGACTAGGCGCACGCTCCATCTCGAGCTCAGGCTGTTGTTCGACTCCTCTCTTTTCCTCCTCGCGGTGCCAACGAGAAATGCTTGCCTCCAGGAACTCTCTCCCAGGTTTAGTCTCTGGCGATTGGAGCCCGAAAAAATAGTCGAGAAGCTGGCGATGGACGAAGATGTAACCAGACCCAACCTTTTGCAGAAAGATGAGCCGGGTCGCATAATCCAGAAACCTTACGTAGTTTTTAGGAACATAGCCGTGCCTACGCAGAAGGAAACGGAGCATAATGTGCTCGATGACATCGAGGCCGCCGTACCAAACGGCGGCAGCAAGACCCAAGACGCTTGCTGCCATCGCCGCGCCTCGCAAATAGTCAACGTCGCCCTCGAGCGCATTGATCACGGCTGTCGGAATTCCCCACAACGCAGCAACTGCAACCCCAGCCAGCAAGGCATTTTGAGCAGATAGAACCACTCCCTGCCCCGGCCGCGCTCTTGCGGGCAGGTCACTCGGGGAAAACAGGCTGAACATACCGGCGACGAACGCAAATAAAAGAGCGACTAGGATGGCCACGAGAACACAGAACACAGGGAGCAAAATCGCCCCGGCCATGAACGTGGAACTCTTCGAAATCTGCTGGGGCCATTGTTGGATAACGATGATCACCACCAGGATGACACCAACGATGGCGCCGGTGATCCCTCCTCTTTTCCCCCCCTTGCGAGCGGCCGCGAATGAAAACCTGAGCGTGCCTAAGAGCCGGATGTCGTGGTCAGCGGTGCGCCATGCAGTCTTCAAGCCGAACAACAGGCCGCAAATCAGACCGTTCCTGACACCCGTGGCTACACCCAGTTGCCAACCATGGAGAGCCTCCGGCCCCGGAGTAACACTCAAGATAAACTGCTCCACAGGCTCGAAAAACGGGCCGGTCAGCAAGGCAAAAATGGTTCCCATTACCAAAGGATGGACGAAGATCTCAGCGAGGACCGAGAAGCGTTCTGCTCCTCTACCTCGGCGCCGATGCGCGGACGTCAGGCGACGCCCGGCGGTGGCCCCGGCCACAATCCCTGCCACGGCGCCGGTGAACACCGTAATAGCCATTCCCGCGGGAAGCATCGCTTGGCGCAAAACCGGTTGCAGCGCGAGCGAAAGAATCCACCAGAGAATCATCCAGCTCAACGCGATGGAGACCCGTGATAAAAAAGCATATACCCAGCGCTGTCCTACACTCGGCAACCAGCTCGGCTGCAGATTTTCCAGAAGAAACACCGTTAGCGAATGCTGGCGCATCTCTCGCGCCAGCCAGCTCAGCCACCATTTTGTGCGCTCCTGCGGATAGGCATCCGGCGCTTTGCCCGCGCGCTGGAACATACGTTTCACATAGTGCTCGAATAAGTGCATCCGGCGGCTCTCGGCGGTTTGGCTGCTATGATCAGCGATGGTGTCTGCCGGAAGATCCTGGTACGCAAGGCTGATGACGTTCAGCATCAACGGCGAACGCGCAAGCTCTTGCAAGGGAGGATCCTCCCGGATCACCTGGCGGAGGGCCGCAAGCCGGCTCCCGCCGCCGTCCAGATAGCCGTCAATCTGGTCTGCCGTTAACGGTTGCAAGCAGACCGCCCCCGTGAAGCTTAGCTTCTCGGGCAGCGCCGTGTATTCCGCTCGGCGGCTGCACACGGCGATGCCCGGCACGCCGGTGTTCTTGAGGAACTCATTGATCGCATGAACGCATGACGCCCGGCTCCCGGCGGGGACTTCATCCAGTCCATCGAGCAGCGGAAACAAACGGCTGCTCTCCAGCCAGGCACGGCTTCGGTGAAGCGGTACGAAGTACTTGTTTTTCAGCTCGGCTTCGATCCAGACTGTCAGAGAGCGGCGATTGTCCTGCCACGTGGAAAGATTTAGCACCACCGGCGCCGCCTGCGTCGGGTCAGTCTCAAAGCGCCCTATGAGCTCGCGCGCCAGCTGCAGCAGGGTCACGGTCTTGCCTGCACCCGGCTCGCCCAGGATGAGCAGAGAGCGTCCCGTTTCGAAAAAAATCTCACCGATTTTCTTTTCGCCAGCGAGGGACCGGCTAGACTGCCCTGGAATCTCCAAAATTCGCTCCCATGGATGCTGCACCGCCGCCGAGAGCGGTTCATTACGGAGCTCGAGCATCGCCGCTTCATGCAGGGAGTGTTCCAACACACCTGCGATCCAAAACCGCTTTACGCTGTCGGCCAGCTGCAGCAGGATACGCCGTTCCTCGGCTTCGGCGGGCGGGAGCTGATAGTTGATCCGAATGTCGCCGGTAGCCGTGACGATGTTATGGTCGCCGATAGCCGTTTGGCGAACGTCGGAACTTCCCATTGCGCCTCCATCTATGGATGCAGCCTATGACTGCATTCCTCCGATATTGATGTCACCAGTGCCCGAAAAGATGTTTCGGTTTCCCGTGACGATCTGCTGGACAATCTCTTGACCACCAGGCTGGTTTTTGAGATTTGCCAGTAAGGAGTGGGCTGCAGCGAGGATCTCGGTGTCTGCGGCCGCACCGGAGCTGACCATTTCTTCATTGAGCACCTCCCTGCGTCCGGTAGATTCCGGCTTCTTTTCGAGGCTTTCGACCGCCTGGATAACTTCGTGATGGGCACCAAATTTCCTCTTGATGATCGCCTTTAAGCCGTCGTAGGCGTCCTTAATCGCGGGCTCAGCTAGTTTGGCTAATGCGGCCAGAATTGCGGTGCTAATCGGGTCCATGGCGGCGATGCACAAAAGTTTCGTGCAACCCCAATAAAACTCAGCTTACACTGGCGCCGGCTCAAGACGCAACATTCAACCTGCGCCCGAGCGATTCCTTAACCAGAGTTGCGCGTAAACCCGTTGATTCTCTTAAAAAACCTCGGAGTCCTTGTGTCGCCGCGTATCGATTGAATTGGAGATTTCCTATAACGCCTGCCGCGAATGGAGCAAAAAGCTGCTCGAAGGCCCGTCGTATAAAATCATTTTGGAGCTTTAAGACCCGCCGGAGAAACTCATCTTGAAGATTTGTCTGAAACTCGGGCGACCTTTCGGGTGAAAGGACCATGAGTCGATCGTCCCACATCCGAGCGAATTCAGTTGTTAACTCGCTGTTTACCTTATTCTTCCCGGAAAGCCGCAACTGTTCGAGTACGATCGTTTGCGAGAAAATTTCGACGCACGCGATTGCAAATGTTGCCAACGTAGCGATCCGTGAGAGGTGATTCGCTAGTGATTTCGCGTTCATGAATCGTAGATCATAGCTGATTCCTGCAGGAGATGCACTTACCCGATCGGATTAGACGAGCAGTTTTCGTTTTACGCGATGCGTTTTGTATTCGGGTGAATACGTCGCGCACGAGGCGCAGCGGCCGCGGCAGGACCGTGCGCTTCGGGGAATGCTTCTTCAAATGGGGTCAGTTCGTCAGGATGGTTCATGGTCGCTAGTGTGTCCTTGATAGATCGACCGAAAAGGGTTCAAGCTCAGCGCGTTCCCCACGCGGTCAGGCAAAAAGGTTGAAGCGGGCTGAGCCTTTAGACGCTCGCAGGCGTCTCCGAATCGTTTCCGCTCGACGCTGTATGAGTTCATGAACCAGGATGCTGATTCGTTAATTTATCTTTTCCTACGTTGCGGTTGAGAACGCGGTGCACGGCGAGCGCGAACATCTACGAGCGGGCCGGAAAATAGCCGAAAGTTAACATTAACTATATGCAGGGGCCGGCTCAATCAGTTCAGAACCCAAACGCCCGGCTGATAGCACCAAAAAGCGCATTCAATGCGTGCTGATCATTCCGTTTATGGCGTAGAGCTGTTTTATTGTATCGGCGAACATCTCGGAGGTAGTCTCTGCAGCGTTCCGGGCTCCTTCTCCGAGTTTTAAGCTGCTCGCTTCTGCTGCCCAGAGCAGGATCGATCTTCTTCGGCGCAGGTGCTTCTGTTCGGTAGCACTTTCGTTGCTAAACAATAACGCACAATCACGAACATTTATGAACGTGAGACCGCCCTAAAGGTCGGGGGTCACGCCGCCGAGCGGAACCGCGGATAGCATCGGCGGAATACCGCCTCGAGCTCATTGTTAAGCACCTTTGTTCGGGTCTGCAGCAGTAGATGTGCGCCGCGGGGTGTCCAT
>JBAUZZ010000346.1:0-2251 GCA_049585495.1 Chthoniobacterales bacterium | reverse complement strand
GCCTTCGATGCGGCAGCAAAAATTGACTTCACTCGAGTCATCATTGTTCGCAGAAAGGCAGATCGTAAACTGCTGTTCGGGCTTTAGTGGCTGCAGAAACTTAACCGTCCGGATCGAAGTAAGCTCATACTCGTTCTGCCAATCATGCAACGCTGCGCGAACTTCATCGAGGATCAAGACGCCCTGCACGAGAGGCGCGTCTGGGAAATGTCCAGGCAAGCTGGGATGATCGGCCGTAATCGCGCGGCGCACTTCAAAAGTCATGTCAGCAAAGTTTTCCTCATGCCAGCAGCTCCAGCAACTCAAGCAGCGATTCTTACAAGACTGCGGCCTAATCGTAACCCAGTGTGCCTGGAAAATCGGACGCCGACCTGTTGCCCTTCCTCTCAACCAGCTTTTCCGTTCGAGTGCCAAATGTACGTTTCCTGCCCACGGCTAGACCAAACCGATCGCAATAGGCTGCGAATCGAGCGGCGCTCTCTGCTTCCTGCACGTCAAACTGTGCAAGATCGTACCGATGAAGCTTATATCGTTCCTCCGGCTGGCTTTCCAGCGCTCGGCGCATGCGTTGCTCTACTTTCTGGGACAACGACCAACCGAAGTGCGCATAAATAAGTCGCACCGCCAGGAGAGGGTCGCGACGGATCTCAGTATAGTTTACGTCGCAAACGCGATGCTCTGCTAATCGACCTCGCTCTTGCAAGAATTTATCCAGTGTTTTCGACCAATAGTCGATAGCCTCGCGGCAAACCGTTTGTGGATCGACCGCATCGCTAAATACGCGCCGAAGAATCGTGATGAGACTGGATACCGAAGCCATGGCATCGAGCGGCGCTCGGTGGGTCTGGACGAAAAGCGCATCAGGATAAACAGCCAGCAGACTCGACAAGGCAAACATGTGCGTGGGGGCTTTAAGCACCCAACGCTGCGCGTTCTGCCGGACCTGCAGATGTTGAAGGAAACGGCGATGATATTCGTACGTCGGCCGCAAATCCTGGCGAAAGAACCACGCCCGGTACGAAGGCACATAATACATCGCATCGAACTGGTCGCTCATAAACGTCGGCGCCATGAGACTGACACATTCTTGCGGAAGCTCTGCACCAACTGGGTGGACCTGGCGAAACGTGGGCGCCAGCCAGTTGAAGCAATTGCAACTGCTAATCGCGCGTTGAATTCGTCGTCTCTCATTATCCCGAGTAGGTGGGGATGGCGTCATGACTTCCCAGGTAAGGGGAACCCGGTGCTCGGGATCCAAGGCGAGCAACCTGTGCAAGAGAGTTGTGCCGCTACGCGGCAAACCAACGATGAAGAGCGGTTCGCGAATTTCCTGTCGCAGGATGCTTGGATACGCCTCCCGATCCCGTTGCATGAGCAAGCGTGAACACAATGTCCGTATGAGATCGGCCCGAAGGACAATTCTTCCGACTAGGTTGAGTTGGGACTCGCGCTGGCAAGAATCGATCAGTCGTGAGAGGCCCTCGAAAAAGTCGCCTTCGCCAAAATCATCAAGGCCGCAACGGCGCTTTGCCGTCTTGATCAAATCAACTGCACGGATGGGAGTGCGTGGAATTCGGCTTTTGTCCAGCAAGCTGCCACAGCCATTGAGAAGCCGCACCGGTAAGATCGGGCGAGTTTGATCAAGAGTCGTGGAATTCATTCCTGATAACGGTTGTTGTTGTTCTGCCAGATTCGGCAATCGTTGGCTACTAAGACTTTAGGGCAAATTTAGTGCAAAAGAGAAAGACAGGAGAGCATGTCGGACGGTTACACTGTTCTGATGCTTGCACCATTCTGATAATCGTTCCATTTTGCTTCTGATGAGAACGGAAAAGGCAACGTTTGGTGCAGGCTGTTTTTGGGGAGTTGAAGAAACTTTCCGCAATCTGAAAGGCGTCTTGTCGACGGCAGTCGGTTATGCTGGCGGAACGAAAGAGACTCCGACCTACGAAGATGTTTGCACTGACAAGACCGGCCACGCCGAAGTCGTGGAAGTGGAGTTCGATCCATCACAAATCGCGTACGATGAACTTTTGGATGTTTTCTGGTCGAAGCACAATCCCACGACATTGAACCGGCAAGGTCCCGATGTTGGAACCCAGTATCGCTCAGTGATTTTTTATCTTTCGCCCGAGCAAAAATCGGCGGCGGAAGCATCCAGGGAAAAGATCGATATGAGCGGGCGTTTTAGCCGGCCAGTGGTAACGCAAATTGAACCCGCGCCAAGGTTCTGGCGCGCAGAAGAATATCA
>JBAUZZ010000345.1:0-4053 GCA_049585495.1 Chthoniobacterales bacterium | reverse complement strand
ACGAATTGCGAACAGCCCGCCAGTCAAGCATCAAAAGTGTCAAAGGCTGAATTGCCCGATCTGCTTCGTTACCGCAAGCCTGCATCGCTCACAAATCTCTAAGGATTTGTGAGCGATGCAGGCTAGCTAGTCGATGCCGATCTGCCAGTTTCTACCTTCCCAACGCTGAGCCGCTCTCCAAAAAAACGTAAACTCGACTATTGAGCCGCCCGGGAACTGCTCCGTCGATAGATCTGCGAAGCACAAGCTCAGCCCGCCGCCATCGATCGTGTCCGCGTGATTGGTCGTTACCCAATGGTCTGCTGTCCACACGATTGTCGCCTTCGCTGCAATGATGAGACGCAGAGTCTTGTGGCGAGCCATGTGACGCATTTGATAGCGGAAGCTCCAGATTTCATGCCGGCTTTGAACCGGATGGGCCACGTAGCGCTCGAATGCCGGACCGACTCGCTCGAAGCAGACCCCATCATGACGGCTGCGAACGAGAGCGATATATTCAGCATGGGACCAGCAGAGCGGCATCGCGGCGCCGGTCGGCTGACCACGCCTCATGCTACCGTCTGGCAGATCATCGCTGTCCCAAAGTTGTTCAGAGATCATCCCGCCTGCATTGGCGAAATTTTCCATAGCTCTGATGAATGGCATCGGGTCCCGCCCGGCAGCCAGCTCATAATGGCCACGTTCGCCGGTCAAAATCGGCCATGAACGACCGACGCCAGTCCCATCGAATGCGCCGCCATCGGCTTTTTGCCCATAACCGTCATGATTGTAACGGCGCCAGCAGGGCCCTTGGGGAAGATCATGCTTGATAACCTGGTCGATAACCTCGATCGAATCGCGTACGATCTGATCATTCGCATCCCGGATTCCGAGTCTTACCAGGTGAAGAAAATCTCCGCCAACGACATCCCGCGCGGGATGAAAGCCGCCGCCATTTGCGATGAGGATCATCGTCGTGTTCGGATCAGCGTGCGGGTCAGGCGCCTGCGAATCGGTCGGATTAATCCGGATATAGTGTCGCGAAACGCCTGCGACCAATTCACCCCGCGTCGTGACCGTCCATTCTTCGACATGCGCCGCCATCCAGTCCGCATAGGTCAGAATAAAATCCGCCATTCCCGTTTCGCCGCGCTCTTTGGCGAATTCCGCAGCACAGACCAGGCCGGCAATAACCGTGGCGAGGGTGGAGGGTGAGTAGCCGGCGTTTTCCTCCCACCGATCCTGTGCCGTCACCGGCCCTTGCAGGATGAGGTACGCTGCAGCCCTCGAAATCATGACCCAAGGATCGAACAGGCCTCCGGTCAGACCTTCCCGTTGCACGCGGCTGGCGAGCAGGATTGGCGCCGCGATCTCGTCCAGTTGCAAGCCAGGCCAAAATGCGCTGCCGTCAATCCAGCTGTTCTGTGGGAAACTCCCGTCCAATCGCTGAATTGCCGCCAACCAGATCAAAGCGCGCGCAGGAGTATCCGTCGCACCGCTCGCCAGCAAGGCCGAGGCGCTTTGCACCAGGTCGCGAGTCCAAACGAGATGATAACCGCCGATGTCATCGTCGCCCTTCGTTTCGCCCCACGGGATGCTCATCGACGCAACGAGCGCGCCTTGGAAAATTTTGTCTTCGTGGGCCAGAAGCACACAACGGCTTAGACGGTATAGCCCGCCATGGTCGGAAGTATGGCCGCTGAAATTATCGTTGGGATTTGCTACCGTTCGCCGCCATTGACGAACATAAGCTTCGTGATGGAAATCAAACGATGTCGCTAACGATTGGAGTAGATTGGTTGCCGTGCTCTGGTAACTATCGCCAAAGCCGATCGCAATCGTAAACTCACTGCCGCTGCGCAGATCGATTTCGCCGGTCAGCGCAATGTTGCCGTTCTCGGCGGCAGTGAATTGCCAGGCCATTCGGAAATGATTCATCACGTCCTGCCAGCCGTCACTGGCGCCGACATAGCCGACAGAACGCCGCAAAAAGCCTTTGCTGCATCCCATGACAAGGTGAATCCCGGCGCGTTCGGCATGCAGCAGTACTTTGCCACTGATTTCGGTCTGCCAGCCGGAGTTGCCTGCGCCGTACCGCCCCAGGTGAGGCGCCAGGAGCGCATATAGACTCAACTTGCCGCGCAGCGATTCATCGGCGATTTCGATCCGCGTCTGTACCAGGATTACCGGTCGGCGTGGATCCGCCAGCAACTGTTTAATGATCCGATAACGCCCGCTCGGTTCGGCATTTGTTAAGCGATAAAAAAGACAGTTGCGGTCCGGATATTCAATCTGATGAGCCAGGTCCCGCTTTTCCTCGTGGCAAAAGGTCTGACCATCGCTGATGAGAAATTGAAAATCGCGTGTGTTCGGCTGATCAACGCCCGGATAGTAGATTTCATTGATGATCCCATGGCTGAGCGTAAACCACACCCTGCAAGCCATCGCATAGGCGGTGCCCAAGCCTTCTTTTGCGCTCGAGGTCCAGCGCGGTTCAATCCCCGGCGCGCCAAAGGCAATGCTATCATGATCGTTCATTGCTGGCGCAATTAGCTCGTTGGGCGGGGCTCAGCCGCGGAACTCCGGAATTTGGCTTAGATGGAGTCCGGGCTAAAGAACGATTGTGCCTGGGAACGTTGGGCAACATCACTCTGCAGATCTCTCAGGATTCGCGCGATCTTGCTCTGTAGGCGGCTGTGCCGCGGATGGGCCCGAGACATCACGATTTGATTAAGGCGATTTAGCTCGATTTTGAAAGGAAGATCCCGAAGGCTCGGATCAGAGCACACATCTTCCCAAGTCAATTTGTCGCGCACCAGCATTGTTAAAAACTACAGTCTGCTCCAGAGTCATGCAAGGAATGCCGAGGAATGGGGTCCCCATTATATTCCATGCAGACCAGTCGACCGCTCCTCAGTTCACCTTTTATGATGCTCAAGTGCTCGATCGGACGAGCCTGAACGAAGTTGAAACTAAGATTTTTAAAAACAAAGGGGAGCATAGCGCTTAAAATTCCCCCGTGTGTGATCATCAGGAGGATTCCAGGTTTGCCGTCGCAATGCTCGATCACCCTTTTAACAAAAGGCGGGAACCGGCATTTCATATCATTTAAGCTTTCCCCGCCTGGTGACCTGGCATCGAAGTCGTTGTGCTCAAACCACTGTTTTTTGCTTCCTGCATCGGAGATAGCTCCTAACGTGCCCGGCAAACTACTAGTACCCTCGTAGATTCCCATGCTGTATTCGCTTAGCTCCGGTGCGATTTGCATCCCCATTTTTTTGACTTTGCAAATCTCTTCAGCGGTTTGTGTTGCTCGTAGGAGAGGACTGGTGTAAACCGCGCGAACTTGCATAGAGAAGAGCCGGCGGGCAAAAGTTTGCGTCTGCTGCACTCCGTTGGTGGTCAGGGGAAATGAACAGCCCTTATTGGCGTAAATGTGCTGGACGTTCGCTTCGCTTTCGGCATGGCGAATAAACCAGATCTTCAACGTAGCAAAATCTTCCACGTGTTGGGCTGCGCAGGATTAAACCTAACTAAAATCTGAAGTTGTAGCGATTGCACAAAAAAGGCGACAGAACCTACCGCGTATTTTGCGCCTTACTCGGAATGCGGCTCGCCAGGAGGCTCGCCCTACCGATTGCGTGCCGGGCACATATCGTCCGGTAGGGCGAAGCTCCTGCTGAGCCAGCCGCTCTACAAGTCAAGTTCCAGGCTACTGAAAATCGTGCGACTTCGCTGTTTCCAGCTCAAACGTCGGCAATCGCTCAATTTTTTCTGCGCGAATATGAATCGTGCCAGAACGGGTCTGAAGGATGCCTTCGATTAGCAAAAAGGTTTCTTGCGTAATCACGAATCGATTCCGTTCAAATATTTGCGGATGGACAATGATATTGGAGATGCCAGTCTCGTCCTCCAGGCTGATAAAAACAAAACCTTTGGCGGTGCCGGGGCGTTGACGACAAATCGCGATGCCAGAAACGCGAAGGCGTGTTCCATCTTTGGCGCAAGGCAGATCGGTGCTTCGCCAGATATCGTGGGGCAGGGAGTCGCGGAGGTAAGCCATCGGATGAGGAC
>JBAUZZ010000344.1:0-3258 GCA_049585495.1 Chthoniobacterales bacterium | reverse complement strand
GTTTTCTTCCACCACTACCCAGTTCAATTTGATGTCCGGGTTTGCGGCTTCGAATTTGGGTGAGAGCTTTTTGAGCTCGATCATTGCTGGGTTGTTGACCGTTGCGATGGTTACAGTTTTCTGCTGGGCCAGGACGTTGACGCCAGTAATTAGGGTAGCGAAAAGGGAGAACGCAAAATGCTTCATCTTTATCAATGGATGTCTTGTGGTTTAGGAACTCTTGCCGATGTTGCGCTAGGTCTAATCGCTCCGGCAAGCAGCATATAAAGGGAGATTGTTCTGGTTAGGAGTGATGAACGCCAAATTTTTAAACTCTGCAAAGAGCTCGCCAAAGCAAGTGACCAAACTCACGACCCGCAGGTAAATTCTCAACGACACAGCGTGGAAGTCCATTGCGATCTCTGGTAATAACTTCACGGCTGTAAAGCTAATATGAAGGCCGCACTGCTTCCGGTCTACTTACAGCATGGCTATCTCTGGGAAATGGCAGTGTGGAACGCCATACAATGGCTACATAACTTTACGGGCGTAAAGTTCATGCTGGGGAACTCCCTGTACATTTTTAGCACATGAGCCATTCTTGCAAGAATTCATCTAAACTGGAGAAACATTGACATGGCGCAGTATTCATCTTGGGTGCATGGCGTGGCGGCGCAGCAAGAGGCCGATGTGAAACAGAACGAGAGTGTCGCGGCATCAAGCATACTGGAGTTTAATTCTACAGAGCCGACGGCATCCAATCCTGGTGTTCTACATTGCTCAAAAAGATTTCAAGGCAAGAGCGGTGGCGCGCAGAGATTCTACTTCGCGATACCTACCCAAAACATCGGACTCGGTGCGCGAGCAAATATCCTTCGAGTATTTCTCATGTATGATTTCGATCCAGGCGCGTCGATTGACAAAGTATTAGTGTTCGACGGCCCAAACCAGCTCATTGAGACCGGAGTGTCAAGGGTCGTTGATGGCCGGGATTCGATGGCGTACCCGATCCCACGCATGATCTGGAAGAAGGGGCCAACCTAGATGCCGGCAAATATTACAAAAGACGAGTAGAGCTAGGAATGCGCCGTGATAAACCGAGGGCTAGACGGGAGCCGGAAGCTGCGACCCTTTTTTCGCTGCCTGGAGCGTCTATCAGGCCCTGTCCAGCGCGAGGGCCCACGCTTTGTCAAGAGGAGGGTTTTGCATCTAAACGTGGGGCCAGCTGACGGGTCCACGTGGTCTACCATTTAACTGCGATTGACACCTGCTGCGCGAATTACCTGCGCCGATCTGCATTAACTTATGAACCCCATCGGAATACACTTCGGATACTGGACCCAACATTGGGACTCGGAGCCCATCCAGTTTGTCAAAAGAGCCCAAAAATGTGGCTTCGATATTCTTGAGGTCAATGCGCCTAAAATCACCCGCATGAGCGATACGGAGCGAGACGCGCTCAAAGGCGCTGCCGCGGATGCGGGCCTCGGCCTCACTTACAGCATCGGCATGACCGCCGATATGGACCTGGCCTCGGAGGACGCCGCCACGCGCAAAAAAGGCGTCGCTTTTCTCCAGGATGTGGCGCGAACGATGAAACATATGAACGGCACCGTCATGGCCGGCGTCAATTACAGTTCCTGGCCGCGCAAGCTGTTGCCCGGCGAAGACAAACAGGTCCTCACCGACCGGGCTGTCGAGGGCGTGCGCGAAGCGATCAAAGCCGCCGAAGACTGCGGCGTCCTATTTTGCGTCGAGGTCGTCAATCGTTTCGAGCAATTCATCATGAACATCGCCGCTGAAGGGATTGTCTTTGCCGAACGGGTCGGCAGCCCCAACTGCAAAATCCATCTAGACACTTTCCACATGAACATCGAGGAAGACAGCATCGGTGGCGCCATCGTCGAGGCAGGGGCCTGGCTGGGTCATTTCCACCTGGGCGAACCCAATCGTCGTCCGCCCGGACGCGGCCGGATGCCGTGGCCGGAGATTTTCGGCGCTTTGCGCGAAATCAACTATCAGGGCGCACTCGTCATGGAGCCCTTCCTCATCCCCGGCGGCGAGGTTGGCCGCGACATCGCGGTTTATCGCTACCTCCCCGGAAGCGACGACCTTGACGGAGAAGCAGCCCGCTCGGTCCAATTCGTCCGGTCGGAACAAAAGAAATGCTAGTCTTCCCCCAGCCAATGGAGATCACCAGGGCCACCGCGATAAGCTATCATGTCGTAATTGCGTTTCTTGGGTTCTCCCGTATTAGCAGTGACTGGTCCTTCTGTTGGCACTTTTTGCTCAGCATCCGGTCCTTGCGCTACTGGGATTCGCCTGCGTCGTGGCAGAATTCGCGGCAATCATTCCGATCGTGTTCAGCGCGGCCGGACGCACTCCTGGAATCCCACCAGGCATTGCCATGGCATCCGTTACGACAATGGGCTATTTCGGCTTCTTAGCTGGTCCGCCATTCATCGGATTTACCGCAGAATTGTTAGGTTTACGTTGTGCCCTTGGGATCAAGAGAAAACGACGGGCCATTTCGGTCGCGCTGCTCGGCCTCGCTGGCGCCGCGGTGGGCGGAGATCCTGCGGATTCTGATCAAGCTATCCCTAGCTTCCACGAGCCAAAGACAGCAGTTCGAGCGATGGCCTACCTTGCTTCGCCGCTGCGCTACGCGCTAGTAACGGCTCTGAGTGGCGCGGACGCTTGTTTCCCCCGCGCTTGAATCCCGCGCCAATGTTTCAGGGGAAGCATCCCCAGAGCCATGACAACCAGTTGGCTGGCGATGAAAGTCGTTAGAGTACCGAACGCGCGATCCATAAAACCATAGGAATGCAGGCCGACGCCAAGCATATTAACTCCAAACCAGGACAGACTGAACACGATGTTGCCAAAAACACTCATCACCGCAAGTCCACGTTCGCGAATGAGGCCACCCCAGCGGGAGTGAAGAATGATCGCGTTCCACAGTACGATAAGAAGCGCTCCATTCTCCTTTGGGTCCCATCCCCAGAATCGCCCCCAAGATTGATCAGCCCAGATTCCGCCGAGGATGGTTCCAACGAAGCTGAACAGGTAGCAAAACAAATGATACCGTACATCATTCGACTGAGTGAACTCGCGGTCGTTTCGCTGAACGAGGTGGTAAAAAGGCCGCGGAGGATATAGATAATGCCCAGGAAACCGGCCAAAGCCACCGATGAGTAACCAAGGGTCACCATGACCACATGAGTCGCTAACCATACATTGGTGTCTAACACCGCGCGAAGCATTTCAAACGAGTCACCA
>JBAUZZ010000343.1:0-1644 GCA_049585495.1 Chthoniobacterales bacterium | reverse complement strand
CTCACGGTCGATAATCAACGTCGGCTTAGGAATCAATCGGCTATCCCGTTGCACGGCTAGAACCTGGTTTCCAGAAGGGAATCGGATGAAATTCACCGGCATTCTGGTGATGTTCGCAGCCGCTGCCTTCAACGAAGAACCAAGATGAGCAGCCTGAAGCCGCGAAAGGCGCCCGGCGACCCGCAAGTCGAGCGGTGAAACTGTCAGTAACGCTAGGCTTCCTTTGGCAAACTCCAATCCCTGGTAACCGACATTGGTAGGCGACTGAGGATACTTGGCGTCAAGCAACGGCTTAAATTGCCGGATCCAGAAGAGCGCCACCAAACCGTGTGGCACCTCGACGAATTCTTCATGGGTCTCCCTGACCATCCCGAGATAGCCGTCGGCGATCCGGCAAAGTGTGCGTAGTAAGGCGAGTTTGTATGTGCTCGATTTCGTATCATTCAGAATGATGTGCCGGAGCAAGGGCAAGGCTCCGGTCCCGTCGTCAGGCAACCTCAGCACGAGTCGGGTCCAGCGAACGATACCGTCCGGGCCCGGCACCTCTTGGGTGGTTGATGCAGCGATACTGACCGCGTGATCCCGCGCGAGTTTCTCGATCTCCGCAATCGATGTCGGGTACATCCCGCGTGAATCGGCCGGCGGCGTCGGCGGCGGACGGAACGTCATCACGACCTGGCCACCGGGTTTAAGCAATTGAATCGTTTTCCGGAAGGCGCGGCTGCGGTCGACCGGCCGAACATGCATCCAGACCGCGCTGAGAAGGATCAGATCGAAGGAGATACCCAGGCGCGAGACCCGATCCAGGGAAGGCAGTCGATCTTCGATCCAACGAAACCGCGGGTTTGGTCGCCGGCGTATCCCTTCCCGCATCATGGCCGGTACGGGTTCTACCGCGATAACGTCGTAGCCCTTCTCGGCCAACCTGGCTGCATCGCGACCGGTCCCGGCGCCGATATCCAAAATAGTCGCCGGCACCGATGGCAGTTGGTCCACCCACCAACGATGGACGATTGCCGGGTCCAACGATTCGTGACGGGCTGACGCCACTTGCGCGTTGCTTTCGTACCAGGACAGCGCAGAACGCGAATCGGCTTCAGGCATGGGAGGTTGTTGTTAGTTCCGATTCCCAAATTTCAGCGGCACGTCAATGTCGAACCTAATCGGCAGCAGGGCAAGGAGGGCCTCGCACAGCGGCCAGGGTGGGCACGGAGCGGCAGAGCCACAACTACAATCCTGCAGTGGGCGGACCGGTGAATATTAAAGTTTCAAGACCCTAGCTGGTCTTCCCTTACTGCGGCGCTGGCGGCTCAAGGTACCGCAGCGATCATTGGCAAACCCTCGGGCGGATGGTGCTGGCTGCCACCCTGGTCGCTCTGGCAACAGTGGGCAACACAAGGATTTGATAGCGCCGCCAGAGCTACGGCCTTAAAAGGTCAACCTCTTGAGAAATTTCCCGACCGCTAGCAGGAGGTTGGCTTGTGGGTACACTTGTGACAGGTGGTTGCCTTTCGCGCGGCCGAGGATCAGATTTGGCGCACCTTAGTGAATGTCGATCTTGGCCGATATTTTATGACATTGATAGCGGTGCATAACGGTTGAAAGAAATACGCAACGAGCTGATTGGGCTTCGGCGGTTGGAGC